>NZ_CP107996.1:1304000-1630000 GCF_036088315.1 Streptomyces sp. NBC_00344 | reverse complement strand
AAACATCTCAGTACCCTCAGGAAGAGAAAACAACCGTGATTCCGGGAGTAGTGGCGAGCGAAACCGGATGAGGCCAAACCGTATGTGTGTGATACCCGGCAGGGGTTGCGCATGCGGGGTTGTGGGATTGCACTTCAACAGTCTGCCGGCTGTTGGGCAAGTCAGAAACCGTTGGTGTAGGCGAAGGACATGCGAAAGGTCCGGCGTAGAGGGTAAGACCCCCGTAGCTGAAACATCAACGGCTTGCTTGTGTGACTCCCAAGTAGCACGGGGCCCGAGAAATCCCGTGTGAATCTGGCGGGACCACCCGCTAAGCCTAAATATTCCCTGGTGACCGATAGCGGATAGTACCGTGAGGGAATGGTGAAAAGTACCGCGGGAGCGGAGTGAAATAGTACCTGAAACCGTGTGCCTACAAGCCGTGGGAGCGTCGCTGGCAGCACTTGTGCTGTCAGTCGTGACTGCGTGCCTTTTGAAGAATGAGCCTGCGAGTTAGCGGTGTGTAGCGAGGTTAACCCGTGTGGGGAAGCCGTAGCGAAAGCGAGTCCTAATAGGGCGTTTGAGTTGCACGCTCTAGACCCGAAGCGGAGTGATCTAGCCATGGGCAGGTTGAAGCGGCTGTAAGAGGTCGTGGAGGACCGAACCCACCAGGGTTGAAAACCTGGGGGATGACCTGTGGTTAGGGGTGAAAGGCCAATCAAACTCCGTGATAGCTGGTTCTCCCCGAAATGCATTTAGGTGCAGCGTCGTGTGTTTCTTGCCGGAGGTAGAGCACTGGATAGGCGATGGGCCCTACCGGGTTACTGACCTTAGCCAAACTCCGAATGCCGGTAAGTGAGAGCACGGCAGTGAGACTGTGGGGGATAAGCTCCATGGTCGAGAGGGAAACAGCCCAGAGCATCGACTAAGGCCCCTAAGCGTACGCTAAGTGGGAAAGGATGTGGAGTCGCAGAGACAACCAGGAGGTTGGCTTAGAAGCAGCCACCCTTGAAAGAGTGCGTAATAGCTCACTGGTCAAGTGATTCCGCGCCGACAATGTAGCGGGGCTCAAGCGTACCGCCGAAGTCGTGTCATTCATACACATAGGGCCAACGCCTGTATGGATGGGTAGGGGAGCGTCGTGTGCCGGGTGAAGCCGCGCCGGAAGGCAGTGGTGGACGGTTCACGAGTGAGAATGCAGGCATGAGTAGCGATACACACGTGAGAAACGTGTGCGCCGATTGACTAAGGGTTCCTGGGTCAAGCTGATCTGCCCAGGGTAAGTCGGGACCTAAGGCGAGGCCGACAGGCGTAGTCGATGGACAACCGGTTGATATTCCGGTACCCGCTTTGAAACGCCCAATACTGAGCCCATTAATGCTAAGGCCGTGAAGCCGCCCTGATCTCTTCGGAGTTGAGGGGAGTGGTGGAGCCGCTGAACCAAGGTGGTAGTAGGTAAGCGATGGGGTGACGCAGGAAGGTAGTCCAGCCCGGGCGGTGGTTGTCCCGGGGTAAGGGTGTAGGCCGTGTGATAGGCAAATCCGTCACACATTAAGGCTGAGACCTGATGCCGAGCCGATTGTGGTGAAGTGGATGATCCTATGCTGTCGAGAAAAGCCTCTAGCGAGTTTCATGGCGGCCCGTACCCTAAACCGACTCAGGTGGTCAGGTAGAGAATACCGAGGCGTTCGGGTGAACTATGGTTAAGGAACTCGGCAAAATGCCCCCGTAACTTCGGGAGAAGGGGGGCCATCACTGGTGATTGGATTTACTCCATGAGCTGGGGGTGGCCGCAGAGACCAGCGAGAAGCGACTGTTTACTAAAAACACAGGTCCGTGCGAAGCCGTAAGGCGATGTATACGGACTGACGCCTGCCCGGTGCTGGAACGTTAAGGGGACCGGTTAGTGCGCTTTCGGGCGTGCGAAGCTGAGAACTTAAGCGCCAGTAAACGGCGGTGGTAACTATAACCATCCTAAGGTAGCGAAATTCCTTGTCGGGTAAGTTCCGACCTGCACGAATGGCGTAACGACTTCTCGACTGTCTCAACCATAGGCCCGGTGAAATTGCACTACGAGTAAAGATGCTCGTTTCGCGCAGAAGGACGGAAAGACCCCGGGACCTTTACTACAGTTTGATATTGGTGTTCGGTTCGGCTTGTGTAGGATAGGTGGGAGACTTTGAAGCGGCCACGCCAGTGGTTGTGGAGTCGCCGTTGAAATACCACTCTGGTCGTGCTGGATGTCTAACCTCGGTCCGTGATCCGGATCAGGGACAGTGTCTGATGGGTAGTTTAACTGGGGCGGTTGCCTCCTAAAGAGTAACGGAGGCGCCCAAAGGTTCCCTCAGCCTGGTTGGCAATCAGGTGTTGAGTGTAAGTGCACAAGGGAGCTTGACTGTGAGACCGACGGGTCGAGCAGGGACGAAAGTCGGGACTAGTGATCCGGCGGTGGCTTGTGGAAGCGCCGTCGCTCAACGGATAAAAGGTACCCCGGGGATAACAGGCTGATCTTCCCCAAGAGTCCATATCGACGGGATGGTTTGGCACCTCGATGTCGGCTCGTCGCATCCTGGGGCTGGAGTCGGTCCCAAGGGTTGGGCTGTTCGCCCATTAAAGCGGTACGCGAGCTGGGTTTAGAACGTCGTGAGACAGTTCGGTCCCTATCCTCTGTGCGCGTAGGAATATTGAGAAGGGCTGTCCCTAGTACGAGAGGACCGGGACGGACGAACCTCTGGTGTGCCAGTTGTCCTGCCAAGGGCATGGCTGGTTGGCTACGTTCGGAAAGGATAACCGCTGAAAGCATCTAAGCGGGAAGCCTGCTTCGAGATGAGTATTCCCACCTCCTTGAGAGGTTAAGGCTCCCAGTAGACGACTGGGTTGATAGGCCAGATGTGGAAGCCCGGTAACGGGTGGAGCTGACTGGTACTAATAGGCCGAGGGCTTGTCCTCAGTTGCTCGCGTCCACTGTGTTAGTTCTGAAATAACGAACAGCCGTGTCCATATCCGGTTTCGTTAATTTCATAGTGTTTCGGTGGTCATTGCGTTAGGGAAACGCCCGGTTACATTCCGAACCCGGAAGCTAAGCCTTTCAGCGCCGATGGTACTGCAGGGGGGACCCTGTGGGAGAGTAGGACGCCGCCGAACAATTTTTCATCGCCAGCCCCTGAACTTCGGTTCAGGGGCTGGCGTTTTTTTATGTCCGGTCACCTCTCGTTCACATGGGCCGATGAGCATGGAGCCATGAACACCGCGAGGTTTCTGAAGTCCGCCGGCGTGGGAGCCGGCGATGAGGTCATCGTGTCCGCATACGCGGACACCGAAGCGGCCGAGGGGGTGGTGCTCGTCGGGGCACGGCCCGTGTTCGCCGACATAGATCCGTCGAGCTACTGCCTTGACCCGGGTGCCGTCGCTGCCGCACTCACCTCACGTACTGCCGCCGTCGTAGCACTTCCCGCCTTCGGCTGCCCGCCCGAGCAGGCGCGCCTGGACCAGTTGGCCTCCATACACGGGCTGTTGCTCGTCGGGCCGGGGGCCACCGCCATCGAGGCCGGCGAAGTCGAGCAGCGACGCCGCCACGCCGCCTTTCTGACGGGGCGTCTGACGGGGGTGCGCACACCCGATCCATGCGAGGGGCACAGCTACCAGCGGTATGTCGTACGGGTTCCGGGCAATGGCCGTCCCGACCGTGACGCCTTCGCACGGGCGTTGCGAGGCAGAGGGGTGGGCTGTGAGGTGCCGGTGCAGATCCCCGTGCACCGGAAGCCGGCCTTCCGCAGTGGCCTTCGGCTTCCGGAGACCGAGCGGGCCGCCGACGAGACCCTCGCGCTCCCGGTCCATGCCTCGATGAGCCGCCGGGAACTCCAGCGCATGGTGTCCTCGTGCAACGCGCTGGGCGGTCTGCTCCAACCCGCCTTCTAGCGCGCAGTGTCAGCGGTCTGCCCAGGCCGTCCACGATGGCTTTGAGTACCCCCAGCTTCAGGTATGATCTATCTTGTTGCTGCGCCCCAATAGCTCAGTCGGTAGAGCGTCTCCATGGTAAGGAGAAGGTCTACGGTTCGATTCCGTATTGGGGCTCCGGAGAACAGAAGGGCCCTCGCCGATCGGCGAGGGCCCTTTCTCATGTCTCCGTGCCGCCCGTACGGGAATCCGCGGTGCTCCGGTAGGCGAACCAGGGCAGGAAGAACTGAGTGACGGGTCCAACCGCCAGTGCGTACAGCACGGTGCCGGCCCCCACATTCCCGCCGAGCAGCCGGCCCACGATGAGCACGGTGATCTCCATCAGCGTGCGGATGCTCCTCATGGACCGCCCGGTCGCACCGGCCGCACCGGTCATCAGACCGTCCCGGGGGCCGGGGCCGAAGCGTGCTCCGACGTAGACCGCGACGGACAAGCCGTTGAGCAGCACACCCCCGGCCAACAGACCGCCCCGGGCCGGGATGCCGAGATGCCGGGGGACGAGCAGAAGACCGAGGTCTGATGTGTACGCAAGGACGATGATGTTGGCGAAGGTGCCGAACGCCGGTCGTTGTTTCAGCGGAATCCACAGCAGCAGTACAAGAACGCCGACGACGCCGCTGATCGTGCCGAAGCTGAGCGACGTATGGCGCTCGAGACCCTCGTAGAGCACGCTCCATGGGTTGACGCCGAGCGAAGCCCGGACCATGAGCGCAAGGCTGAATCCGTACAGGGCCAGGCCGGTGAACAGCTGGGGGAGACGTCTCAGCGGACGCTCTCCGAAGGAGACGCGGCTGAGGGGCGGCGGAGCCTTGGGCGTACGCGTGCGGGACGTCCGCGGCGTAGCGGCGCGTTCCTCGTACCGGCGTTGGCGGTCGCGCTCCCAGCGGTCGGTTATCTCCTGCGCCATACCGGCTGTCTCCCCTCTGGTCAGGTGTCGGAATGTCACTGGCGGTGATTCTGTAGTGTGATTGGCCCAGATGGCATGGCCAATTCTCGGAGAGTGGTATGGCAGACCCGGATCAGTTCCAGTCCGTGGACCGCGCGAGCCGCGCCGGACGAACGCTGGGGAGCAGGCAGCTCGCCGCTCTGTTGCCGGATCCGGCGGAGATGAAGCCCGCCTACCGGCACCTCGCGCGGGCGATCAGCGCGCTGATCCTGGACGGGAGGATCGCCCTGCACGTCAGGCTTCCCGCCGAGCGGGAGCTGGCCGCCGCGCTGAAGACCAGCAGGGCCACCGTCACCGCCGTGTACGACCTGCTGCGGGAGAGCGGTTACGCGCACAGCCGTCAGGGCTCCGGTACCTGGACGACCCTGCCGGAAGGCCGCACCCCGAACGGCGTCACCCGGCTCCTCGGACTCCAGGACGCCGCGATCGACCTGGCCAGGGCAGCCCCAGGGCTGCCGCACAGCACCCTCGCGGACGCCCTCGCCCAGATCACCCCCCAGCTGGCCGGACATGCGCACACCTCCGGGTACCACCCGTACGGGCTTCCGGAACTGCGCGCCGTCATCGCCGAACGCTTCACCCGGCGCGGCCTGGCCACCGTGCCCGAACAGATCCTGGTTACCTCGGGCGCTCAGCACGCGCTCACACTGGTCATGGGGCTGCTGTGCAGCCCCGGCGACCGGGTCATGGTGGAGAACCCGTCCTACCCGAACGCTCTGGAGGCCATGCGCCGTGCCCGCCTTCGCACCGTGTCGGTCCCGGTGACGGAGACCGGCTGGGACGTCGAGATCATCGAATCGACTCTGCGTCAGACGGTGCCTCAACTCGCTTATCTGATCCCCGACTTCCACAACCCGACCGGATGCCTGATGCCCCGTGAGGAGCGGGCCCGCATCCTGCGCGCCGCTCAGCGCTCCGGCACCTGGCTGGTCATCGACGAGACCCTGGCCGAGCTCGCTCTCGACGTCCCCGCCCCCGAGACCTTCGCCTCCCATGCCACGCCCGGCGGGGCCGGCCAGACCATCACCACCGGCTCGATGAGCAAGACCCACTGGGGCGGCCTGCGAATGGGCTGGTTGCGCGCCCCCGCGCAATTGGTCACCGAACTCGCCGCCCAGCGGGTCGCCACTGACATGGGCGGTTCGGTCCTGGACCAGCTCCTGGCTCTCACCCTCCTGGGCAGGGTCGGAGAACTCCTGCCACCCCGGCTGGAACAGCTTCGCGAACAACGCACCGCCCTGGCCGCCGCCCTGACGGAGCACATCCCGCAGTGGACCTGGCAACTGCCGCCCGGTGGGCTGTCGCTCTGGGCCGATCTGGGCGAGCCCGTCGCCTCGGCGCTGGCCGAGCGAGCACTCGACTACGGGGTACGGATCGAGGGCGGCGGTTACTTCGCCACCGACCCCGGCCTGCTCGAACAGCGTCTGCGCATCCCTTACACGGAGCCCCCGGACACGCTGCGCGAGGCCGTCCGCCGACTGGCGACCGCGCTCGCCGACGGCCTCCCCGTCCCGTCCCCTGCCAGGCGACCGCACTGGATCGCCTGACAGAGCCGCCGGTGCCGGAGCGGGCAGCCATTCACGCCCAGGTGAACAACGCCTGCCACGGCACTAGTTGGCGTGCGGCTCGGGGACGCGCATGGCAAGGATCGCCATGTCGTCCGACGCCGGCTCCGCGGCGAAGCGCTCCACCGCCCGCAGGATGCGTCCCGCTACCGCGCCGGCGGTCAGGCCCGTACACGTGCTGAGGACATCCGCCAGACCGTCGTCCCCGAGCATCCGGGTGCCTTCCCGGCGTTCGGTCACTCCGTCGGTGACGCAGAGCAGCACATCGCCCGGGTCGAGGGTGATGGTCTGCTCGTACAGCTCCAGATCCTCCATGACACCGAGCAGCGGTTGCGGTTCGGCCGCGGACTCCACCGAGCCGTCCTGACGCAGCCTCAGGGGAAGCGGGTGGCCGGCGCAGACCATCTTGAGCACGGCGCTGCCGTCCTCCTGCGGCCACAGCTCGCCGTACAGCAGGGTCAGAAAACGGCTGCGGGAGCCCTCGTCGAGAATGGCCGCATTCAGACGTTCCAGGACCGCCGGCCCTCCGAAGCCCTCACGGGCGAGAAGACGGAGCGCGTGCCGGGCCAGGCCGGTGACTGCCGCTGCCTCCGGGCCGGTGCCGCAGACATCGCCGATCGCGAAGCCGTAGGCACCGTCGCGGATCGGGAAGAGATCGTAGAAGTCGCCGCCGACCTCGTTTCCCTCGCCGGCCGCCCGGTAGATGACCTCGACCTCCACGTTGGGCACCTCGGGCAGGCCGGGCGGGAGCAGGCTGCGCTGCAGGGCCTGGCTGATCGCCGTGCGCTCCGAGTAGAGGCGGGCGTTGTCGAGGGCGAGCGCAGCACGCCGGGAGAGGTCCTCGGCGAGTTCCAGGATCTCCTGGCGGAAGTGGTCGTCGGACGGCTTCCCGAGAGTGAGCATGCCGATGACACGGTTACGGGCGACGAGCGGCAGGACGACAGTCTCGCCGCCCACGGCCGCGGCGGTGGCCAGCGTCGTGCCGATCCCGGAGCCGAGAGCGGGGGTGGAGCCCAGACCGAGACTGCGCATCGACGAGGTCAGCGCAGCCTGATGGGCGGCCTCCCCGGGAGCGGCCCAGATCCGGGCGCCGGGGGTGGGAACGGGCTCGGGCGGGTTGATCTTGGACAGCAGCGCCTTGAGGCCGTCGATCCGTTCCTCGTCCTCGTGCAGCACATACGAGAGGTAGGGCTCCGACGACTGGTCGGCGATCGTGTAGACGGCGCACCAGGCGGCCAGTGTCGGCACGGTCATCTGCGCCATCAGCGCCAGTGTCTGGTCACGGTCGAGCGTGCCGGCCAGCAGGTCGGACGCTTCCACCAGGAAGGAGAGGGAGCCCCGGCGGAGCTTCTCCAATTCACCGAGACGGGCGGACTCCACGGCGAGTGCGATGCGGTCGGCAGCGAACTGCAGGCGCAGCGCCTCTTCGTTGGAGTACCGGCCTGGAGCCTCCGCGGAGACGCCGAGTGAACCGGTGAGGCGGCCCTCGACCTTGAGCGGGACGGTGACGACCGACCGCATCCCGGTGCCGTTCAACAGCGGAACCGCGCCGGGGACGGCGGCCAGATCCTCATGAACGGCGGGCATCCGCGCTGACCCGTAGCGTCCCGCACCGGTTTCGACGGGTACCCGGGCGAAACGCTGGCGGGCCGATGGGAGGCCGGTGGTGGCCCGTACCTCGAGTTCGGTCTCGTCGTCGGTCGCGAGCAGCAGAAAGCCCGCGTCCGCGTCGAGCATGTCCCGAGCACGCTCCACGGTGCGCTGGAGCAGGCTGTCGAGGTCGTCCGGTGCAGGAGAGCCGATGAAGACTTCGAAGGGGTCGGTGGTGTGGTTGTCGGTGAAGGAGTTGGCAGCATTCTGAGGAGCCCGCTGCGGGGTCTGCAGGACCGCGCGTTCCTGTTCGCGGACCAGCAGGCAGACCGTCGAAGGCTCGCCCTCGGCATCGCGTACCCGCAAATGCGACGCGTACACGGGGACGACCCGGCCGTCCGCGCCGCTGATGCCGTAGCTGCCCTCCCACCTGGACAACTGGAGCGCCTCGGCGATCCCGGTGCCGGTGCCGGGGGTGTGCGGCCAGGCCGCGAAATCGGTCAGCTGCTTGCCGACGACATGCTTGGCCGGATAGCCGAACAGCTCCTCGGCGTCCTCGTTCCAGGCGGACACCGCCCCCGTACGGTCGATCTGGATCACGGCCACCCGCACATGGCTGTCGGCGACAGGCAGCAGCGGCACGGGGAGCAGCGGACCCGCCGAGCGGGCACCCACCGGGCGCTGCGGCAGGTCGAGCTGGAACCAGACCTGCTTCTGGGTGGGGGTGTAGTCCACCCCCCAGCGGGAGGCGAGGGCAGCGCAGAGCAGCAGCCCGCGGCCGCCCTCGCTGTCGGGGCTGCCGAACGACTGCCCGGTGGTCTGGAGCGGGACTTCACGCTCCGGATAGTGGTCGGCGACCTCGACGCGAATGCCCTCGTCGGTGCGCAGGCACAGCACATCCGCGGTGGTGCCCGCGTGGACCACGGCGTTGGTGACAAGCTCACTGGTGAGGACGACAGCGTCGTCGACGACGTCGGAGTAGCCCCAGCCCTGGAGTGTGTCGCGGACAAAAGCTCGGGCGGTCGCTACCGACCGCCCGACCGGTTCGAAGCTGGCAGCCGCCCGCGCGGTGATCACAGAACTCCTCGTACGCGTCTCGACGCCCGGCTCTGCCATGTGCCCCGCCCCTCGGTGCCCGGTGGTAGTACTGGTGCCTCCGCCCCCGCCGGGCGGACCGGGACGGTTGGACAGCCGGATGCCAGGTTACTTACCTTCGCAGTCCGTGCGGATGCCGGTCACAGGGTTTCCGCCCTGAGAGGGCGGGGACGGTATGCAAAGCTGCCGAACTGTTATGGCCTGGTTCTGCCATGGTGAAACACTGGGCAAGCTTCTCAAGACAGCCCGGGCAGTACGGCCAACCCCTGCGGGAGGGACACGGTGGAGTCTGGCACGGCGACGCGTGGCAAGAACACGCGTGCAAAAAGCGGACAGTCCCCTAAAAAGCGACACAATGGGACAACTGAGGTGGATACCGCCGCCCTGGGCAGACTCCTGACCGCTCTGGCCGCGATGCGCGACGGGAATTTCCGCCGGCGTCTGACGGTCTCGGGCGAGGGCCCGATGGCCGAGATCGCGGCCGTTTTCAACGAGGTCGCCGACCGGAACCTCCACCTCACCGGCGAGATCGCCCGGGTGCGCAGGATGGTCGGCCGCGAGGGAAAGCTCACCGAAAGGCTGGAGACCGGGGCCCTGGAGGGTTCCTGGGCCGCGGCGATCGATGCGTCGAACGAGCTGGTCGACGATCTGGCGCGGCCGGTCTCCGAGGTCGGAAGAGTGCTGTCGGCGGTGGCCGATGGTGACCTGGAGCAGCGGATGGACCTGCGCTCCCAGGCGATGGACGGCGTGGAGCGGCCGCTGCGCGGCGAGTTCCTGAAGGTCGCGCGCACCGTCAACAACCTGGTCGACCAGCTATCGGCGTTCACCGACGAGGTCACCAGAGTGGCGCTCGAGGTCGGTACCGAGGGCAAGCTCGGCGGGCAGGCCCAGGTGCGCGGTATGTCCGGTTCGTGGAAGGACCTCACGGACTCGGTCAACACCATGGCCTACCGGCTCACCGCTCAGGTGCGTGACATCGCCCTGGTGACGACAGCAGTTGCCAAGGGCGACCTGTCACGCAAGGTCACCGTGCATGTCGCCGGTGAGATGCTGCAGCTGAAGAACACCGTAAACACGATGGTGGACCAGCTGTCCTCGTTCTCGTCCGAGGTGACCCGGGTGGCCCGCGAGGTGGGTACGGAGGGCGAACTCGGCGGCCAGGCGGTGGTGCCCGGTGTGGCCGGGGTGTGGAAGGACCTGACCGATTCGGTGAACACGATGGCCGGCAACCTGACATCCCAGGTGCGCGGTATCGCGGAGGTCACCACGGCAGTCGCCAACGGCGATCTCTCGCAGAAGGTCACGGTGAGCGCCCGGGGCGAGGTCGCCCAGCTCGCCGAGACGATCAACCAGATGACCGAGACACTCCGTACGTTCGCGGACGAAGTGACCCGGGTGGCGAGCGAGGTCGGCGCGGAGGGGCTGCTCGGCGGCCAGGCACAGGTGCCCGGCGCCGCCGGCACCTGGAAGGACCTGACCGACTCGGTCAACACCGTCTTCCGCAACCTCACCACTCAGGTGAGGGACATCGCCCAGGTCACCACGGCGGTGGCCAACGGCGACATGACCCAGAAGGTCACCGTCGATGTGGCCGGCGAGATGCTGGAGCTGAAGAACACCGTCAACACGATGGTGGACCAGCTGCAGTCCTTCGGTTCCGAGGTCACCCGGGTCGCCCGCGAGGTCGGCGTCGAGGGCCGCCTGGGCGGCCAGGCCGAGGTGCCCGGGGCCGCCGGTACCTGGAAGGACCTGACCGACTCGGTGAACACGGCCTTCCGCAACCTCACCGGTCAGGTGAGGGACATCGCCCAGGTGACCACGGCGGTCGCCAACGGTGATCTGTCGCAGAAGGTCACCGTCGATGTGGCCGGCGAGATGCTGGAGCTGAAGAACACCGTCAACACGATGGTGGCGCAGTTGTCGTCCTTCGCCGATCAGGTGACCCGGATGGCGCGTGACGTGGGCACGGAGGGCCGTCTCGGTGGCCAGGCCCGGGTGGACGGCGTCAGCGGCACCTGGAAGGAACTCACCGACTCCGTCAACTTCATGGCGGGGAACCTGACCTCGCAGGTCCGCCAGATCGCCCAGGTGACCACCGCGGTTGCCCGTGGTGATCTGTCGCAGAAGATCGATGTGGATGCCCGGGGCGAGATCCTGGAGCTCAAGAACACCATCAACACGATGGTCGACCAGCTCTCCGCCTTCGCCGATCAGGTGACCAGGGTGGCCCGTGAGGTGGGTACCGACGGCCGTCTGGGCGGCCAGGCGCAGGTCCCCGGAGTGGCCGGAGTATGGCGTGATCTGACCGACTCGGTGAACGGCATGGCCGGCAACCTCACCGCCCAGGTCCGCAATATCGCCCAGGTGGCGACCGCGGTTGCCCGTGGTGATCTGTCGCAGAAGATCGATGTGGATGCCCGGGGCGAGATCCTGGAGCTCAAGAACACCCTGAACACGATGGTCGATCAGCTGTCGTCGTTCGCGGAGCAGGTGACCCGGGTCGCCCGTGAGGTGGGCACCGAGGGGATCCTCGGCGGCCAGGCCGAGGTGCAGGGTGTGTCCGGTACGTGGAAGGACCTCACCCAGTCCGTCAACTTCATGGCCAACAACCTGACGTCCCAGGTGCGGAACATCGCCGAGGTCACCACCGCGGTGGCCAAGGGCGATCTGTCGAAGAAGATCACCGTCGACGCCAAGGGCGAGATCCTCGAACTGGTCACCACGGTCAACACGATGGTCGATCAGCTGTCGTCGTTCGCGGAGCAGGTGACCCGCGTCGCCCGCGAGGTGGGCACCGAGGGCATCCTCGGCGGCCAGGCCCGGGTGCGCGGGGTCACCGGCATCTGGGAGGACCTCAGCGACAACGTCAACCTGATGGCCAACAACCTGACGAGCCAGGTCCGCAACATCGCGCAGGTCGCCACCGCGGTCGCGAACGGAGACCTGACCAAGAAGGTCACGGTGGAAGCGCGGGGCGAGGTCGCCCAGCTCGCCGACACCGTCAACACCATGGTGACGACTCTGTCGTCGTTCGCCGACGAGGTGACCAGGGTGGCCCGTGAGGTGGGCACCGAGGGTTCGCTCGGCGGCCAGGCGCGCGTGCCCGGAGTGTCGGGTACATGGAAGGACCTCACCGAGTCGGTGAACTCGATGGCGTCCAACCTGACCGGACAGGTGCGTCAGATCGCCACCGTCACCACGGCCATCGCCAAGGGTGATCTGACGAAGAAGATCGATATCGACGCCCAGGGCGAGATCCTCGAGTTGAAGACCACCATCAACACCATGGTCGACCAGTTGTCGAGCTTCGCCGACCAGGTGACCCGGGTCGCCCGTGAGGTGGGCACCGAAGGGCAGCTGGGCGGCCAGGCGCGGGTGCGCGATGTGGACGGCACCTGGCGCGACCTCACCGAGTCGGTGAACGAGATGGCCGGGAACCTGACCCGTCAGGTGCGGGCCATCGCTGCGGTCGCCACCGCGGTGACCCGCGGTGACCTCAACCTGAAGATCGACGTGGATGCCGCGGGCGAGATCCAGGCGCTCCAGGACAACATCAACACGATGATCGCCAACCTGCGTGACACCACGGTCGCCAACAAGGAACAGGACTGGCTGAAGGGCAATCTGGCCCGTATCTCCGGCCTGATGCAGGGCCGCCGGGATCTTGCGGACGTGGCGTCGCTGATCATGAGCGAGCTCACCCCCGTCGTCTCGGCGCAGCACGGTGCGTTCTTCCTGGCGATGGCGAGCGGCAACGGCAGCTCCGCCGAGGTCGTCGCCGGTGGCGAGAGCTCGTACGAGTTGCGGATGAGCGGAAGTTACGGATACTCCGCCGGCACCATGGCGACGACCTTCAGGCCCGGTGAGACGCTCATCGGGACGGCGGCAGAGGAAAAACGCACGATCCTGGTGGAGAACGTGCCGCCGGGCTATCTGAAGATCTCCTCCGGTCTCGGCGAGGCGCCGCCGGCGCACGTCATCGTGCTGCCGGTGCTGTTCGAAGGACAGGTGCTCGGTGTGATCGAGCTGGCGTCCTTCCAGCCCTTCACCCATATCCAGAAGGACTTCCTGAACCAGATCGCGGAAATGATCGCGACCAGCGTCAACACCATCAGTGTCAACACCAAGACCGAGGTGCTGCTGAAGCAGTCGCAGGAACTCACCGAGCAGCTCCGTGAGCGGTCCGCCGAACTGGAGAACCGGCAGAAGGCGCTGCAGGCCTCCAATGCCGAACTCGAGGAGAAGGCCGAGCTGCTGGCGCAGCAGAACCGCGACATCGAGGTGAAGAACACCGAGATCGAAGAGGCCAGGCAGGTGCTCGAGGAGCGTGCCGAACAGCTCGCCGTCTCGATGCGGTACAAGTCGGAATTCCTGGCGAACATGTCGCACGAGTTGCGCACCCCGCTCAACTCCCTTTTGATCCTGGCAAAGTTGCTCGCCGACAACGCCGAGGGGAACCTCTCCCCGAAGCAGGTGGAGTTCGCCGAGACGATTCATGGGGCCGGTTCGGATCTGCTCCAGCTGATCAACGACATCCTCGACCTGTCGAAGGTCGAGGCGGGCAAGATGGACGTCAGTCCGACCAGGATCGCGCTGGTCCAGCTCGTCGACTACGTCGAGGCCACCTTCCGGCCGCTCACCGCGGAGAAGGGCCTGGACTTCTCGGTCAGGGTGTCGCCCGAACTGCCCGCCACCCTGCACACCGACGAACAGCGGCTGCTGCAGGTGCTGCGTAATCTGCTGTCCAACGCGGTGAAGTTCACCGACACCGGGGCGGTGGAGCTGGTGATCAGGCCGGCCAACGCCAATGTGCCCACCGCCATCCGTGCCCAGTTGCTCGAAGCGGGCTCACTGCGGGACCCCGACGCCGATCTGATCGCCTTCTCGGTCACCGACACCGGCATCGGGATCGCGTCGACGAAGATGCGGGTGATCTTCGAGGCGTTCAAGCAGGCGGACGGCACGACCAGCCGCAAGTACGGCGGTACCGGCCTCGGCCTTTCCATCAGCCGGGAGATCGCGCGGCTGCTCGGTGGTGAGATCCACGCGGCGAGCGAGCCGGGGCGCGGCTCGACGTTCACGCTCTATCTGCCGCTGCACCCCAGTGAACTTCCGCCCCAGGGGTACCCGCAGCTCAATGGCGGTGGTCCGGAGCGAGCTCCGGGCGAGAACGGCCGTGGTGACGCCGCCGAGTCCGGCAGGAACGGCGGGATGGCTGCCACGGACGGCCAGGGCGGCCCCGCGGGTCTCTTCCGGCGCCGGCGCAAGGCGCTGGGTTCCGCGGGCCGGCAGACGGCGCTCCCCGGCACACCTGCCACCCAGGAGGCGTCGACGACGGCTCAGGAGCCGTGGGCCGGGGACGAGCAGGAGGCTGCCCCCGAGCCGCGCCGGGTCTTCCAGTTCAACGGGGAGAAGGTGCTCATCGTCGATGACGACATCCGCAACGTCTTCGCGCTCACCAGCGTTCTCGAGCAGCACGGTCTCTCGGTGCTGTATGCGGAGAACGGCCGTGAGGGTATCGAAGTCCTCGAACAGCACGATGATCTGACGCTGGTCCTGATGGACATCATGATGCCGGAGATGGACGGTTACGCGACGACGACGGCGATCCGGCGGATGCCGCAGTTCGCGGGGCTGCCGATCATCGCTCTGACCGCCAAGGCGATGAAGGGCGACAGGGAGAAGGCCATCGAGTCCGGCGCTTCCGATTATGTGACCAAGCCGGTCGATCCTGATCACCTGCTCACTGTCATGGAGCAATGGATGAGCGGGGAGTGATCGATTACGGGGCCGATCATCGCGACTTGTTGACTGAGTGTGGCGGGAGGCGTGTGAGCCCGGGGTATCCGGGGAACCTTCTGGTCTCCCGCCACGTTTCTGGTACGTGCACAGTGACATTGCGGTGACAGGGTGTGGCGACAGGCGGGGTGCGGTTACCATGACCGGCACAAGGACGGGCGGCGTAACGGAGCCGTCCCCTGGGGCGGCGCCCGGTGCACTTCCGGGACGAGGAGGACGGGCCATGGTACAGAAGGCCAAGATCCTCCTGGTCGATGACCGGCCGGAGAATCTGCTGGCGCTGGAGGCCATCCTCTCTGCGCTCGATCAGACACTGGTGCGGGCATCGTCAGGGGAGGAGGCGCTCAAAGCGCTGCTTACGGACGACTTCGCAGTCATTCTGCTGGACGTCCAGATGCCGGGCATGGACGGTTTCGAGACGGCCGCGCACATCAAGCGGCGAGAGCGGACCCGGGACATCCCGATCATCTTCCTCACCGCGATCAACCACGGGCCGCACCACACCTTCCGCGGTTATGCCGCGGGGGCGGTGGACTACATCTCCAAGCCGTTCGATCCGTGGGTGCTCCGCGCGAAGGTCTCGGTCTTCGTCGAGCTTTATATGAAAAACTGCCAACTCCGCGAGCAGGCGGCACTGCTCCGTCTCCAGCTGGAGGGGAACGGCCACGCGGTCGGCGACACCAAGGAGCCCGCCGGGCTGCTGGCCGAACTCTCGGCCCGGCTCGCGGCAGTTGAGGAACAGGCCGAGGCGCTCTCCAAACAGCTCGACGACGAGTCGGCGGACGCCGCCGCGGTCGCCACTGCGGCACACCTGGAACGCAAACTCACCGGGCTCCGCAGGGCTCTCGACGCGCTGGAACCAGGTGCCGGGGGAGTCGCACCCTCGCTCCCCTCGCAGAACTGACGGCCAGTCCGGCTGATTTCGCGTCAAGAAGGCTCTTTTGCAGGGCGACACGAACGGGTGAAGCGGTGGGCACACGTGTCCGTTGGCGTCGACACCGGTAACCTCGGCGCATGGCCTCACGTACGTCCGGCAATGGTTCCCCAGGTGCGGCGGGCACCGCGAAGCCGCGCGCCGGCCGTGCAGCGGGCGCAGCCAGGAAGGCGGCGCCCGCGAAGAAGACCGCAGCGAAGAAGGCTGTGGCGAAGAAGACCGTCCCCGCCAGGAGGGCGCCTGCCAGGAAGGCGGCTGCCAGGCCGTTGCCCAAGGCGGCACCGTCCCCCACCGGCGGTGTGTACCGGCTCATCAGGGCGCTCTGGCTCGGCGTCGCCCATGGCGTCGGTGCCATGTTCCGCGGCATAGGCCGTGGGGCGAAAGGGCTCGACCCCGCTCATCGCAAGGACGGCGTCGCCCTGCTGCTGCTCGGTCTCGCGTTGGTCGTCGCCGCCGGTACCTGGTCGAATCTTCACGGCCCGGTCGGCGATCTCGTCGAGATGCTGATCACCGGCGCCTTCGGCCGGCTCGACCTGCTGGTGCCGATACTGCTGGGCGCGATCGCCGTGCGGCTGATTCTCTATCCGGAGAAGCCGGAGGCCAACGGGCGGATCGTCATCGGGCTCTCCGCGCTGGTCGTCGGCGTTCTCGGGCAGGTCCACATCGCCTGTGGCGCGCCGGGACGCGGTGAGGGCACCGCTGCTCTGCAGGACGCGGGCGGACTGATCGGCTGGGCCGCGTCCAAGCCGCTGATCTTCATGATGGGCGAGGTGCTCGCCGTACCGCTGCTTCTGCTGCTGACCGTCTTCGGGCTGCTGGTCGTCACTGCCACGCCGGTCAACGCCATCCCGCAACGGTTGAGGGCGCTGGGAGCGAGGCTGGGCATCGTCGATCCCGCGCCGGGCGACGAATCGGCGGAGGACGACGAGCGGTACGAAGAGCAGTGGCGCGAGGCGCTGCCCGCGGGATCCCGGCGACCCTCCCGCGGCCGCGCGGGCTCCGCTGACTCGATGGGCCCCGACGACGCGGAGGAGGAGGCCCTCACCCGGCGCCGCCGGCCGCGCCGGCAGTCGGTGCAGCCCGCTTCCGGCCGCTCCATGGACGCCGTGGATGTGGCAGCGGCGGCCGCCGCGGCGCTGGACGGAGCCGTACTGAACGGGCTGCCGCCATCGCCGCTGGTCGCGGATCTGACGCAGGGCGTGGCGGTGGACCGCGACCGGGTCGAGGGCACCACTCCGTCGAAGTCCCCGTCCGCGCCGGTGCCGTCGGCTCGCGAAGCCGGGCGGCCGTCCCGGTCCGAGGACTCCGGGGCCCAGTCCGTGCCGGATCTGACCAAGGCTTCGCCGAAGACGTCGGAGCCACTGCCGGCCCGCGCCGAGCAACTGCAGCTGTCCGGCGACATCAGTTACGCGCTGCCGTCGCTCGACCTGCTGGAACGCGGTGGGCCCGGGAAAACCCGCAGTGCGGCCAACGACGTGGTCGTCGCCGCGCTGTCGAACGTCTTCATGGAGTTCAAGGTCGACGCCGCTGTCACCGGCTTCACCCGCGGTCCCACGGTCACCCGGTACGAGGTCGAACTGGGTCCCGCCGTGAAGGTCGAGCGGATCACCGCACTCACCAAGAACATCGCCTACGCCGTCGCAAGCCCGGACGTGAGGATCATCTCGCCGATCCCGGGGAAGTCAGCGGTCGGTATCGAGATCCCGAACACCGACCGCGAGATGGTCAACCTGGGCGATGTGCTGCGCCTCGCGGACGCGGCCGAGGATGATCACCCGATGCTGGTGGCGCTCGGCAAGGATGTCGAGGGCGGCTACGTGATGGCCAACCTCGCCAAGATGCCGCACGTCCTGGTGGCAGGCGCGACCGGATCGGGCAAATCCTCCTGCATCAACTGTCTGATCACCTCGGTGATGATAAGGGCGACGCCCGAGGACGTCCGGATGGTGCTGGTCGATCCCAAGCGGGTTGAGCTCACCGCCTACGAGGGCATCCCGCACCTCATCACCCCGATCATCACCAACCCGAAGAAGGCCGCGGAGGCTCTGCAGTGGGTGGTGCGGGAGATGGACCTGCGCTACGACGACCTCGCCGCGTACGGCTACCGGCACATCGACGACTTCAACCAGGCTGTGCGCAACGGCAAGGCAAAGGCGCCGGAGGGCAGCGAACGCGAGCTCTCGCCGTACCCCTATCTCCTGGTGATCGTCGATGAGCTGGCGGACCTGATGATGGTCGCGCCGAGGGATGTCGAGGATTCGATCGTGCGGATCACCCAGCTGGCACGGGCTGCCGGTATCCATCTGGTACTCGCCACCCAGCGGCCGTCGGTCGATGTCGTCACCGGGCTGATCAAGGCGAATGTGCCTTCCCGGCTCGCCTTCGCCACCTCGTCGCTGGCCGACAGCCGGGTCATCCTCGACCAGCCGGGCGCGGAGAAGCTGATCGGCAAGGGCGACGGGCTCTTCCTGCCCATGGGTGCGAACAAGCCGACCCGTATGCAGGGCGCCTTCGTGACCGAGGACGAGGTCGCCCTTGTCGTCCAGCACTGCAAGGACCAGATGGCACCGGTCTTCCGCGATGACGTCGTGGTCGGCACCAAACAGAAGAAGGAGATCGATGAGGACATCGGCGATGACCTGGACCTGCTGTGCCAGGCGGCCGAGCTGGTTGTCTCTACCCAGTTCGGTTCGACGTCGATGCTGCAGCGCAAGCTGCGGGTCGGCTTCGCCAAGGCGGGCCGGCTCATGGACCTGATGGAGTCGCGGAACATCGTCGGACCGAGCGAAGGGTCGAAGGCCCGCGACGTCATGGTGAAGCCCGATGAACTGGATGGAGTACTCGCGGTCATCCGCGGAGAGGCTCATCCGTAATGGTTCGGAGGGCAACCGTTTCCCCCGGCCGTACGTCAAGTTGGAGAGAGGGCCGGGAAATGTTCCGAAGTCGGGCCGTCCGGGAACACCGGATCAACGACAGACCTGATGGCGTACAAACTCCGCCCTCCGGTTGCCCCACCCTTTCTCCACCCCCCTAGACTGAACATCCAGCAGGTGGCTCACGCTCGAAAGGCGCCCCCGTGTCCATCGGCAACTCCCCCGAAGACAACCGTCCTTCGATCGGTCATACCCTCCAGCAGGCCCGGATCGCCGCGGGCCTCACGGTTGACGAGATCAGTACCTCCACACGGGTGCGCATCCCCATCGTGCACGCGATCGAACAGGACGACTTCTCCCGCTGCGGCGGCGATGTGTACGCCCGCGGCCATATCCGCACGCTCGCCCGCGCCGTGGGCGTCGAGCCGGCCCCCCTCATCGAGCAGTACGACGCCGAGCGCGGCGGACGTCCCGCCCCCACTCCGGCGGCGCCGCTCTTCGAGGCGGAACGGATCAGGCCCGAGCGCCGTCGTCCGAACTGGACCGCCGCGATGGTGGCGGCGATCGTCGCCGTGATCGGGTTCGTCGGCTTCACCATGTTCGGCGGTGGCAGCGGCAGCCAGGGCAAGAACTCCGTCGCCAGCGGTCCCACGACCGCCACCAAGGCGCCGAAGCCCACCCCCAGCAAATCCGCACCGCCGAAACCCGAGCCGTCGGACAGCGCCATCGCGGCCGTGCCGAAGGACAAGGTCACGGTCAAGGTGTCCGCGGTCGACGACAAGAGCTGGATCTCGGCGAAGGCGCACAACGGCAAGCTGCTCTTCGACGGAACGCTCGCCAAGGGCGAGTCCCGGACCTTCACCGACGGGCAGCAGGTCGATCTGATCCTCGGCAACGCCGGCGCGATCCAGTTGTTCGTGAACGGCAAGGACGTCCAGAACGACTTCCAGACAGGCCAGGTCGAGCGTCTTTCCTACACCAAGGGCGACCCCGAGGTCGGCTGATCACCCTCGCGGATCGGGTATGGGCCGGGACAAAGTAGTCTTGAGCCCATGCCCGAACGCCGTACCGTCGCCCTTGTCACTCTTGGCTGCGCCCGTAACGAGGTGGACTCGGAGGAGCTCGCAGGCCGCCTGGCAGCGGACGGCTGGGACCTCGTCGAGGACGCCGCCGCTGCTGACGTGGCCGTCGTCAACACCTGCGGATTCGTCGAAGCCGCCAAAAAGGACTCCGTAGACGCCCTGCTCGAAGCCAATGATCTCAAGGATCACGGCAGAACCCAGGCCGTCGTCGCGGTCGGCTGCATGGCCGAGCGGTACGGCAAGGACCTCGCCGAAGCCCTCCCGGAGGCGGACGGAATCCTCGGGTTCGACGACTACGCGGATATCTCCGACCGGCTCCAGACCATCCTCAACGGCGGAATCCACGCCTCGCACACCCCGCGCGACCGGCGCAAGCTGCTGCCGATCAGCCCGGCCGACCGGCAGGACTCGTCCTCGGTCGCACTTCCGGGCCACGCCCAGGACGCACCGCCGGAGGACCTTCCGGAAGGTGTCGCTCCGGTTTCCGGACCCCGGGCGCCGCTGCGGCGCCGGCTCGGAAACAGCCCCGTCGCGTCGGTGAAGCTGGCGTCGGGCTGCGACCGCCGCTGTTCCTTCTGCGCCATCCCCTCCTTCCGCGGTTCCTTCATCTCCCGGCGTCCGTCCGATGTCCTCGGTGAGACGCGCTGGCTGGCCGGACAGGGTGTGAAGGAGGTCATGCTGGTCTCCGAGAACAACACCTCGTACGGCAAGGACCTCGGCGACATCCGGCTTCTGGAGACGCTGCTGCCCGAGCTCGCCGAGGTCGAGGGCATCGAGCGGATCCGCGTCAGCTATCTGCAGCCCGCCGAGATGCGCCCCGGACTCATCGACGTCCTGACCTCGACACCGAAGGTCGCGCCCTACTTCGACCTCTCCTTCCAGCACTCGGCGCCCGGCGTGCTGCGTGCGATGCGGCGCTTCGGGGACACCGACAGGTTCCTCGAGCTGCTGGACACCATCCGCGGCAAGGCTCCGCAGGCGGGGGTCCGGTCCAACTTCATCGTGGGCTTCCCCGGCGAGAGCGAGGCCGACCTCGCCGAGCTCGAGCGCTTCCTCACCGGGGCGCGGCTGGATGCCATCGGAGTCTTCGGTTACTCCGACGAGGACGGTACCGAGGCGGTCGGTTACGAGAACAAGCTGGACGCCGACGTCATCGCCGAGCGGCTGGCGCACATTTCCCGCCTCGCCGAGGAGCTGACCTCCCAGCGGGCCGAGGAGCGGCTCGGTGACACCCTGTCGGTGCTGGTCGAGTCAGTCGACGAGGTGGACGGCGCGGTGGGCCGCGCGGAGCACCAGGCCCCCGAGACGGACGGCCAGGTGATCTTCACGGCAAGCGAGGGCCTCGTCCCCGGCCGTATGGTCGTGGCAAAGGTGGTCGGTACCGAAGGCGTCGACCTGGTGGCCGAGTGTCTCGGTGAGGAGGCAGGCAGATGACCGGAGTCCCGGCATCCGCCACCGGCGGTACCGGAGCAAAGCCGGCCCCCGGGGGCAAGCTGGGCGCTGCGGCCGTCAACCAGGCCAGCCTGTGGAACGTCGCCAACCTGCTCACCATGGTCCGGCTGGTCCTCGTGCCCGGCTTCGTCCTCCTGCTGCTCCATGACGGGGGCTATGACCCGGAGTGGCGTGCCTGGGCATGGGCCGCCTTCGCCGTCGCGATGATCACTGACATCTTCGACGGTCATCTGGCCCGTACGTACAACCTGGTCACCGACTTCGGCAAGATCGCCGATCCCATCGCCGACAAGGCGATCATGGGGGCGGCGCTGATCTGCCTGTCGTATCTCGGAGATCTGCCCTGGTGGGTGACGGGGGTGATCCTCTTCCGTGAGCTGGGCATCACGCTCATGCGGTTCTGGGTGATCAGGCACGCGGTGATTCCGGCCAGCCGGGGCGGAAAGCTCAAGACGCTGGCGCAGGGCACGGCGGTGGGGATGTACGTCCTGGCTCTCACCGGCCCGCTGGCCACGCTGCGGTTCTGGGTCATGGCGGTCGCCGTGGTGCTGACCGTGGTGACCGGACTTGACTATGTACAGCAGGCTGTGACGGCGCGGCGTATGGGGCTTGCGGCGGAGCGGGCCGCACGGTGAGCGCCGCAGCCCTGGTGCTCCGGACGCTCGCCGGGCGCGGTGAGACCCTCGCCGCTGCCGAGTCCCTGACCGGCGGCCTGGTGGCCGCGGAGCTCACATCGGTGCCGGGGGCCTCGCGGGTCTTCCGCGGGTCCGTGACCGCTTACGCCACCGCTCTGAAGCACGATGTTCTGGGTGTCGACGGCGCGCTCCTCGACGCGCGCGGTCCGGTGAACGCCGAGGTGGCACAGCAGATGGCGGCCGGGGTACGGCGGGTGATGGGTGCCGACTGGGGAATGGCGACCACCGGGGTGGCCGGACCTGACGCACAGGACGGGCAGCCCGTGGGAACGGTATTTCTAGCGGTTTCCGGACCCGGAGGCGCCGGGAATGTGGCTGCCTTGCGGTTGAACGGGGACAGGGCGGAAATCCGTATGGAGAGCGTACGAAGCGTTCTTGAGCTGCTCTCCGTCGAACTCCGCGAGAATGCGCGGGCACAGGATACGGAACAGAACGGGGGGAATTGATGTTTGCAGCCCTGAGTGAACACGACATCGCTCCCCGCACGGCCGCGGCGCGAGGCGGTACGGTGGGGCGAGAAGGATGCGGCTACGCGGTCCGAGGAGGGAGCCACCGATGATTCTGCTCCGTCGCCTGTTGGGTGACGTGCTGCGTCGGCAGCGCCAGCGCCAGGGCCGTACTCTGCGCGAAGTCTCCTCGTCCGCCCGAGTCTCTCTCGGTTATCTGTCCGAGGTGGAGCGGGGGCAGAAGGAGGCATCCTCCGAGCTGCTCTCCGCGATCTGCGACGCGCTTGACGTACGGATGTCCGAGCTCATGCGTGAAGTGAGCGACGAACTCTCGCTCGCCGAGCTGGCCGAGTCGGCAGCTGCCAGCGAGCCTGTACCCGCGCCGGTACGGTCGATGCTCAATTCCGTCTCCGTGTCCTCGGTGACGGGTGTAGCGACTGAACGAGTGACGATCAAGGCCCCCGCGGAAGCGGTGGACGTCGTCGCTGCTTAGCGAGAGCGATACAGCTCCGGCCGGTCCCGAGGGACCGGCCGGAGCTGTTTTTATGTCCGTGATGCCCGACTTGTCCGTAGATGTGCCATGGTGGAAAGGACGTACGAACATACAGGAGGATTTCGCATGGCTGGCGTGAAAAGCTCTCTGTCCGACGCCGATCTGAAGGTGGTCGGAGACGCACTTCAGGGCGCGCTCGCGGATCTCGTCGATCTGTCCCTGGTGGCCAAGCAGGTGCACTGGAACGTGGTCGGCCCCCGCTTCAGGTCCGTGCACCTCCAGCTCGACGAGGTGGTGGACACGGCCCGGCAGTACACCGACACCGTGGCGGAACGGGCCTCGGCGATCGGCGTTACCCCTGACGGGCGGGCGGCGACGGTGTCCAGAACGAGTGCCATCAGCGAGGCGCCGGAGGGCTGGATCAAGGACGGCGACGCCGTGCGGATCCTGGTGACCGCACTCGGAGCGGTCATCGAGCGCATGCGGGAGCGCATCAAGACGACCGACGAACCGGATCCGGTGACCCAGGATCTGCTGATCGGTGTCGCTGCCGACCTCGAAAAGCATGCATGGATGTTCCAGGCGGAGAGCGCGTGATGCTGTGCATAGGCGCCGGGTGCGCGCCCGGCGCGCCCTCCGCCCGGGTGATTGTCCTCCTCTGGAACACGCTTTAGCGTCGGTCGGAGGAGGCAGTCATGGTAGAGCGACGGGTGCCGGCTCTGGCGTCGGCTGCGGTGGCGAGCGGGCTGTGGTGCTGGGTGGCGCTGAGGCTGGTGCTGGCGCCCGCAGACGTGGGGCCGCTGGAGAGCGCCGTGGCCGTCGGCGGCTGGGGCCTCAGCCTGCTGCCCGTGCATGTCGTCGCGGTGCCTGCCGCCGTGTCGTCAAGGCGCGCGGCAGCTGCGGAACCCGACGGGGGGACCGGGGCGGGCGACGGCGTGAGCTGAAGCGACGGGCCGTCAACTAGGGCGTGGGACCCGCCTGGCACCGTGGGCACCAGTAGGTCGGGCGTTCACGGCTGCCGTCGCCCTGGTTCGCCTTGCGGACGGAGGTCCCGCACCGCAGACATGGCCGGGGCGCCCGCCCGTAGACGAACAGGCGCTGATTGCGCAGCCCTGTCGTCATCCGGACCGGCCGGTCCCGGTTGGCCTCCAGAAGCTTCTTCGCCACCGTTACGGCCCGCTCGGGAAGGCGGAGCTCGCCGGTGGGGAGCCAGGGGGTGACACGGAGCAGAAAACAGATCTCGGACTTGAAGACATTGCCCACGCCGGCCAGATTGCGCTGGTCGAGGAGGGCCTCGCCAATGGGGCGGGAGGCTTCGGCCAGCAGATTGCTCAGCGCGGTCTCCGGATCCCAGTCGGGCCCCAGGAGATCCGGTCCGAGGTGTCCCACCGCCTTGTTCTCGTCCGCGGTGCGCAGCAGCTCCAGCACCGGCAGACGGTAGCCGACCGCCGTGTGATCGGCGTTGGCGAGCACCGCGCGGATCTCGTACGCGGGGCCGCCACGCCAGTGCTCGTCCGGGGAGTAGATCTTCCAGGCGCCGTCCATCCGCAGATGGCTGTGCAGGGTGAGGCCGCCCTCGATGCGGGCGAGCAGATGCTTGCCGCGCGGCGTGACGTCGAGAACGGTGCGTCCGGTGAGGTCGGCGGTGGCGAAGCGCGGCACTCGCAGATCGGACCGGATGAGGGGGCGACCGGCGAGAGCCGCGTGCAGGCGCACCGCGGCCTGAGCGACGCTGTCTCCTTCGGGCATCCCACCATGATGCGCGAGGTGCGGTCGGTTCATCAGGCTGATCGCACTGTGGTGGGCCGCGTCGCCACCCTCCATGCGCCGCTGAGACCGGCCGCCGGCCCTGCTCAGGTGATGGGTCACTCCGGGATGCCACGGCGCACCTGAGGTCAGGCGCGGAGCCGCAGCCCTCTCGGCGTGGCCACGAATCCGGCGGCCTCCAGGTGCCGGCCCAGATCCGACGTCAGTGCCGATTCGCCGTTGGTGCGTTCCACGGTCAGTGTGCCGAGCGCGCCCGCGCGGGCCGATGCCGCCAGGGCCTGACCGGCGGCAGGCAGCCGGAGATCGTCGGGCCCGGCAGGCCAGGCCAGCAGACTCTTGCCGCCGCGCTCCAGGTAGAGGACCAGCTCCCCGTCCACCAGCACGACCAGCGATCCCGCCTTGCGACCCGGTCTGTGGCCCGCACCCCCGGGTGACTCCGGCCAGGGCAGCGCCGCGCCGTAGGCATTCGCCGGATCGGCCGCCGCGAGCACCAGCGCGCGGCCGGGGGGACCCGCCTCCATGCGGTCCCGGGCGGTCGCCGCCGTACGCAGCCGGTCGACGGCACCCTCCATCGCGAACTGGGCCGCGCCCAGGCCTTCGACGACGTAGCCCCTGCGGGCCTGACCACTGTCCTCGAATGCCGAGAGGACGCGGTATACAGCCGAGAATCCGCCCTCGACCCCTTCGGCGGCGACCGCACCGCGCGTGACGACGCCGTGCCGGTCGAGCAGCGTACGGGCCAATGCATGGGCACGGTGGGTCGCATCCGACTCGGTCTCCGGAAGCACGGACCAGCGGCCCGATACGGTCGGCGGACCGGTACGTGAAGTGGGGCGGGCGGCGCCGGTGAGTGAGCCGTACCGGCCGCGGGGAACGGTGCGCCGGGCCCGATGAGCCGTGGAACCCGCGGTGCGGCCCGAGCCCAGCAGGGAGCGGAGCGGGGCCAGCGAGTCGTTCGTCAGCCGGCCGGACCACGCGAGGTCCCAGACCGCGTCGGCCAGTTGTGTGTCCGTGGCGTCGGGATGGGTGGTGGCGCGCACCTCGTCGGCGATCTGGCGGAAGAAGAGACCGTAACCGGGTGAGAGCACCTTGAAGACGGACTCGTGCAGCGCGCTGAGTTCCAGCGGGTGCGGGGGCGGAACGAGCAGCGGGGCGGCGTCCGCGAGGAAGAGCGAGATCCAGCCGTCCTTCCCGGCAAGCGCACCCGCGCCGGCCCAGACCACCTCACCCGTGGTGGTGAGTTCATCGAGCAGGGCGGGGGTGTAGCCGGCCACCCGTGAAGGGAGGATCAGCTTCTCCAGCGCCGATGCCGGGACAGGAGCGCCCTGCAGCTGCTCCACCGCGCGGGCCAGGCCGTCGATACCGCGCAGACTGCTGCCCTCGAGATGCTGCCATTGAGGCAGGAAGGAGGCGAGCGCTGCGGGAGCAACGGGTTCGAGCTCCTGGCGAAGGGCAGCCAGCGAGCGCCGGCGCAGTCGGCGCAGCACAGTGGCGTCGCACCACTCCTGGCCGATGCCGGACGGGTGGAACTCGCCCTGCACCACCCGGCCCGCCGCCGCGAGACGCTGCAGCGCGCCGTCGGTGACCGCGGTGCCCAGGCCGAAGCGTGCCGCGGCCGTGGACGAGGTGAAGGGGCCGTGCGTGCGTGCGAAGCGGGAGAGAAGATCGCCCAGCGGGTCCTTGACCGGCTCGGTGAACGCCTCGGGTACGCCCACCGGAAGGGCAGTGCCCAGCGCGTCCCGCAGTCGGCCGGCGTCCTCGATCGCCGCCCAGTGATCCGCCCCGGCGATACGGACCCGGATGGTGCGGCGGGCTGCCGCGAGCTCGGAAGCCCATCCGGGCTCCGCGCCGCGCACGGCGAGCTCCGCGTCGGTCAGCGGGCCGAGCAGCCGCAATCGGTCGGCGACGCCCTCGGCGTCCTTGATCCGCCGGTCCTCGGCCAGCCACTGGAGCTCGCTCTCCAGCTCGTCCAGCACATCGGCGTCGAGCAGTTCGCGCAGCTCGGCCTGGCCCAGCAGCTCGGCCAGCAGGCGCGAGTCGAGGGAGAGGGCGGCCGCCCGCCGCTCGGCAAGCGGGGAATCCCCTTCGTAGAGGAACTGGGCGACATAGCCGAAGAGCAGGGACCGGGCGAACGGCGACGGCTCCGGGGTGGTGACCTCGACGAGTCGCACCCGCCGTGACTCGATGTCGCCCATCAGCTCCGTGAGCCCGGGCACGTCGAAGACGTCCTGGAGGCACTCCCGGACCGCTTCCAGGACGATCGGGAACGAGCCGAACTCGCCGGCCACCTGCAGAAGCTGCGAGGCGCGCTGGCGCTGCTGCCACAGCGGTGTCCGCTTGCCCGGGCTGCGCCGGGGCAGCAACAGCGCGCGCGCCGCGCATTCGCGGA
Organism: Streptomyces sp. NBC_00344; assembly: GCF_036088315.1. Lineage (NCBI taxonomy): Bacteria > Bacillati > Actinomycetota > Actinomycetes > Kitasatosporales > Streptomycetaceae > Streptomyces > Streptomyces sp. NBC_00344. Next base: position 1,602,938 of record NZ_CP107996.1, on the reverse strand, counting down.
ACCTCGCGGCGAAGAGCGCCGACCCACCGACCTGGTCGGTGACGATCTGGCTGACCTCGCCCTTGTCGAAAGCGACATCGGCGGCTCCCAGCGGAGCCTGCTCACTGTCGTACTCAGGTCCGGGTGCCTGGGTCTGCGTGGCCGGGGCGCTGTCCAGCAGGTCGAGGCCCATCAGGTCGGCGTCGGGCAGCCGCAGCACGATGCCGTCGTCGGCATGCATCACCTGGGCGTCCATGCCGTACCGCTCGGAGAGCTTGGCGCCGAGAGCCAGCGCCCAGGGGGCGTGCACCTGAGCGCCGAAGGGTGAATGGACGACGACCCGCCAGTCGCCCAGCTCATCGCGGAAGCGCTCCACGACGATGGTGCGGTCGTCGGGGACATGGCCGCAGGCCCGGCGCTGTTCGTCGAGGTAGGACAGCACGTTCTCCGCGGCCCAGGTGTCGAGACCGGCGGCGAGCAGCCTTGCGCGGGCGTCGTCGGGAGTCAGACCGCCGACCTCGCGCAGGAAGGCTCCGACCGCACGGCCCAGCTCCAGCGGGCGGCCCAGCTGGTCGCCCTTCCAGAACGGCAGGCGGCCCGGCACACCCGGCGCCGGTGTGACCAGCACCCGGTCCCGGGTGATGTCCTCGATACGCCAGGAGGTGGTGCCCAGGGTGAATACGTCCCCCACCCGGGATTCGTAGACCATCTCCTCGTCCAGCTCACCGACCCGCCCGCCACCCTTTTTCGGATCGGTACCGGCAAGGAAGACACCGAAGAGGCCGCGGTCGGGGATGGTGCCGCCGGAGGTTACGGCGAGACGCTGCGCCCCGGGGCGGCCGGTGACCGTACCGGTGATCCGGTCCCAGACCACGCGCGGTCGCAGCTCCGCGAAGGCGTCCGACGGATAGCGCCCGGCGAGCATGTCCAGCACTCCGGTGAAGGCCGATTCGGGGAGTGCGGCGAACGGCGCCGCCCTGCGGACCACCGTCAGCAGGTCGTCGGCCTGCCAGCTGTCCAGGGCGACCATGGCCACCAGCTGCTGGGCCAGCACGTCCAACGGGTTGGCCGGGATCCGGAGTGCTTCGATCGAACCCGTACGCATCCGCTCGGTGACTACTGCGGCCTGCACCAGGTCGCCCCGGTACTTAGGGAAGACCACCCCGGTCGACACCGCTCCCACCTGGTGGCCCGCACGGCCCACCCGCTGCAGTCCGGAGGCGACGGACGGCGGCGACTCGACCTGGATGACCAGATCCACCGCACCCATGTCGATGCCGAGCTCAAGGCTGGACGTGGCGACCACGGCCGGCAGCCGGCCCGCCTTCAGATCCTCCTCGACCTGGGCGCGCTGCTCCTTGGACACCGAGCCGTGATGGGCGCGGGCGAGCAGCGCGGGCGCTCCCCTGGCCGCGCCGGACTCAGCCATGATCTCTGCGGGGGAGTGCGCGTCGGGCATGGGCTCCCCGGTGGCCCGCTCATAGGCGATCTCGTTGAGGCGGTTGCACAGACGCTCCGCCAGGCGGCGGGAATTGGCGAACACGATGGTCGAGCGATGCGCCTGCACCAGATCGGCGATGCGCTCCTCGACATGAGGCCAGATCGACGGCTTCTCCGCCTTGTCCGGGTCGATGTCGGATGCCGGCGAGCCGCCCAGCTCGCCCAGATCCTCGACCGGAACGACCACCGACAGCTCGAACTCCTTGCCCGAGGGGGGCTGGACGATCTCGGCCCTGCGCTGCGGCGACAGATAACGGGCGACCTCGTCCACCGGCCGGACCGTCGCGGACAGGCCGATGCGCCGCGCCGGCCGGGGGAGCAGCTCGTCGAGCCGCTCCAGTGACACAGCGAGGTGTGCACCGCGCTTGGTGCCCGCCACCGCGTGCACCTCGTCCAGGATCACGGTCTCGACGCCCGCCAGCGCGTCCCGGGCAGACGAGGTGAGCATCAGGAACAGCGACTCGGGCGTGGTGATCAGAATGTCCGGCGGCTTCGTCGCCATCGAGCGGCGCTCGGCCGCCGGGGTGTCGCCCGAGCGGATGCCCACCCTGATCTCCGGCTCGGGCAGCCCCAGCCGCACCGACTCCTGACGGATTCCGGTGAGAGGACTGCGCAGATTGCGCTCCACGTCGACCGCGAGGGCCTTCAACGGCGACACGTACAGCACCCGGCAGCGCTTCCTGGCATCGGTGGGCGGCGGAGCCGACGCAAGCTGGTCGAGGGCGGCCAGGAAAGCGGCGAGAGTCTTCCCGGAACCGGTCGGCGCGACCACCAGGACGTCGGAGCCCTCGGCGATCGCCCGCCACGCACCGTCCTGTGCGGACGTGGGCGCGTCGAAAGCCCCCGTGAACCAGCCGCGGGTCGCGGGGGAGAAGGATTCGAGTGCCGGCCTGACCATGACCCCATCGTGCACCTCCCCACTGACAACAGCTCGGAGCAGGGGAAATAATGGAGTCATGGCCCCCGGAACCGAGGAGCAGGCGAGGCACTGGCGGCTGGACGAACTGCCCGGTGTCGATCTGCTGCACGCGCGCTACATCCGGAAATCCTTTGCCTGGCACACGCACGAGACCTTTGTCATCGCGGCGATCACCCATGGCGTCGAGGCCTTCCATCACCGCAACGAGCTCGTCCGGGCGGGGGCGGGCCAGCTCGGCCTGGTGAACCCCGACACGCCGCACACCGGTTACGCGGGGGTGCCCGAAGGGTGGACCTATCGCACGCTCTATCCGGCAGCCGATCTCATCGCCGGGATCGCGGCCGACATCAGCACCCTCAGCGGTCCCGTCGGATTCACCTCGCCGGTCGTGGACGACCCCGGCGCGGCTCAGTTGGTCGTCGGGGTGCACGAGGCGGCCGAGCAGGGAAACGCGCTCGCCGCGGACACCATGCTGAGGCTCGCCGTGGCCCGGTTGCTGCGCTCCCACGGCGGCACCATCCCCGAACGCCCCGCGCGCACGGCCGGAGCGCGGAACGCCGCACGCGCGCGGGCGGTCCTGGAGGAGGAGATGGCGCGGCCGCCTTCCCTCGAGAAACTCGCCGCCGACCTCGGCACCAGCCCGTTCGCCCTGCTGCGGGCCTTCAAGGACACCTACGGCATGCCACCGCACACCTGGCTCACCGACGCACGGGTGCGCCGGGCCCGCCGGCTGCTGGACGCGGGCGCGGCGCCGGCGGAAACAGCGGTCGCTGTCGGCTTCACCGACCAGCCTCATCTGAACCGGCACTTCGCCAGGATTGTGGGGGTTCCCCCCGGTGCGTACCGTCGTGGGCGCGCAAGAACGTACAAGACCTGACCAGCTCGCGATCCGTAACGTCCAGGTGTGGCAATAGAACGGACAATCATCGAGGAGACCGGCACAGCCCCGGATCCCAAGCCGGACGCGGCCGTCATCAGGGACGCACTGGGTGTCGGTATCGCCGTCGGGCTCTCCGGTTTCGCCTTCGGCGTGACCGCGGCGGGCTCCGGCCTCACCGTGCTGCAGACCTGTGTGATGAGCCTGCTGGTCTTCACCGGAGCTTCGCAGTTCGCGCTGGTCGGAGCGCTGGCCGCGGGCGGCAGCCCCTTCACTGCGGCCGCCGGAGCCTTCTTCGTCGGCATACGCAACACCTTCTACGGGCTGCGGCTCTCCCAGCTGCTCGCCCTGCCACGCGCCCTGCGCCCTTTCGCGGCGCACTGGGTGATCGACGAAACCACCGCCGTCACCCTGGCGCAGCCCACCCGAAGGGCCGCCCGCATCGGGTTCACCGTCACCGGCCTGACCCTCTATGTGCTGTGGAATCTCACCACGCTGCTGGGCGCACTGGGCGCACACCAGCTCGGTGACCCCGATGCCTGGGGTCTCGACGCGGCAGGTCCTGCGGTCTTTCTCGCGCTGCTCGCCCCCATGCTGCGCACGGTGACGGAGCGTGCGGCTGCCGGGCTCGCCGTCGTCCTGGGGCTCGGGCTGCTGCCGGTTCTGCCGGTGGGCGTGCCCGTGCTGATCGCCGCACTCGCGGCGCCCGCGGTGCTGTTCCTCAAGGGCCGCACCACCTTCCGCACCGCCCCCGCAGACAAGGAGCAGGACCGATGAACATCTGGATCGCCGTCGCGGTGACCGCGGCCGGCTGCTACCTCGTCAAACTGCTCGGTCTGCTGGTTCCGGCCGGCGTGCTGGAGCGCCCGGTGGTCGGACGGCTCTCCGCCCTGCTGCCGGTCGCCGTGCTGGCTGCTCTCACCGCCCAGCAGACCTTCGGCGACGGGCAGCAGCTCGTTCTGGACGCCCGTGGTGCGGGGCTGGCCGCTGCCGCGCTGGCGCTGCTGCTGCGCGCTCCCTTTCTCGTCGTCGTCGGAGCTGCCGTGCTCGTCACCGCCGGGGTGCGCGCCCTGGGCTGAGCCCGGCCGAGGGTGTCAGCCGCCGATGTCCCGGCCGTGGGCCCGTAGCGTCGTGAGTGCCTGGATCGTCACCATCGGCCGCGCCTCGAGCTGCGTCCCCGGCGCCCAGGGCCGCCAGTTGACCGGCCAGCCGCCGTCCTGTTGCTGCTCGGCCAGGAGGAAGTCCAGCGACCGGTTCATCTCGTCGTCCGTGAACCAGGAGCGGGCCAGCGAATCGGGTACCCGCGCGTAGTCGTGGGGGAAGTGCTGCTCACCCGGTGCGTAGCCGGGTGCGACCGGGTACGCACCGCGGTCCTGGGGGTCCAGGACGGCCAGCCGCTGGTCGCGCACCTGCCGGCCGAGCCGGGCGGCGGCGGCTTCGGCCCTCGAGCGGTCCGGGACACCGTCCAGAAAGGCCACCGCCGCCTGGATCTCGTACGGATGGGAGTTCTCCAGCGCGTCGATCGCCGCCCAGCAGAAGTCGGTCGCCCTGAAGAGCCAGGCGTGCCACACCTCGTTGCGGTGCAGCAGTCCCACCACCGGCCCGGTCGCCAGCAGCTCACTCGGCGGATCGTCGACGACCGGGATGAAGGGTGCCGACGGATAGCCGCGCTGCGAGGGGTGGACGGCGGGCAGTGCACCGTCGGCGGTGGACACATCCGTGAGATAGCGGCAGATCAGCTCCACCCGCGCACCACCGCAGCGGCCGATCGAATCGAGGACCCGCAGGGCGTGCGCCGTGTGCAGTGGCTGGCTGACGGGGCCGCGCAGATCGGGTTCCAGCGCGTGACCGTACCCTCCGTCCTCGTTGCGGTAGGCGGTCAGCGCCGCCTCGACGGGACCCGCCCCGCCGCCGAGGAAGCAGTGAGCGAACCGCCGCTGCTCGAGCACCCGGGCCGTCAGCCAGATGAAGTGCTCGGCACGTGCGAGAGGAGATGCTCCGGATCCGGCCATGTACCGACCGTAGAGCGGAAAGCGCTCTCGGGGAGGGAGCCGGACCCGGGTGCACTCCCAGGGGCGGGATACTGAGGGCATGCGGTTGACGATTTTCTGGGAGCGGATGGCGGAGCACTTCGGTGAGGGGTATGCCGATTCGTTCGCCCGTGACCATGTGATGGCGGAGCTCGGCGGACGCACGGTGCACGAAGCACTCGCCGCCGGATGGGAGACCAAGGACGTCTGGCGGGGAGTCTGCTCGGCGGTCGGGATTCCCGAGAGCAAGCGCTGAGCGCAGGGCGGCCGGAGAGGCTCCGGGCGGGTAGGCGACACTGGCCCGGTGGCACCGACTGATGAGACCGCCGAGAACCAGATCCCGGACGCGACCGCCGAGGACCGGACGACCGCGGGACGGACTCCTCCGCCGCCCACGCCGCCTCCCGCCGGAACGTCCACGGCGGCGCCGATGCGGATGCCCGGCTGGCTGCCGCGGGCGATGGTGCTCGCGCTGGCCCTCATCGCCTGTTTCCAGCTGGGCAGTTGGGCCTTCTACCAGCTCATAGGGCTGCTCACCAACATCCTCATCGCGTTCTTCCTGGCGCTCGCGGTCGAACCGGCCGTCGACCGGATGGCAGCGCGCGGCGTACGACGGGGTCTTGCCACCTTCCTGGTCTTTCTCGGGGTGATGGTCGCGGGAGCCGGATTCGTCTTCCTCCTGGGATCGATGCTGGCCGGACAGATCGTGGACATGGTCGAGGAGTTCCCCAAGTACCTCGACTCGGTGATCAACTGGACCAACCACACCTTCCACACCGAACTGTCGAGGGTGCAGGTCCAGGACAGCCTGCTGCACTCCGACTGGCTGCAGAAGTACGTCCAGAACAGTGCGAGCGGTGTGCTCGACGTGTCGACCACGGTCCTGGGCGGTCTCTTCCGGCTGCTGACGATATTCCTGTTCGCCTTCTACTTCGCGGCCGACGGACCCAGACTGCGGCGCGCGCTCTGCTCGGTGCTGCCGCCGGCGAAACAGGCCGAAGTGCTGCGCGCCTGGGAGATCGCGGTCGCCAAGACCGGCGGCTATCTGTACTCGCGTGGCCTGATGGCGCTCATCTCCGGCATCGCTCACTACATCCTGCTGGCCGCCCTGGACGTGCCGTACGCCCCTGCCCTCGCGGTGTGGGTCGGCCTGATCTCGCAATTCATCCCGACCATCGGCACCTACCTGGCGGGCGCCCTGCCGATGCTGCTGGCCTTCACGGTCAACCCCTGGTACGCGCTGTGGGTGCTGGTCTTCGTGGTGATCTACCAGCAGTTCGAGAACTACGTGCTGCAGCCCAAACTCACGTCGAAGGCCGTCGACATCCACCCCGCGGTCGCGTTCGGTTCGGTCATCGCGGGCACCGCGCTGCTCGGCGCGGTCGGTGCGCTGATCGCCATCCCGGCGGTCGCGACCCTGCAGGCGTTCCTGGGTGCCTATGTGAAGCGGTACGCGGTGACGGACGACCCCCGCGTGCACGGCGGACGCCGGCCCAGGGGCGGCGCCTCGGCCCTGGCGCGGTTCCGCAGTTCACTTCTCGAGAGGCGTCCGCCGCCGGGGAGCGACGGCTGAACCCTCCTCGTGGTGCGCTTGACACCAAAATCGAACATGCATTCTCATTGAAGGAAGGGCCCAGCGCAGGACGAGTTGCCCATGGGCCGGGGGACGCCGGGACCCATTGTCAGTGGCAGGGGATAGCGTCACTGACGTGAAGCGATCGACTCAAGCAAATCGGGTGGAACCCATGGCAGGTAACGACCGCGAGAAGGCGCTGGACGCCGCGCTCGCACAGATTGAACGGCAATTCGGCAAGGGCGCGGTGATGCGTCTCGGCGAGCGGCCGAACGAGCCCATCGAGGTCATCCCCACCGGGTCGACCGCACTCGACGTCGCACTCGGCGTCGGCGGGCTGCCGCGCGGCCGCGTCGTCGAGGTGTACGGACCGGAGTCCTCCGGAAAGACGACACTGACGCTGCACGCGGTGGCCAATGCGCAGCGGCTCGGAGGCCAGGTGGCCTTCATCGACGCCGAGCACGCTCTGGACCCCGAGTACGCCAAGAAGCTCGGTGTGGACATCGACAACCTCATCCTGTCCCAGCCGGACAACGGTGAGCAGGCGCTCGAAATCGTGGACATGCTGATCCGCTCGGGCGCCCTCGACCTCATCGTCATCGACTCCGTCGCGGCCCTGGTGCCCCGTGCGGAGATCGAGGGGGAGATGGGCGACTCGCACGTCGGTCTGCAGGCCCGGCTGATGAGCCAGGCGCTGCGAAAGATCACCAGCGCACTGAACCAGTCCAAGACCACCGCGATCTTCATCAACCAGCTCCGCGAGAAGATCGGCGTGATGTTCGGTTCCCCGGAGACCACGACGGGCGGCCGTGCACTGAAGTTCTACGCCTCGGTGCGGCTCGACATCCGCCGGATCGAAACCCTCAAGGACGGCACCGACGCGGTGGGCAACCGCACCCGGGTGAAGGTCGTCAAGAACAAGGTCGCGCCGCCCTTCAAGCAGGCCGAGTTCGACATCCTCTACGGCCAGGGCATCAGTCGTGAGGGTGGACTGATCGACATGGGCGTGGAGAACGGCTTCGTCCGCAAGGCGGGCGCCTGGTACACGTACGAGGGCGACCAGCTCGGCCAGGGCAAGGAGAACGCCCGCAACTTCCTGAAGGACAATCCCGATCTCGCCAACGAGATCGAGAAGAAGATCCTGGAGAAGCTGGGCGTCGGCGTCAGGCCCGAGGAACTCACGGCGGTGCCGGGTGCGGATGCCGGAGGCACTGCCGTGTCCGATGAGGCCGCGAAGACGGTTCCTGCGCCGGCCGGCGGCAAGGCCAAGACGGCCAAGACCGCTGCGGCCAAGAGCTGACCCATGGTCCGGAGAACCGAGTGGCCGGGGGCCACGGACTCCGAGGCCGGTGATGAGGGGGGGCCTGGACAGCCGGAACGGCGGCAGTCCAGGCCACGGCAGCAGAAGCCTCAGGATCCGGCGGAGCAGGCACGGGCGATCTGTCTGCGCCTGCTCACCGGGACCGCGCGCACCCGCAAGCAGCTCGCGGATGCGCTCAGCAAGCGCGAAATTCCCGACGAGGTCTCCGACGAGGTGCTCTCCCGCTTCGAGGAGGTCGGTCTCATCGACGATGCGGCCTTCGCTGACGCCTGGGTGGAATCCCGGCACCATGGGCGGGGGCTCGCCCGGCGGGCCCTGGCACGCGAGCTCCGTACCAAAGGGGTGGACTCCGAGCTGATCGAAGAGGCCGTCGGGAGGCTCGACTCCGAGCAGGAGGAGGAGACCGCCCGCGAGCTCGTGGCGCGCCGCCTGCGTTCCACCCGCGGAATGGACCGTGACAAACGGCTGCGCAGACTCGCGGGCATGCTGGCCCGCAAGGGATATCCGGAGGGTATGGCCCTGCGAGTGGTTCGGCGCGCTCTTGAGGAGGAGGGCGAGGACCTGGAGGACGACGGCCTGGGGGGCGGTCCGGAACACGGAGAGTTCTAGGGCGGGCCGGACCGTCCTGCCCGGGAACTGCTCGCGTACCTGGTCCGGCGATCATCGGCATGTTCCCGCCGTGCCCCTCGATGGGCTCGCCCGGCTGGCATGTCACCGGTCAGCGAGGCCTTTGCACGGTCGGTAAAGGCCGGAAGGCGATTCCACCCGGATGGCGGTGGCCGTCACCCGCCTGCCACGTCGGCCCGGTGCCAGCTCAGCGTTCCACCGGGAGCCCCGCGGCACGCCAGGCCTGGAATCCGCCGACAAGGTCCGTTGCCCGATGCAGACCCAACTGCTTCAGGGACGCTGCCGCGAGCGAGGAGGCGTACCCCTCGTTGCAGATCACCACCACCGGCAGATCGTGACCGGTGGCCTCCATCGCCCGGTGACTGCCCTGCGGATCGAGCCGCCACTCCAGTTCGTTGCGCTCCACGACCAGCGCTCCTGGAATCAGACCGTCCCGCTCCCGCAGTTCCGCATATCTGATGTCCACCAGCAGCGCCCCGTCCGAGGCGGCGGCGTGGGCCTCCTCCGGCCCGACCCGCTCGAGCCCGGCTCTGACCCGTTCCAGCAAGGCGTCGATCGACACCCGTTCGCGCTGTCGAGTCCGCTCGCTCATTCCCACTCCCCGGGAAGCTCGATCTGCTCGAGACGCAGCAGAGGGCCGCTGCGGCTGTACCGGCGCATCAGCGGCAGCGGCGGATAGTAGGTGTGCACCGAGACCGCGTGTTCATCGGCGGACTCGTTGAGGACCTGGTGCACATGATGAGCACCGAACGACCGGCTGTCGCCGGGTGCCATACGGCGGCTGCGGTCGATCCCGTCGGCCAGTTCCAGGGTCTTCCAGCCCTCGGTGGGCAGCCGCGCCGCGAGCGAGTCCTCCTTCAGAGTGCCGCTCGCCGTGGCGAAGGCACCCCGGGAGCCGCCGTGGTCGTGCCAGCCGGTGCCGGTCCCGGGCGGCCAGGCGATCAGCCAGGCCTCGCTGCCGCCGGGGCCTTCGAGCCGGAGCCAGGTGCGGCCCCCGGGGTCGAGGGGGAGCGAGGCGACGAGTTCGGAATCTGCTGCGATCCGGCGCACGAAGTCGAGCAGTTCGGTCGCGGTGGGCGCCGAAGGCCGTACGGGGGCAGCGGTGGGCAGGGATGCGGAGAGAGACACGGTGACCGTCCGGGATGGTTCGCGAAGGCGTGCGGCGAGGCGGGCGCGGCGCAGGCACGCAGGGAAGGGGCGAATCAGCAGGACGGGCGACACATGCAGCCCGCATAGCGGACGAGGTCCATATGGACCCTCCGCCACAGGCGCACATCGGTGTCGGTCACGCTTCGCAGTACACCATCTGAGCCCTTGAGGGTCAATTGATGTCCGCGGTGCGCTCCTCCCTTACCGCGGTGGCGGCGCCGCCCCGTGCGGCATCGGCCGCTTCGTACAGCTCGGCGGGGCGCACGCCGGCGAACGCCGACACCAGATGTCCGTCCGGACGCACCAGCAGCACGGTGTGTGCGGAGGCACCCGGATAGGCCTCGGCCACCAGGAGCTCGGCCCGGACGGGCAGAGCGGTCACCGCGGCCGCGAGCCGTGGCATGACCCCCGCGGTCAGCCAGTGCCTGCGGTCCCACACCCCCGTGCCGGGGGCGACCAGGAGCACCAGCAGCCGGCCCGCTCCCAGCCGGTCCCGCAACCGCACCGACGTGCCGTCCGGTGCGGTCGCCCTGACATCCGCGACCGGCTCGCCGACAGCTGTCCCCACCGGCGTCGGGGAGTGTGCGTGCCGGGGTGCGAGGGGCGAGTGCGCATATGTGGGGGGAGCGCCGAGTGCTCCGCGCCCCAGGTGACCGTCGGCGAGCAGGACATCGTGCCCGCGCGTGCCACCGGGCAGGTACGACCGCAGCCCACTACCGCCGCGCAGCACCGGCAGCGACTGGTCGGCGGCACGCAGCCGTGCGGCGACAGCCGTGCGGCGCTCCGCCTGATAACTGTCGAGCAGTAGTTCCGAGGCTCCGTGGTGCCACGCCTGCGCAAGCTTCCAGGCCAGATTCTCCGCGTCCCGCAGCCCCTCGTCGACCCCCTGAGTCCCCAGCGCACCCAGCAGGTGGGCGGCGTCCCCCGCGAGGAAGGCCCGGCCGACCCGCCAGCGCCGGGCAAGCCGGTGGTGCAGGGTGTACACCCCGGTGTCGATCAGTTCGTACGGAGGTGTGCGGCCGCACCATCCGGCCAGCGCGGCGCGTACCCGTGCCACCAGCGCCTCGGGCGTGACCAGCTCGGCGCGCGGCGGCAGCAGCCAGTCGATCCGCCAGATGTCGTCGGGCAGCGGACGGGCCGTCACCTCCTCGCCGCCGGAACGCCATGGCGGCATCCGGTGCAGAAGTGCCTCACCCGGCCAGGGCAGTTCGGCGCGCAGCGCGGCCACCGCATGCCGCTCCACCGCTGTGCGGCCGGGGAAGCGCACATCGAGCAGTTTGCGCACGGTGGACCTGGCCCCGTCGCAGCCGACCAGATGACTGCCGCGCCACCAGGTCGACTCCGGCCCGGCCGTGTGCACGGTGATTCCGGTGCTGTCCTGCTCAATCGTGTCGATACGGCTGTGGGCGGCCAGCGTCACCAGGTCATGCGCGGCCGCCGCGGCACGCAGTCCGCGGGTCAGCGCGTGCTGCGGCAGATGCAACGGGGACGGCTCAGCAGCCACGAGCGCATGATCGCCGTCCAGCCCACTGCGGGGGGCGACGTTGTCGAAATCGACATGCTGTACCCGCTGACCTCGCCGGATCACCCGCCAGGCCGCCCAGCGCGCGGCTTCGTTCGAGGACGGGACGCAGCCGAGCCGCTCGATGAAGGCGGTCGTGTCCGGGCGCAGGACGACCGTCCGGGCCGGACGCGGGTCGTCGTGGCCGGCGCCCTCGTCGAGCACCACGGACGGAACGTCCTGAGCGGCGAGCGCCAGCGCCAGTGCGAGCCCGACAGGGCCCGCACCGACGACGATCACCGGGTCCACGGTGCGACTCCTCGAACCCGTACGGAGAAGCTGCTGATGGCAGGTTGCGCCCGGTGCACGATCACAGAACGTATGCAACCGACTGGGGGTGCCCCCGTCAAGCGAGGGGGGTACGCCGCGCGGCGCGGGAAGCGGCTGTTCCTCCGGTGCCGTGGGACGGGAGGTGCTAGAGGGGATCGATCTGGAGTTCCTGCTGTCCCGGCGGGAGGACGGCGACACCCGTCTTGGCGCGCCTGCCGCGCTTCTCGATCCAGGTGGCGAGGGCGGACAGAGCCAGGCACATCGCGATGTAGATGGTGCCGATCACCGCAATCGTCGAGACATAGGGGTACAGCCCATTGACCGGGGTGTTGGAGGCGATGAGACGCGCGGAGTTGAGCAGCTCCGGATACAGGATGATGAAACCGAGCGAGGTGTCCTTGAGCGTCACCACCAGCTGACTGATGATGGTCGGCAGCATCGCGCGCACGGCCTGCGGCAACAGCACGCTTGCCATGACCTGCGTCTTGCTCATACCCAGGGCGTACGCCGCCTCCCGCTGCCCGGCGGGTACGGAGTTGATACCGGCCCGGAGCACCTCTGCCTGGACACAGCCGTTGTAGATGGACAGACCCAGAGCCAGTGCCCACATCGAGTAGTCGGTGAGGAAGCCGATCCAGAGCGCGTAGATCGTGATCAGTAGCGGGATGGACCGGAACAGTTCGATGAAGACGGTTGTCAGCCAGCGGACCGGACGGTGATCGGAAAGCCGCCCGACGACCAGGATCACACCGAGTACCAGTGAGCCCACCGCGGCGAGACCGAATGCCTTCAGCGTGGCGACGACCCCGTCGGCGATGTTCTGCCGAATACCGCTGTAGTTGAAGATGTCCCACATGCCGAAGGCGAGATCGCCCTTGTCCGACAGGCGTACAACGCTGACGACGAGCAGCGCGATGATGGCCGCGCTGCCCAGCACGGCATAGATCCGGTTGCGCACGACAGCCCTGGGGCCCGGTGCGTCAAAGAGCACGCTGGCACTCATCGGGCTACCTCCATGCGGCGCTCGATCAGACGGAAGATGCCGCTGATGGCGAAAGTGATGACCAGGTAGCCGATGGCGACCCAGAGGAAGATGGGAACGATCGCGTAGCCCAGATCGCTCATCGACTTCTGCCAGCCGAAGAGCTCGACGACGCTGAATGCGCCGGCGATTGCCGAGTTCTTGGTGAGCGCGATGAAGATGCTGCTCAGCGGCGGGATGACGATGCGGGTCGCCTGCGGCAGAACGATCGTCCGCAGTGTCTGCGAGAAGGTCATTCCCAGCGAGCGGGCCGCCTCGGCCTGACCGATCGGGACCGTGCTGATACCGGACCTGACGGCCTCGCAGACGAAGGACGAGGTGTAGAAACCGAGGGCGAGTGAGCCGAGAACGTAGGGACTCATCCCCGGGAAGAGGATCTCCGGGACGACAAAGGTGGCTATCAGGAACAGCAGCGTCAGCGGCGTGTTGCGGAGCAGGGTGACCCAGGCCGTTCCGAAGAACCGGAGCGGAGGAACGGGGGAGACCCGGAAGCCGGCCATCACCACGCCGAGGACGAGGGCGATGACCGCGCTGACGGCGGTGATCGACAGGGTTCCTATGAAGCCGTCGCGGAACGCCGAAAAGTGGTCGAGCAGTACGTTCATGAGGTCTCCGCGTCGGCGGGCAGCTGCTTAAAGACGGGGGCCGCAGCGCCCCGTACCTGAGATACGGGGCGCTCCAGCATCGGTGAAGCGGTGGATCAGTAGGGCTCGATGGCCGGCGGTGCGACGTACGAGGAGCCGGACAGACCCAGGGTCGCCTCGTAGATCTTCTTGTACGTGCCATCCTCGACGTGCTTCTCGATCGAGTTGTTGATGAAGTCGCGGAGCGTCTTGTCGTCCTTGTTCAGGCCGACGCCGTAGGGCTCCTCGGTGAACGGCTTGCCGATCACCTTCAGCTTCTTCGGGTTCTGCGCCGCGTAGCCCTTGAGGATCGCGTCATCGGTGGTGACCGCGTCCACCTGCTTGGTCAGCAACTCCTGCACGCAGTCGGAGTACTTGGCCAGCTCAGTGGTCTTCGCGCCGTACTCCGGCTTCTTGATCTCGGCGAGCGGGGTGGAACCCTTGATCGAGCAGACCTTCTTGCCCTTCAGGCTGTCAGGCCCAGTGATGCTCTTCTCGTCCTTGCGGACCAGCAGATCGGCGCCGGCCTTGTAGTAAGGACCAGCGAACCCGACAAGCTTCTTGCGCTCATCGTTGATGGTGTAGGTGCCGACGAGGTAATCGACCTGGCCCTTGGAGATGGCGGTCTCGCGGATGCCGGAGTCCACCGTCTTCCACTCGATCTGGTCCTTGGTGAAGCCCAGGTCGGCCGCGACCATCCGGGCGATCTCGATGTCGAAGCCCGAACGTTCCTTGGTCGACTGGTCCTCGAAACCGAGGTAGGGCTGGTCGGCCTTGGCGCCGATGACAAGCTTGCCGCGCTTCTTGGCCTTCTTGAACGTCGGGGAAGCGTTCAGGGTCACGTTCTTCGCGACGGTGTAGGTCGGCAGCTTGGGCGCGTTCGCACCACCGGGTGCCGGCGGTTTGTCGCCGGCCGAGCCCGACTTGCCGCCGCAGGCGGTTCCGGTCAGCGCGAGCACGGCAATCGCCGCTGCGGCGGCGGGCTTACGGAACTTCATCGTGAACATCCTCTGTGTCGGCAGACGTTGAACGTCGGTTTGGTCAGTGGTGCAGGATCTTCGACAGGAAGTCCTTGGCCCGGTCGCTGCGCGGGTTGCTGAAGAACTGGTCGGGCGTGGCCTGTTCCACGATCCTCCCGTCGGCCATGAAGACGACCCGGTTGGCCGCGGAGCGGGCGAAGCCCATCTCGTGAGTGACGACCACCATCGTCATTCCGTCACGTGCCAGCTGCTGCATGACCTCGAGGACCTCATTGATCATCTCGGGGTCGAGCGCCGAAGTGGGCTCGTCGAACAGCATGACCTTGGGGTCCATGGCCAGCGCCCTCGCGATGGCGACGCGTTGCTGCTGGCCACCTGAGAGCTGCGCGGGGTACTTGTCCGCCTGTGAACCGACGCCCACCCGGTCGAGCAGCGATCGCGCCTTGTTCTCGGCGGCCTTCTTGTCGGTCTTTCGCACCTTTATCTGGCCCAGCATGACGTTCTGCAGAACCGTCTTGTGCGCGAAGAGGTTGAACGACTGGAAGACCATGCCGACGTCCGCGCGCAGCCGGGCGAGGTCCTTGCCCTCCTGGGGCAGGGGCTTGCCGTCGATCGTGATCGCACCGGAGTCGACTGTCTCCAGGCGGTTGATGGTGCGGCACAGTGTGGACTTCCCGGACCCGGAAGGTCCGATGACGACCACGACCTCGCCTCGGGCGATGGTCAGATCGATGTCCTGGAGCACATGCAGTGCGCCGAAGTGCTTGTTGACGTGGTTCAGCACGACCAGATCGTGCGCTGCCTGCGCAGAGCCATCGGCGGGCTTGGTCATGGGCACTTTGCTCATCGGCTGTTCGCTCCGTCCTCCTCGGCTGCTAGGGCAGTCGTGGTTCGAAGGACAGTAGTGAGCTGTAACGACCAGCGTCATTACATCTGAGCGGAACTTGAGCATCACGAATCGGTTGCACGCCGGTAGTCTCCGGATACTCCGCGTGAACATGGTCATGATCGGAGTACCGGGTGCATAACGGAAACCCGGTGACAGCATGAAGGCCCTTGACTGGTGCGGCAGCCATCGGCGTGGATGCCCTGGTACCTGTGAATGCCGGTACAGCTGGAACGTGGACCGCACAACGGGAGGGGGCACATGCGACTGCTGCTCGTCGAGGACGACAACCATGTGGCCGCTGCGCTGTCCGCCGTACTGGCCAGACACGGCTTCAGGGTCGTGCACGCCCGTAGCGGCGAGGAGGCACTGCGCGCCCTGCTGCCCGACGACGAGGAGCCCTTCGGGGTCATCCTGCTGGATCTCGGGCTGCCCGACCAGGACGGTTACGAGGTCTGCGGCAAGATCCGCAAGCGCACCGTCACGCCGGTGATCATGGTGACTGCCCGGGCCGATGTGCGCTCACGGATCCACGGGCTGAACCTCGGCGCAGACGACTACGTAGTCAAGCCCTACGACACCGGGGAGCTGCTGGCCCGTATCCATGCCGTCAGCCGCCGCACGTCGACGGGTGAGGACACCGGGTCGGTACCTGCCGTCGCGCTGAGCCTCGGTCCGGTCGAGATACAGCTGCCCACCCGGAGGGTCAGCATCGAAGGCGAGGAGATCCAGCTCACTCGCAAGGAGTTCGACCTGCTCGCGCTGCTCGCCCAGCGCCCGGGTGTCGTCTTCCGCAGGGAGCAGATCATCAGCGAGGTCTGGCAGACCAGCTGGGAGGGGACCGGACGCACTCTCGAGGTGCATGTGGCTTCCCTGCGTTCCAAGCTGCACATGCCCGCGCTGATCGAGACCGTGCGGGGCGTGGGCTACCGGCTCGTCGCGCCTGCCGCGGCCTGAGGCGCGTCACCTTCCGATGCGTGCCAGGCTGCTACCGCTGCTCATTGTCCTCATGGCCGGAGTGCTGCTCGCGCTCGGATTCCCGCTCGCTCTGAGTGTGGCCGAGGCACAGCAGCAGAAGGTGATCGTCGACCGGCTGGACGACACCGCGCGGATTGCCGCCGAGGCGCAGTTCGTCACCGAGATCCCGGCCAGCGAGGGCGAGCGGCACGACACGCTGCAGCACGAACTCGCCCGCTACGAGACGGTTTACGGCATCCGGGCCGGTGTCTTCTACCGTGACGGCCAAGCCATGGCCGCCGCTCCGCGGTTCTGGTCGGTGCCGTCCGCGGGTGAGGGGCTGCAGGCATTCCAGGAGGCGCTCGCCGGACGGCGCAGCCGGGATCCCTCGCAGGTCTGGCCATGGGGAAGGGGCCGCCTGATCGTCGCGTCGCCGGTGGTCAGGAACGGCGACGTCATCGCGGTGGTGGTGACCGACTCGCCCACCGGAGAGATGCGTTCGCGGATCGTCCGGGGCTGGCTGCTGATCGCCGCCGGGGAGACGGCGGCCATGCTGCTGGCGCTGGGAGCAGCCATCCGGCTCACCGGATGGGTGCTGCTGCCGGTGCGGACGCTGGACGCGGCCACGCACGACATCGCGACCGGGCGGATGAAGTCACGGGTCGCGCCCGGCGGTGGTCCGCCCGAACTCCGCCGTCTGGCCCGCGCGTTCAACGAGATGGCGGACAACGTCGAGGACGTTCTGGAACAGCAGAGGGCCTTTGTCGCCGATGCCTCCCACCAGTTGCGCAACCCGTTGGCGGCGCTGCTGCTGAGGATCGAACTGCTCGCCTTCGAGCTCCCCGAGGGCAACGAGGAGATCGCTTCGGTGCGGACAGAGGGCAAGCGCCTCGCCGAGGTGCTCGACGATCTCCTGGACCTGGCACTGGCCGAACACACCGACGCCGAACTGCGTCTCATGGACATCGCCGAACTGGCTGCGGAGCGGGTCGCGGCCTGGCGCCCGCTCGCCGACGGCAAGGGGGTCCGGCTGACCGAGGAGGGCTCCGCCGCTGCCACCGCCTGGGTGGACCCCGTCGCGCTCTCCAGCGCACTCGACGCGGTGATCGACAACGCGCTGAAGTTCACCCCGGAAGGGGAGCGGGTCGTCGTCACGGTCTCCTCGCACGACGCCGCGTCCAAGATCAGCGTGGCCGACGGGGGCCCCGGCCTGAACCAGGACGAGCTTGCCCGGATCGGCGACCGCTTCTGGCGCAGCAGCAGGCATCAGAACGTCAAGGGCTCGGGCCTGGGCCTCTCCATCTCGAGGGCGCTGCTCACCACGGGTGGGGGCTCGATGACGTACGAACAGAACGAACCGCACGGGCTGCGGGTGACGGTCAGCGTGCCGCGTACGGCACCGCATGCCCGGGCAGCCCCGGACCGGGGCGCCAGCTAGGGTTTGGCCGACCGGTAGTAGCGCCGGGCGCCGTCGTGCAGCTTCAACGGGTCCGTGTAGATCGCTGTGCGTACGTCCACCAGTTGCGCCGCGTGCACCTGGCGGCCGATCCGGTCACGGCTGCCTATCACGCTGCGGGTGAAGGCCTCGGTCAGCTCCGGGTCCTCGCGGTCGGTGGTGACCAGCACGTTGGCCACCGCGACGGTCGGGACGGCGCCGCTGTTGCGTGCATCGAGGTAGGCGTCTCCCGGGATGACGGCGGAGCGGTAGTAGCGGGTGGTCCCGCCGCCCGAGTGCAGCCTGGACACCATGTCGTCCAGCGGAACGAGCCGGACCGGATGGCGTGAGGCCAGATTGCGCACCGCGTCCGTCGGGAGTCCGCCGGACCAGAAGAACGCGTCGATCTTCCCGGCGTCCAGCAGCGCGGGGCCGGTGTCGATCCCGGCCGGCACCGGGGTGATGTCCTTCTGCGGATCCAGCCCGGCGGCCCGCAGCACCCGCTCCGCGATCAGGCGCACCCCCGATCCCGGCTGGCCCACGGCCACCCGCTTGTGCCGCAGATCGCGCGCACGCCGCACGGCGGACCCGTCGTCCACGACGAGCTGTACGTAGTCGTCGTACAGCCGCGCGCAACCGCGCAGCCGGTCCGCTCCGGCCTTGCCGTCGGCGATGTACTTGGCGATGGCGTCGGCGGTGGCGATGGTGAAGTCGGCCTTGCCCGTCGCCACCCTCGCGAGGTTCTGCTGTGAACCCTCGCTCGGTTGCAGGGCGATCTTCACGCCGGGCAGATCACGCGCCAGCGTCGGCTGCAGCAGTTTTCCGTAGAGCTGGTAGACGCCGGTCCTGACCCCCGTGCTGAAGGTGACGGAGCCGCGGGGGGAGGACGGTCCGATGGGCAGCAGCCACCACATCAACAGTCCGAGGACCACCAGTGCTGCCGCCGAGCCCTGGAGGGCGCGGCGGCGGCTGATGCGGGACAAGGCCGGGAACATGCGCGTGATCCTGCCAGTTCATTCCCCCCGAGGGCCAGGGGGTCCCGGTGCCCGTACCCTGGGATGCGATATGAGCGCCAAGACTTACGAAGTGAAGACGTACGGCTGCCAGATGAATGTGCACGACAGCGAGCGGCTGTCGGGCCTTCTGGAGGGTGCCGGGTACGTCCGCGCACCCGAGGGTGCCGACGGGGATGCCGATGTGGTCGTCTTCAACACCTGCGCGGTGCGGGAGAACGCCGACAACAAGCTGTACGGCAACCTCGGCAGGCTCGCGCCGATGAAGACCAAACGGCCCGGGATGCAGATCGCGGTCGGTGGCTGCCTGGCTCAGAAGGACCGTGACACCATCGTCCAGCGGGCGCCCTGGGTGGATGTGGTCTTCGGGACCCACAACATCGGCAAGCTCCCGGTGCTTCTGGAGCGGGCCCGCGTCCAGGAAGAGGCGCAGGTCGAGATCGCGGAGTCCCTCGAGGCGTTCCCCTCGACCCTGCCGACGCGGCGCGAGAGCGCGTACGCCGCGTGGGTGTCGATCTCCGTCGGGTGCAACAACACCTGCACCTTCTGCATCGTCCCCGCGCTGCGTGGCAAGGAGAAGGACCGCCGTCCCGGCGACATTCTCGCCGAGATCGAGGCACTGGTCGCCGAGGGCGTTTCCGAGGTCACTCTGCTCGGCCAGAACGTCAACGCCTACGGCTCGGACATCGGCGACCGCGAAGCGTTCTCCAAGCTGCTGCGGGCCTGTGGGTCGATCGAGGGCCTGGAGCGGGTCCGCTTCACATCGCCGCATCCACGGGACTTCACCGACGACGTGATACTGGCGATGGCCGAGACCCCGAATGTGATGCCGCAACTGCACATGCCGATGCAGTCGGGCTCGGACACGATCCTCAAGGCCATGCGGCGTTCGTACCGGCAGGAGCGTTTCCTCGGGATCATCGAGAAGGTGCGTGCCGCGATTCCGCACGCCGCCATCTCCACCGACATCATCGTGGGCTTCCCCGGCGAGACCGAGGAGGATTTCCAGCAGACGATGCACGCGGTCCGCGAGGCGCGTTTCGCGCAGGCCTTCACCTTCCAGTACTCCAAGCGGCCGGGCACTCCTGCCGCGACCATGGAGGGCCAGGTCCCCAAGGAGGTCGTGCAGGAGCGCTACATGCGCCTCTCGGCCCTCCAGGAGGAGATTTCCTGGGCGGAGAACAAGACCCAGGTCGGCCGCACCGTGGAGGTCATGGTCGCGGAGGGCGAGGGCCGCAAGGACGGTGCCACGCACCGACTCTCCGGGCGGGCGCCCGACAGCCGCCTCGTCCACTTCACCAAACCGGAGGCCGCGGTGCGGCCCGGAGACGTGGTGACCGTCGACATCACCTACGCCGCCCCGCACCACCTGCTCGCGGAGGGCCCGACCACTGCCGTACGGCGCACCCGCGCCGGAGACGCCTGGGAGAAGCGCAACGCAGCCCCGGCGGCCGGTCCCGCCGGTGTGATGCTCGGGCTGCCGACGATCGGCGCCCCGGCGCCGCAGCCCGCCGCGGCCGGGGGGAGTGGCTGCGACCAGCGGTGACGGGGCGCGACGGGCGGGGCTAGGCTGCGGATCATGCTCGTAGCCGCCGCCGTCTGCCCCTGCCCGCCGCTGCTCGTGCCCGAGGTCGCCGCCGGCGCGGCACCCGAGCTCGATGCCGCCAGGGACGCCTGCCTCGATGCTCTGGGAGTGCTGGCCGCTGCCAGGCCCGACCGTCTGATCGTTGTCGGCCCGGCCGACGCCGCGGGCCGGGGCCCGCATCCGCACGGAGCCGTCGGCTCCTTCCGCGGATTCGGGGTCGATCTCCAGGTGCGTCTGGGTGCGGCGGCCGCCGGCTCCTCACCGGACCGGGAGCTGCCGGCCGCACTGGCCGTGGGCGCCTGGCTGCTCGACCGCGCGGACTGGGCGGACTCACCGGTCGAGGCGCTCGGCGTCGGCGAACCCCTGGAACCGGAGCGCTGCCTGCAGGTTGGCCGGGACCTCGCTGTCCGCGGCGAGCGGGTCGCCCTGCTGGTGATGGGCGACGGGAGCGCCTGCCGCACCCTCAAGGCACCCGGTTACCTGGACGAACGTGCTGCCGCGTTCGACGCCACCGCCGCCCGAGCGCTGGCATCGGCGGACTTCGCCGCGCTCCGGGCGCTGGACCCCCGGCTTGCCTCCGAGCTGAAGGCCGTGGGCCGTGCGCCCTGGCAGATCCTTGCCGGAGCGGCCGATGGCGCCGCGCTGAGCGGCCGGCTGTTGTACGAGGACGCTCCCTACGGCGTCGGTTACTTCGTCGCCGTCTGGTCCTGACGGCGCTCCCGAGGTCCTGGGAGTACCGGCCGAGAGGTCCTGGCAGGACGGGTCCGGTGGCCACACACCTCCTGGTCCGCACAGCACATCCCCGCGGCGGCGTCCACGGGCACACGGACGGGCACCCATGAGGCGTGCTGCTCCATGGGCGCCCGGTGTCCGCGGTCAGGCGGCAGGCGGTGTGGTGTCGCCGTCCCCGCCGCCGTCGTCCTTGTGCGAGAGCCGGTCCAGGGCGTCCTTGGCCTTGCCGGTGCCCGACTCGATCCTGTCGCTGTATTTGCCGTTGGTTCTGGAGTCGACCGTGCGAGCGGCCTTGTCCAGCCCCTGCCCGATCTTCTCCCCGTGCTGCAGCGCCAGGTCGGAGACCTTGTCCTTGGCAGGCGCGAGTCTGGCTTTCAGGTTGTCCATGAGTCCCATGACGGACCTGCTTCCCTGTGGAGGGCGGTCTACTGACGCGCGCCCTCACCGGCTTCGTTGTCGACGGCCGCTGCGGCCGACTGCTGTCGCGGGATGTCCATGCCGTCGGCGTCCCCGTCCTCGGCGGCCTGAGCCGTCTCCGGCCCGGCTGCGCCGTCCGCAGCCGAGTCCGCCGTCTCCACGGTGGCCTCTGTCTCCGCAGTGGCCTCCGTCTCCGCGGCCGCGGCCGCAGCCTTGGACTTGCGGCGAAATACTGCAAAAACACCCATATTCACTCCATAACATACTCGTGCGAGCGATGAAATTCCGTGACGTCCGACCGGAACCTCGGAACAGAAAACGAACGCGGGACGGCGCGCGTCACGTAACTCGTTCGGGGACGGGCCCTGGGGTTTGCGAGACTGGGGCTGTGAGAAGTGCAGCTCCCGCAGCGCGGGTCATCGCCGTCGTCGGGCCCACCGCGGCGGGAAAGTCGGATCTGGGTGTCGCCATCGCCCGGCATTTCGGTGGCGAGGTCGTCAACGCCGACTCCATGCAGCTCTACCGAGGGATGGATATCGGCACCGCCAAATTGACCATCGACGAGCGCGGTGGTGTCCCGCACCACCTCCTCGACATCTGGGACATCACCCAGGCGGCCAGCGTCGCCGAGTACCAGAGGCTCGCACGGGCCGAGATCGACCGGCTGCTCGCCCTGGGCCGTACACCGGTGCTGGTCGGAGGGTCGGGGCTGTACGTGCGCGGAGCCATTGACGCGCTCGAATTCCCCGGCACCGACCCGGAAGTGAGGGCTCGGCTCGAGGGCGAACTGGTGCGTCTCGGCCCCGCAGCACTGCACCAGAGGCTTGCCGGCGCGGACCCGGAAGCCGCTGTGGCCATCCTGCCCAGCAACGGCCGCCGCATCGTCCGGGCCCTCGAGGTGATCGAGATCACCGGCAAGCCCTTCACCGCCAATCTCCCCGGGCCCGATCCGGTCTACGACACGGTGCAGATCGGTGTCGACGTGGCCCGCCCCGAGCTGGACGACCGCATCGCCGGCCGAGTCGACCGGATGTGGCAGGCCGGACTGGTCGAGGAGGTGCGCACGCTGCAGGCCCAGGGGCTGCGTGAGGGGCGCACCGCTTCGCGCGCTCTCGGGTATCAGCAGGTCCTCGGCGCGCTGGCCGGCGAATGCACCGACGAGGAGGCGCGCGCCGAGACCGTACGTGCCACCAAGCGCTTCGCCCGCCGTCAGGACTCGTGGTTCCGGCGTGATCCACGGGTGCACTGGCTGAGCGGGGCCGCTGTCGACCGGGCGGAACTTCCGCAGCGGGCGCTGGCGTTGGTCGAACGAGCGGTCACAGCCTGATCACGTGATGGCATCGGGACGCTCCGCCCGTCATTTGCGGGCCTGCGAGCGTGCCATCATCGAGCTTCGATCGACAGTGGAGTCCGAGTTGGGAGGGCGCGTGGCGATGGAGGCCGGCCCTCGTGACACAGAACAGGGAACCCCGGGAGAAGCGGCTCGGCTGAGCCCCGACGGGCCCGATGCGCAGGACACTCCCGAGGTGGCTCCCGAGGTCGAGGTCGAGTTGCGGCCGCAGCGCCGGCTGCGGATCTGGCAGCTTGCCCCGATCGTGGTGCTGGCCGCTGTCGGATCCCTGATGTTCGCGTTCCCGCTCGCCTTCGAGTTCGGCGACGGCGGACCCGTGGTCGCCATGCTGGGGCTGCTGATCAGCTGTTGCGCCGCCGGCTGGGGGATGATGGCCGCCCGCCGGGTGGGGTACACCTGGCCGGGCCTGCCGGCCAGAGGATCCGGGGAACGCCCGGACTGGCGGGTGCTCGGGCTCTACGCGGTGGCCTGCTGTGTGATCGTGGCGCTCGCTGTCGGTCGCGTGGCCCGGCTGCGCTGATCGCCCCCACCGCCCGCTGCCGCCCTGCTCGCCGCCGCGACCTCGTACGATGGCGGTGTGAGTACTTCGCAGACCGCCTTCCTCAAGGGCCACGGGACCGAGAACGACTTCGTGATCATTCCCGACCTGGACAACCTCATCGGGCTGTCCGCATCGGCCGTTGCCGTCCTGTGCGACCGCAGGGCCGGTATCGGTGGCGACGGGCTGCTCCATGTCGTGCGCTCAGCGGCGCACCCGGAGGCGCGCGAGATGGCCGCGGAGGCCGAGTGGTTCATGGACTACCGCAACGGCGACGGCTCGGTGGCCGAGATGTGCGGCAACGGTGTGCGCGTCTTCGCCCACTACCTCCAGCAGGCCGGTCTGGTCGCCGGCGGAGATCTGGCGGTGGCCACCCGCGGAGGGGTGAAGAAGGTCCACCTGGCCAAGAACGGAGACATCACGGTCTCGATGGGCCGTGCCGCAGTCCCCGAAGAGGGAGTGACCGTCACGGTCGAGGGGCGCAGCTGGCCCGCGCGCAATGTGAACATGGGCAATCCGCACGCCGTCGCCTTTGTCGACGATCTGGCGCATGCCGGAACACTGCACTCCACACCGCCCTTCACCCCGGCATCCGTCTACCCGGACGGCGTCAATATCGAGTTCGTGGTGGAGCGCGGCGAGCGCCATGTGGCGATGCGCGTCCATGAGCGCGGCTCGGGCGAGACGCGCTCATGCGGAACGGGCGCCTGCGCCGTGGCGGTGGCAGCGGCTCGCAGGGACGGCGTGGATCCCGCGGTCACGGGTGTCCCTGCCACCTACACGGTGGACCTCCCCGGCGGCCGACTGGTGATCACTGAGAGGCCCGACGGCGAGATCGAGATGACCGGTCCCGCGGTCATCGTCGCCGAGGGCACGCTGAACTCCTCCTTTCAGGAAACGGTCCTCACTTAGACTTCGCTCGAATGGGTGATCCGTTTCACTCTGAGCGGGAGCGGGGCGGCACCGCATGGTGGGCTCGGTAGCATCAAGCACCGGCCCGGAGTGCTCACCCGCAGCCAGCCCATCGCCGGTCGACACTGCCGGAGGTGCCCATGAGTGCAGAGGCCGCCAGTCCCGAGGGTGTGTCTCCCGGGCCCCGCCCGGTGGACAACCCGGGCCGCCGGCGAGGCCGCGCGCGCATCGACCTCCGCAGAATCGGCCGGGCCGCGCTGTTCGGGCCGCCTTCGCGAAGTGGGCTCCCCGACGCCATCGGCCATGTCGCGGAGGCACACCGGGCCCATCATCCCGATGCCGACCTCACCGTGCTGCGCAGGGCGTATGTGCTCGCGGAGTCCTCGCACCGCGGTCAGATGCGCAAGAGCGGCGAGCCGTACATCACGCATCCACTGGCCGTGACCCTGATCCTCGCCGAACTCGGCGCCGAGACCACCACTTTGACCGCGTCGCTGCTGCACGACACGGTCGAGGACACCGAGGTGACGCTCGATCAGGTACGGCGGGAATTCGGTGACGAGGTCTGTTACCTCGTCGATGGCGTGACCAAGCTGGAGAAGGTCGACTACGGCGCTGCCGCCGAGCCCGAGACCTTCCGGAAGATGCTGGTCGCCACCGGGGACGACGTCCGGGTCATGTCGATCAAACTGGCCGACCGGCTGCACAACATGCGGACCCTCGGTGTGATGCGCCCCGAGAAGCAGGCGCGCATCGCCAAGGTCACCCGGGACGTTCTGATCCCGCTGGCGGAGCGGCTGGGTGTGCAGGCGCTCAAGACCGAGCTGGAAGATCTGGTCTTCGCGATCCTGCACCCCGACGAGTACGAACGCACCCGGGCCCTCATCGCCGCCGAGGCGTCGGGTGGTGACCCGCTCGCGGCCATCGGTGACGGCTTCAGAAAGGTGCTGCGAGAGGCAGGCATCCAGGCCGAAGTCCTCATCCGGCCAAGGCACTTCGTCTCCGTGCACCGGGTCGGCATCAAACGCGGAGAGCTGCGGCCCACCGATTTCGGACGGCTGCTGGTCCTCGTCGGCGAGGACGCCGACTGCTACGCGGTCCTCGGTGAGCTGCACACCTGTTTCACCCCGGTGATCTCCGAGTTCAAGGATTTCATCGCTGCCCCCAAGTTCAACCTCTACCAGTCGCTGCACACGGCCGTGGCCGGGCCCGACGGCGCGGTGTCCGAAGTTCTCATCCGTACGCACCGGATGCACAAGGTCGCCGAGGCGGGTGTCATCGCGCTCGGCAATCCCTACGCATCGGCAGAAGGGGCGCAGCCCGCCGAGGCCGCCGCCGACACCGCGGTCGGCGAACGTGTCGATCCCACCCGCCCCGGCTGGCTCTCCCGGCTCCTCGCCTGGCAGGAGTCCGCTCCCGACCCCGACACCTTCTGGAGCACCTTGCGCGCGGACCTGGCGCAGGACCGGGAGATCACCGTGTTCCGCGCGGACGGCGGCACCCTGGGACTTCCGGCCGGGGCCAGCTGCGTGGACGCGGCGTACGCACAGCACGGCGACGAGGCACACCGATGTATCGGCGCCCGGGTCAACGGCCGCCTGGTCACGCTCAGTACGGCCCTCAGCGACGGCGACATCGTGCAATTACTTCTCGCTCAGGATGCCGCGTCCGGGCCGTCACCCGACTGGCTCGACCATGCGCTGACGCCCACCGCGAGGATCGCTATCTCCGGCTGGCTTGCCGAGCACCCGGAGGATCCGGTGGCACAGGAGGCGGCCCCCCGGCCGAGCTCAGCCGCGACAGGCGCCGCCGCACGAAGGGCTGCCGCGGGTGTCGTGGCGGGCCTGCCGGACGCCACGGTGCGGCTGGCCGGTTGCTGCACACCGGTGCCGCCCGACGCCATCACCGGCTTCGCGGTACGCGGCGGCGCCGTCACCGTGCATCGCGAAGGATGTGCGGCCGTGGTCCGGATGCGGGGTTCGGGACGGGCGCCCGTCCAGGTGAACTGGGGCGAGACCGGTGACTGCAGGGTCACACTGGTCGCCGAGGCATTCGGCAGGCCCCAGCTCTTCGCCGACCTCACCGAGGTCATCGCCACCGCGGGTGCGGCGGTGGTGTCCGCCACGGTCGAACCCCCGAGCGAACAACGGGTCAGACACACGTACACCCTGCAGATCGCCGATGCCGCAGAACTTCCCGCGCTGATGCGGACCATGCGCGATGTGCCGGGCGTGTACGACGTGAGTCGCGCCCAGCAACCGGCCACCGCCTGACCACCCGTTCGGGTGGCATGGCGCGCCCATCCCCGGGGCGCAGGAGATGTACTGGTAGCCGTTGCGCATGCTGTTCATCTCCCGGTGCTTCCGGGCCGCCATGGCGGCGGCCGCGTCGGCGGCTCTGACCGCCGCTGCGCTGCCCGCGCCGGTACCGCTCGGTATCGGCGATCCGCTTTTCCCGCACCTCGGCAACCCCGGGTACGACGTTCTCGCGTACGACATCGCCCTCACCTATCGCGGCAGCAACAGCACACCGCTCCCCGCGGTCACCACCATCGACGCGGTGGCGACGGAGCCGCTTCAGCGCATCAATCTCGACTTCACCCGGGGCACCGTGCACTCCGTCGATGTGAACGGCGCGCGCGCACATTTCGCCACCACGGACGAGGACCTGGTGGTCAGACCGGCCCGCCCGGTGAACAGGGGCAGC
The DNA here is from genome assembly GCF_036088315.1 of Streptomyces sp. NBC_00344. Classification (NCBI taxonomy): domain Bacteria; kingdom Bacillati; phylum Actinomycetota; class Actinomycetes; order Kitasatosporales; family Streptomycetaceae; genus Streptomyces; species Streptomyces sp. NBC_00344. Next base: position 1,575,955 of record NZ_CP107996.1, on the reverse strand, counting down.
CGTCTGCGGATCACCGTGCGGCACACCAGCGATCCCCGTGGCGCGGCGGACGGTGGCTGGGTGCGCACCACCGACGGTCTTGTCATGGCCAACCAGGCGGACGCCGCCCACCGGGTCTTCCCCTGCAACGATCACCCCGCGGACAAGGCCTGGTTCACCTTCAGAGTGACTGCCCCACGGCGGCTGACGGTGGTGGCCAACGGTCTGCCGGTCGTCCGTAGGGTGCACGCGGGCAGAACCACGTGGATCTACCGGACGCTCGCCCCCATGGCCACCGAACTGGCCCAGGTGTCGATCGGACGCTCCGCCGTGACCCACCGTGCGGGCCCGCACGGGCTGCGTGTGCGGGACGTCGTACCGGCGAACGACCGCCGCAGACTGGAACCCTGGCTGAAGAAGACACCGGAACAGCTCGCCTGGCTGGAGTCGCGGATCGGGCGCTATCCGTTCGAGCGGTACGGAGTCCTCATCGCGGACACGGGCACCGGTTTCGAACTGGAAACCCAGACGCTGTCGCTCTTCGAGCGCCGGCTGTTCACCGACCCTCGCTTCCCGGAGTGGTATGTCGACTCGGTCATGGTGCATGAACTCGCTCACCAGTGGTTCGGCGACAGTGTCTCGCCGCGGCGCTGGTCCGACCTCTGGCTCAACGAGGGACACGCCAGCTGGTACGAGGCGCTGTACTCCGACACGCACGACGGGAGGTCACTGGAGCGGCGGATGCGGGACGCCTACCGGCACTCCGACGGCTGGCGCGCCCACGACGGCCCCCCGGCCGCGCCCAGGCGGCCCGAGCCGGGCGACAAGATCAGCATCTTCCGGCCGATCGTCTATGACGGCAGCGCACTGGTGCTGTATGCGCTGCGCCGGGAGATCGGCGCCGCTGCCTTCCACAGACTGGAGCACAGCTGGGTGAGTGCATACCGGTACAGGTCAGCGACGAGCGCCGACTTCTCCGCCCTCGCCTCACGGATCGCCGGACGCGATCTGTCCGCCTTCTTCCGCGGCTGGCTGTACGGGAAGCGGACCCCTCCGATGCCGGGTCACCCGCGCTGGCGCAGCACCCCGCCGAAAGCCGGGTGACGTGGCGACCGCACCGTGCCACTATCAACGGGTCGCAGCCGCTGCCGGGCTCCGTGGATGACCGCTCGGGAATGATCGGGGGCCGTCACGCGTTGTGACACTCGAACGGAACTAACCATCGGCTCGACGTAAGGATCCAATGACCTCCTCTTCTTCCCCTTCCCAGGACGCGCTCGAGCAGGACGTCCGCGAGCCGGACGCCATCGAACCGGACACCCAGAGCTTCAACGAGAGCCTTCGGGCCGATGCCCTGATGGAAGAGGACGTCGCCTGGAGCCACAAGATCGACGGCGAGCGCGACGGCGATCAGTACGACCGCTCGGAGCGTGCCGCCCTGCGACGCGTGGCCGGCCTCTCCACCGAGCTCGAGGACGTCACCGAGGTCGAGTACCGGCAGCTGCGGCTGGAACGTGTGGTGCTCGTAGGTGTCTGGACATCGGGGACCGCTCAGGACGCGGAAAACTCGCTCGCCGAGCTGGCGGCCCTTGCCGAGACGGCGGGGGCACTCGTGCTCGACGGCGTGGTACAGCGCCGCGACAAGCCCGACCCGGCCACATATATCGGCTCGGGCAAGGCGCACGAGTTGCGGGACATCGTCCTCGAGTCCGGCGCGGACACCGTGGTGTGCGACGGTGAGCTCAGCCCCGGCCAGCTGATCCATCTGGAGGACGTCGTCAAGGTCAAGGTGGTGGACCGTACCGCCCTGATTCTCGACATCTTCGCCCAGCACGCCAAGTCCCGTGAGGGCAAGGCGCAGGTCGCACTCGCACAGATGCAGTACATGCTGCCGCGCCTGCGCGGCTGGGGTCAGTCGCTCTCCCGTCAGATGGGTGGCGGTGGCTCCGGATCCGCGGGCGGTGGAATGGCCACCCGTGGTCCCGGTGAGACCAAGATCGAGACGGACCGGCGCCGGATCCGCGAGAAGATGGCGAAGATGCGCCGGGAGATCGCGGAGATGAAGACCGGCCGCGACATCAAGCGGCAGGAGCGCAAGCGCCACAAGGTGCCCTCGGTAGCCATCGCCGGATACACCAATGCCGGCAAGTCCTCGCTGCTCAACCGGCTCACCGGTGCGGGTGTGCTGGTGGAGAACTCCCTGTTCGCCACCCTGGACCCGACCGTACGCAGGGCGGAAACCCCGAGCGGCAGGCTCTACACCCTCGCCGACACCGTGGGGTTCGTCCGGCATCTGCCGCACCACCTCGTGGAGGCGTTCCGGTCCACCATGGAGGAAGTCGGGGAGTCCGACCTCATCCTCCATGTGGTGGACGGCTCGCACCCGGCGCCGGAGGAGCAGCTCGCTGCGGTGCGTGAGGTGATCCGGGAGGTCGGCGCGACCGATGTGCCGGAGATCGTGGTGATCAACAAGGCCGATGCGGCCGATCCCCTGGTGCTGCAGCGGCTGTTGCGCATCGAGCGGAACGCTATCGCGGTCTCGGCCCGTTCGGGCCGTGGCATCCCGCAGCTGCTCGCCATGATCGATGCGGAACTGCCGCGGCCCCAGGTGGAGGTCGAGGTCCTGGTGCCGTACACGCACGGTCAGTTGGTGGCACGAGCGCATGCCGACGGCGAGGTGATCTCCGAGGAGCACACCCCGGAGGGCACCCTGCTCAAGGCCCGGGTGCACGAGGAGCTCGCGGCTGATCTTGAGCCGTATGTTCCGGTGACTCGCTGACAGACCCGCGGCATTCCGAAGGCCGGCCCCCTCGCCATGAGGGGACCGGCCTTCGGCGTGCGGCCGCTGCCGTCTGTCAGCGACCGGCGAACCTGTCGCTCATCGCCGTGTAAAGCTGCTGGGCGCCCTGACCGAGCCGGGGTCCCGCGAGCCAGCCCGAAGTGGCGGGACCGATCGAGGTGTTGGAGACCAGCTCCGACTTTCCGTCCTTGCCCGCGATGAACCAGCCGCCTCCGGAGGAGCCACCGGTCATCGTGCAGCCGATGCGCCACATCGGCGGCGTGCCGGGGCTCATCGACAGCCGGCCCGGGCGGTCGACACACTTGTTCATCAACTGACCGTTGAACGGGGGCGCTGCGGGGTAGCCCCAGGCGCCCATCGCGCTGATGTCCTTGGCGTCGGGAGCGTTGAAGTCGACCGTCAGCGCATTGCCGACCGTCTCCTCGAGGGACTTCCCCCCGCTCTGCGGCTTCACATGCAACAGGGCGTAGTCGTAGGGGGAGGCGTCACCTCCGGTGTGCCCGCCGCCCGCGATCCACGCGTTGGAGGTCATGGCCCAGTCGGCCCAGTACGAACCGTAGGGTGCGACCTCCTGCGGCTGGGCATTGCTCAGCTGTACGGGGGTCTTGCCCTGGTCGTTGTACGACGGGACGAAGGTGATGTTCCGGTACCAGCCGCCCTTGGCCCCCGCGTGGACGCAGTGGCCCGCGGTCCACACCAGATTGGACCTTCCCGGGGCCTTCGGGTCCTTGACGACCGTGCCCGAGCAGACCATGGAACCCTCGGGAGAGTCGAAGAAGACCTTGCCGACGGGTGCTGCGTACTCGTGGTAAGGGTGCTTCTCCTCCTGGGCCTGTACGGGCGCGGGCTCCGGGTCGGTGACGTTCTGGTCGCCCGTCGCGTCACCGTAGGCCATCGTCCGTTGCGGATCCTTGGCCTTCTGCATCCGGTCGGGCTTCCACAGCCCCTTGATCACCGGGTTGACGAAGTCCTTGGCCTCACGCAGCCACTTGTCCTTGTCCCAGTTCTTCCACTCGCCGTCCTTCCACTTGTCCGGGTCGACGCCGTGCTTCCTGAGTGTGTCGGCCAGGCCGCCGGCGTCACCGGCCGTGCCGGCCGGGGCGGAAGCCGCCGGCTTGTCCGCCGTCTGGCCGGCTGCCTGGTCCTTGTCGCCGTTACAAGCGGTCGCCGTCAGCGCGAGGGCTGCGGCAATACCGGTGGCGGTCAGTATCGGGCGAATGGATCGCATGGAGCTGTTCCCCCTGAGAACGCGTGATCGCTGCTGCGGACGGAGTTCGTGCCATCTGCCGGGCCGTCCCTACCGGCCCGCGTACTTCTTGCTGACGGAGTCGTAGACACCCTTGGCTTCCTTGCCGAGGCGCGGACCTGCCAGCCAGCCTGCCGTCACCGGGCCGATCGAAGTGTTGGACACCAGCGCGGGCTTTCCGTCCGCACCGTTGGAGATCCACCCGCCGCCGGACGAACCGCCCGTCATGGTGCAGCCGATGCGGTACATCGTCGGGTCGTTCGCGGTGACCGAAAGCCGGCCGGGACGGTCCGCACACTGGAAGAGCTTCTGACCGTCGAACGGGGGGGCCGCCGGGTAACCGGTTGCCGTGATGCCTGGGATCTTCGGCACGGCCGGGGCGTTGAAATTCACCGGCAGGGCGCCGCCGACCGTCTCTTCCAGGGACCTGGTGCTGCCCTTCTCCGGTGTCACGTGCAGCACGGCGAAGTCGTACGGAGCACCCTGGCCTCCGGTGGGCCCGCCGCCGGCGATCCACTGCTCGGAGGTCTGCGCCCAGTCCGCCCAGTAGACGCCGTACGGAGCGACCTCCTCCTTCTTGGCGTTCCGCAACTGAGCGACGGACTTGCCGCTGTTGTTGTACGAGGGGACGAAGGCGATGTTGCGGTACCAGCCGCCCTTCTTCCCCGCGTGTACGCAATGGCCCGCCGTCCACACCATGTTGGACTTGCCGGGATGCGCCGGGTCCTCGACGACGGTTGCCGAGCAGACCATCGAACCTTCCGGGCTGTCGAAGAAGAGCTTTCCCGCCTCGGGGAGAGTGTTGTGGTACGGAGCCTTCACGCCCTGGGCGGTCACCGGCGCCGGGGTCGGGTCGGTGACTCCCTTGTCGCCCGAGATGTCGTTGTCAACGGGCTTCTGCGGGGTCTTGTCCGCGTCCCGCATCCGGTCCGGGTCCCAGAACCCGGCGATGATCGGGTTGATGAAGTCCTTGGCCTCACGCAGCCATGTGTCCCTGTCCCAGTTCTTCCACTCGCCGTTCTTCCACTTGTCCAGATCGACGCCGTGCTGCTTCAACCTGTCCTTGACGTCGTCCGGGATGGTGATCTTCCCATCGGGTACCGAGGAAGTGCTGCTGCTCGGCTTGCCGTTGGCGTCGTCATCGCCGGGGCCACAGGCGGTCGCGGTGAGTGTGAGTACGGCCGTGAGGCCAACTGCGGCTATGGAAGGGCGCGTTCGCCGAGCACGCCTCCCGCGGTGTGCTGTGAAGGCTGGATGCAGCGGTCGCATGTAGTGATCCCCCTGGGACTTCGGAACAACGGACGTTCGGCACTGCGGAACCAGTGACCCGGTCGTGAAGTGCGGGCCCCACTATGCCGGTGCCGATGGGGACGGCATGCGGCAGGGCCGTGGTTCCGCCGCCGCAAAGGATCTTCCGGTGTGCCCGTGATCCCACGGCGTCGGCGTCGTTGTGACATACGGGGGGCTTCTGGGCTGTGTTCAGCCTCGGCGGCGAGGACGCACAACAGAAACGTGACGGCCGGGCCGTGACGAACAAAATGTGACTGCGGGAGGAACAAGAGCAGTGGCTGTGACCGAATCCGCACCGGCGGCGCCGACGACCGTGCACGAGGGCATCCTGCGTCGGCAGTCGATGCGTGAATCGGCTGCCCGTACCTACGCACGGTCACTGCCGATCGTCCCGGTCCGGGCCCGTGGCCTGACGATCGAGGGCGCGGACGGGCGGCGCTATCTCGACTGCCTCTCCGGCGCTGGAACGCTCGCCCTCGGACACAACCACCCCGTGGTGCTCGAAGCGATCAAGAAAGTCATCGACTCCGGCGCCCCGTTGCACGTCCTGGATCTTGCCACCCCGGTGAAGGACGCGTTCACCACCGAACTGTTCGCGACGCTGCCCCCTCGCTTCGCCGACCAGGCGCGGGTCCAGTTCTGCGGACCCGCTGGTACGGACGCGGTCGAGGCAGCCCTCAAACTCGTCAGGACCGCCACCGGACGCAGCGGGATCCTCGCCTTCACCGGTGCCTATCACGGCATGACTGCCGGTGCACTCGCCGTCTCCGGTGGCGCCCCCGACGTCAGGGTGACCCGGCTTCCGTATCCGCAGGAGTACCGCAGTCCGTTCGGCGTCGGAGGAGAGCGGGGGGTGGATCTTGCCGCCCGGTGGACCGAGAACCTGCTCGATGACCCCAAGGGCGGAGTGGTCCCGCCGGCCGGGATGATTCTTGAACCGGTACAGGGCGAGGGCGGGGTGATCCCGGGCCCCGACAGCTGGATGCGGAGAATGCGGGAGATCACCGCCGACCGCTCGATCCCGCTCATCGCCGACGAAGTGCAGACCGGCGTCGGCCGCACCGGGGCCTTCTGGGCGGTCGAGCACAGCGGGATCGTCCCCGATGTGATGGTGCTGTCCAAAGCGATCGGCGGCTCCCTCCCGCTGGCCGTCATCGTCTACCGGTCGGAACTGGACGCCTGGGAGCCGGGTGCTCACGCGGGCACCTTCCGCGGCAACCAGCTCGCCATGGCGGCGGGCGCCGCCACCCTCGCGTTCGTCCGCGAGAACCGGCTCGCCGAGCGTGCGGCCGTTCTGGGTGCCCGCATCATCGGAAGACTCCAGGGCCTGGCCGCAGAGCATCCCTCCATCGGCGACGTGCGCGGCAGGGGCTTGATGATCGGTGTGGAGCTCGTCGACCCCGAAGCGGCGGCTCCCGACGCTGCCGGCCCTTCGCCGGCCGACCCCGCCCTTGCGTCTGCCGTCCAGCGTGAGTGCCTGGCCCGCGGACTCATCGTCGAAATCGGCGGCCGCCACTCCAGTGTTGTCCGTCTGCTGCCCCCGCTCACTCTCACCGATGAACAGACGGAGGCCGTTCTCGACCGGCTGGCCGATGCCCTGGTCGCCGCGGAACGCTTCCGCAACCGCCGTCACGAGACCCCCTCCTCGCACTGACCCGGCCCCCCTTACAAGGAAGCACTCCGTGAACTCCACCCCCGCACCCGACGCGCCCGAGGCCGAAGGCCGTCCCACCGCTCACGGCCCGCTCACGGTCGACGTGGGGGCCGTGCCGCGCCAGAACAGGGGGGACCGTACTCCGGAGCAGCCCCTCCCGCCGGACCTGCTGGACGACCCCGATGCGACCGCCGCAGCCGAGACCGCTGCCGTGGAGAACCTGTTGCGGTGCTGGACAAGGGAGAACGACCTCGCCAGGCCGGCCGGCCAGGTGCTGCGTATCCCTCTGGACGCCAGCGGTACCGCTTTGCTGGCACCCGTCCACTACTGGTCACCCACCGGCTGGCACCGCTTCGGCAGGCCGACGCTCGAAGGAGGATCAGTGAGCGCGCCACCGGCGGACGCAGTCACCGTCGCGGCGCTGCTCGGCCGTGAGGCGGGTCAGCGGGAGAACGCCGACCTGGTCGGCAGAGTCGCCGACTCGGTGCGCCGCACCGCCGTCTTCATCAGAGAACGCCGCGTGGACCCGAAGCCGGCCGAGGAGGCTGACCTCTTCCTGACCGCTGAGCAGTCACTCCTTCTCGGTCATCCCCTGCACCCCACGCCGAAGAGCCGTGAAGGCCTCTCCGACGCCGAGAGCCGAATGTATTCGCCGGAATTGCGCGGCTCCTTCCCCCTGCGCTGGTGCGCCGTTGACCGGTCCGTGCTGGCACAGGATTCCGCCTGGACCGAGCGCGGTCGTGCGCTGCCCGCCGACCGGCTCATGGCACGCCTCGCCGGCAACCCCGCGCATCCCGAGGGCACTGCACTGCTGCCACTGCACCCCTGGCAGGCCAACGACCTGATGCATCGCTCCACGGTGGCCTCTCTTCTTGATGCGGGCCTTCTGCACGATCTCGGCCTTCACGGTGAGCCCTGGCATCCCACCTCCTCCGTCCGCACGGTGCACCGCCCGGGCACCGAAGCGATGCTCAAGCTCTCGCTGGGCGTGCGCATCACCAATTCCTGCCGGGAGAACCTGCGTAAGGAACTCCACCGGGGGGTGGAGGTCCACCGTCTGCTGAGGGCGGGGCTGAGCGAGCAATGGCAGGCGGCCCATCCCGGCTTCGACATCGTTCGTGATCCGGCGTGGCTGGCGGTGGACACCCCGGACGGCGAGCCGGTTCCCGGCTTCGATGTCGTCGTGCGTCACAACCCCTTCGGATGGGGGGAAGACGCTGTGTGTATCGCGGCTCTGACCTCAGCCCGTCCCCGGCCGGGCGGGGACGGCATGCGGTCGCGGCTTGCCGACATCGTGACCGCCCTCTCGGCTCGCACCGGACGGCCTCATGGCGCCGTTGCCGCCGAGTGGTTCCTGCGCTATCTCGATCACGTGGTGCGCCCCGTTCTCTGGCTCGACGGCACCGCAGGCATCGCGCTCGAAGCCCATCAACAGAACACCCTCGTGATCCTCGATCCCGATGGCTGGCCGGTCGGCGGTCGCTATCGCGACAATCAGGGCTACTACTTCCGGGAGTCCTACCGCGACCAGTTGGAAAGGCGCCTCCCGGGCATCGGTGCGACCAGCGACACCTTCGTCACGGACGCCGTGACCGATGAGCGCTTCGCCTACTACCTCGCCATCAACAACGTCCTCGGGCTTATTGGCGCCTTCGGCTCCCAGCACCTTGCCGACGAACAGCTTCTGATCGCTGCCTTCCGACAGTTCCTCATGAAGGCGACCGACCTCGGCTCACCGCTGCCCACTCAGCTTCTGGAAGCACCCTCGCTCCGCGCCAAAGCCAATCTGCTCACCAGACTGCACGGCCTGGATGAGCTTGTCGGTCCCGTCGACACCCAGTCTGTCTATGTCACCCTCACCAACCCCCTTTACCGCATGGGGACATGAGCCGATCCATACCCGAGAAGAGGAACGTCGTCGTGCCCTCTATAGATGCCAGCCGCGACACCGGGGCCACGCCTGCCGACCCGCCGGGCCCAGGAGGCGAAGACACACTCGATCTGCGGCTGCCCGAAGAACTGCTGTCCTTGTTGCGTCCGGATAGTCCGATCGCCGAGTTCGGAAGCAACCCCGGCAGCGGTGGGGACCTGCTCGGCGCCCCCGGCACCTGGGAGCCCGCCACCACTCCCGAGGGCGAATTCTGCCTCGTCACCGTGGAGATCGAGCGCGACCTCACTTTGATCAGCCGGTGGATGAACGACCCGGCGGTGGCCGCCTTCTGGGAACTACAGGGCCGGGAGTCGGTCACCGCCGAACATCTGCGCACCCAACTCGACGGCGACGGGCGCAGCGTCCCCTGTCTGGGGGTACTCAACGGTGTGCCGGTGAGTTACTGGGAGATCTATCGCGCGGACCTCGACCCGCTCGCCCGTCACTACCCGGCGCGGCCCCATGACACCGGGCTCCATCTACTCATCGGGGGCGTCGGCGATCGCGGGCGAGGTATCGGCACCATGCTTCTTCGTGCCGTTTCCGACCTCGTGCTGGAGAACCGGCCCCAGTGCGCGCGGGTCATCGCCGAACCGGACCTGCGCAACACCCCCTCCGTGTCTGCTTTCCTCAGCGCAGGCTTCCGCTTCTCCGCTGAAATCGACCTTCCGGAGAAGCGCTCCGCCCTCATGGTCCGCGACAGGGCACTTCGCCATCTGCTGTAAGTGATCACCCGTAGGTCTCCTTGCGACTGTCCGTGAACGACCATCTGCCTTTGATACACCGCTCGTCCCGCATCGGTTCCACCCCGAGGAGTCACTTTGCCGAAACCGCCCGTCACTCCCGACTCCGAATCCGGACCAGCGCTTCTTTCGCCTCCTGAGCTGAATCCTGAGGTCTGGGACCGAGCAGCACGGCGTCTCCTTGCCAAGATGGTCGGCGAGTTCGCGTACGAGGAAATCGTCGAACCCGTTGCCCAGGCCGGCGGCGGCTACCTGCTCACTCTCGACGACGATCTGCCGCTCACCTTCCGGGCCCGGCGCGGCGCGTACGACCACTGGCACGTGGACGAGGACACCATCGAGCTCGAAGGGCAGCCATTCAGCGACCCGCTCCGCTTCCTTGTCCGCGCCCGGCGACTGCTCGCACTCGACGGCGCCACCCTCGGCCACCTGGTCAGAGAACTCACCACCACCCTCGCGGCAGACGCCCGCATCGACCACACGGCGCTTTCCGCCGCCGACCTCGCCGACCTCGACTATGCGCGGCTCGAGGGCCACCAGACCGGGCATCCCTGGTTGGTACTCAACAAGGGACGCATCGGCTTCTCCGCAGGTGACGCCGCCCGCTGGACGCCCGAGTCCCGCAACCCCGCGCGCCTTCCGTGGATCGCGGTGAGCAACAGGCTGGCCAGCTACCGTGGAGTGACCGGACTCGGCACGCCCGACAGGCTCTACCGGCGTGAGCTCGAGGCCTCCACCCGAGAGTCGTTCGCCGCCATCCTGACCGCCCGCGGTCTGGATCCGAGCAGCTACCTGTATCTGCCCGTGCACCCGTGGCAGTGGGACGAAGTGATCCTGCCCCTCTTCGCCCCGGCCATCGCGCACAGCGAGATCGTGCCCTTGCACGCCGACGACGATCCGCGGCTGCCCCAGCAGTCGATCCGTACCTTCCTCAACCGGGACCGGCCCGACAGGCACACCGTCAAGCTGCCGCTGTCGATCCTCAACACACTCGTCTGGCGCGGTCTGCCGACCGAGCGCACCCTGGCCGCGCCCGCGGTCACCACCTGGGTCCAGGAGCTGCGTGACAACGACGAGTTCCTCCGCGACGAATGCGGGGTCATTCTCCTCGGTGAGGTCGCGTCGGTCTCGGTCGAGCATCCCCTCTACGACCACCTCCCCGAGGTCCCCTATCAGTACCGGGAACTTCTCGGCGCGATCTGGCGCGAGCCGCTGGACGGCAGGCTCGCCCCTGGTGAGGGGGCGCGCACTCTGGCCTCGCTCCTGCACACCGACCTGCGAGGGCGCTCTTTCACCGCGGAACTGGTCAGCCGTTCCGGGATGGACCCCACCGCATGGCTGCGCCGGCTGTTCGCGGCCCTGCTGCCCCCGCTGCTGCGCTTCCTCTATCGCTACGGCACGGTTTTCTCGCCGCACGGGGAGAACGCCATCGTCGTCTTCGACGACCACGACGTGCCCGTACGGCTCGCGATCAAGGACTTCGTCGACGACGTCAATGTCAGTGCGGGGTTCCTGCCTGAGCACGAATCCATGCCGGACGAGGTACGAGAGGTCCTGCTGACCGAGGAACCCGCCTTTCTCACCCAGTTCATCCATTCCGGTCTCTTCGTTGGCGTCTTCCGCTTCCTGGCGCCGCTCTGCGAAGATCAGCTGGGGGTTCCTGAGGCCGATTTCTGGTTACTTGTCCGTAATGAGATCCTGCGCCATCACGCCCGCTTCCCTGAGCTCAAGGAGCGCTACGAGATGTTCGACCTGCTCACACCCCGGATCGAACGGCTCTGTCTGAACCGTAACCGCCTCCACCTCGACGGCTACCGGGACCGCCCGAACCGTCCGCACGCCGCGGTGCACGGCTCTGTGGGCAACCCTCTGCACCAGGTGTGATCCCGGTTGAACGGACTCCGGCAGCCGGACGGAACAGCCGGCGGGCAGCTCAGCAGGGAGCCGGTCGGCCGGAGAGTCACGGCCACCGGAACCCAGCTACGCGAATCGATGTCAGTGGTCCGCCGTAGGGTGGTCTCGCTATGACGAAGCCCTCCCTCCCCGAGCTCCTGCACGCTGCTGTCACCGCCGTGGGCGGTACGGAGCGGTCCGGCCAGGTCACCATGGCCAACGCTGTCGCCGATGCGGTGGACGACAACGCGCATCTGCTGGTCCAGGCCGGCACCGGCACCGGCAAGTCCCTCGGCTATCTCGTGCCCGCCCTGGCGCATGGCGAGCGTGTTGTCGTCGCCACCGCGACCCTCGCGCTTCAGCGTCAGCTGGTGGAGCGCGACCTCCCGCGTACGGTCGAGGCCCTGAGGCCGCTGCTGCGCAGGCGGCCGCAGTTCGCGATGCTCAAGGGGCGGTCCAACTACCTCTGTCTCCACCGCCTCCACGAGGGCGTGCCGCAGGAGGAGGAAGACGGGCTTTTCGATCAGTTCGAAGCCGCTGCGCCCACCAGCAGACTCGGCCAGGACCTGCTGCGCATGCGGGACTGGGCCGATGAGACGGAGACGGGCGACCGCGACGACCTCACCCCCGGTGTCTCCGACCGGGCCTGGGGGCAGATCTCTGTCTCCTCCCGTGAATGCCTGGGGGCGAGCAAGTGCGCGTACGGCGCCGAGTGCTTCGCGGAAGCTGCTCGTGAGCGGGCCAAACTCGCGGATGTGGTTGTCACCAATCACGCCCTTCTCGCGATCGACGCGATCGAAGGCGCGCCGGTGTTGCCTCAGCACGAGGTGCTGATCGTGGACGAGGCGCATGAGCTGGTCTCCCGGGTCACCGGGGTGGCCACGGGCGAGCTCACCCCCGGTCAGGTGACCCGGGCCGTGCGCCGTGCCGCGAAGCTCGTCAACGAAAAGGCGGCGGACGCCCTGCAGACCGCTGCCGAGACGTTCGAGCGGGTGATGGAGCTTGCCCTGCCGGGCCGCCTCGAAAAGATCCCGGAGGATCTCGGGTATGCCCTGATGGCCCTGCGCGACGCGTCCCGCACGGTGATCTCGGCGCTTGGCTCCACTCGCGACAAATCCGTTCAGGATGAGGACGTCGTGCGCAAGCAGGCCCTGGCGTCCGTGGAGTCCATCCATGATGTCGCCGAGCGGATCACGCTGGATTCCGAGTACGACGTCATCTGGTACGAACGCCATGACCGCTTCGGTGCGTCGCTGCGAGTGGCCCCGCTTTCCGTGTCAGGGCTGCTCCGCGAGAAGCTCTTCGCAGACCGCTCGGTGGTTCTCACCTCGGCCACCTTGAAGATCGGCGGCGATTTCAACGGGGTGGGAGCCTCCCTCGGGCTCGCACCCGAAGGGACCGAAGGAGAGGACCTTCCGCCGTGGAAGGGGCTCGATGTCGGCTCGCCCTTCGACTACGCCAAGCAAGGCATTCTGTATGTCGCCAAGCATCTCGCCCCACCCGGTCGTGAGGGCTCCCGTGACGACATGCTGGATGAGCTCGCCGAGCTGGTCGAAGCGTCCGGCGGGCGCACCCTGGGGCTGTTCTCGTCCATGCGGGCGGCCCAGGCCGCTGCCGAGGAACTGCGTGGCAGGCTCGACAAGCCGGTCCTCCTCCAGGGCGAGGAGACCCTTGGTGAGCTGATCAAGAACTTCGCGGCGGACCCGGAGACCTGTCTCTTCGGCACGCTCTCGCTGTGGCAGGGGGTTGATGTCCCGGGGCCGAGCTGTCAGCTGGTGGTGATGGACCGTATCCCGTTCCCCCGCCCCGATGACCCGCTGATGAGCGCACGGCAGAAGGCGGTCGAGGAGCACGGAGGCAACGGGTTCATGGCCGTCGCTGCCACCCATGCTGCTCTGCTGATGGCTCAGGGGGCCGGTCGGCTGGTGCGTGCGATGGGTGACCGGGGAGTCGTCGCGGTGCTCGACCCCAGGCTTGCCACAGCTCGCTACGGCAGTTATCTGCGTTCGTCGATGCCGGACTTCTGGTTCACCACGGACCGCAATCAGGTACGGCGTTCACTCGCGGCTATCGACGGTGCGGCGAAGGCGGACGGGAAGTAGCGTTGTGCCGTTTTGGCGCAACAGGGCCCCGGAACCGGCGCAGTAGGTTCCGGGGCCCGGCTCATGGGCCGACGGAGTGGTCACACCCGTCGAAGCACGGCCACCACCTTGCCGAGGATGGTCGCTTCGTCGCCCGGAATCGGCTGGTACGCGGAGTTGTGGGGGAGCAGCCACACATGCCCGTCCTCGCGCTTGAAGCGCTTGACGGTGGCTTCGCCCTCCAGCATGGCTGCCACGATGTCGCCGTTCTCCGCGACGGGCTGACGGCGGACGGTGACCCAGTCGCCATCACAGATGGCGGCCTCGATCATCGAGTCGCCGACCACCTTGAGGACGAAGAGCTCACCGTCTCCCACCAACTGGCGGGGGAGGGGGAAGACATCCTCGACGGACTCCTCGGCCAGGATGGGGCCACCCGCAGCGATCCGGCCGACGAGCGGCACGTAGGAAGCGGCCGGCTTGCCCGTGGTGTCGGTGGTCTGCGTGCTCGGCTGGTCGGAGCCTCGGACCTCGTACGCCCGCGGACGGTGCGGGTCCCGGCGAAGGAACCCCTTGCGCTCCAGCGCCATCAGCTGATGGGCGACGGACGACGTGCTCGACAGCCCCACCGCCTGACCGATCTCCCGCATCGACGGCGGGTATCCGCGACGCTGCACGGAGTCCCTGATCACCTCGATGACCCGTCGCTGTCGATCCGTCAGTCCAGAACTGTCCGCCCGGATTCCAGGAGGTCGGCCGGGCAGCGAGCGAGCAGGTCGGGAGGGCACCGAGCCCTCGGGATCCGTGGTGTCGTTCATCGCATGCACCGGCTCGAGTCGGTTCTGGGAGCGGTCCTGGGCAGTGATGATGGCATCGTCTGCGGTCGTGGTCACGTCGGCCCCTCTCGAGAAGTTCTCTCCCTGGTTGGACAACGGTAGTGGCTTTCGAAAGGTTGCGCCAAACACACGTTCGAGTGAAAAACTGCAAAATGCTTCACCTGAGCGCATGGTCGGGTGTAGGAGCGGAGCTCGGACGTGTATGGCAATTCGGTCGATTACGGTACCGGGCTTCATTGCCGCGTCGCGTCCCGGGTGTGGCCGGTGCGGAGAGTCGCGGGTGTTTTTCACTCTGTCACTGCGGGGCCCGGAATTCCGGTGGCGACGCGCCTGCCGTACGCTCGGCCCGGTCCGCCGGGGGTGGCGACGGCGCGACACGCGCTCCGGTGAAAATGGAGCCAAACCCCAGATCTAGTGGTTGGATTGCATCAACCACCCAGAAGTAGTGGTCCCTGGTCCTTCAAGGCCTCGGCCATCGCCTATGCTTGGGACTGCTTCGAGGGGCCCTTTCCGGGCCTTGCCGAGGCTATTCAGTCGTGCTGCGAAGGAGGCTCGGAAACATGCACTGCCCCTTCTGCAGGCACCCTGACAGCCGTGTGGTCGACAGCCGCACCACCGACGACGGCACGTCGATCCGCCGGCGCCGTCAGTGCCCCGACTGCTCCCGTCGATTCACGACGGTGGAGACCGCCGCGCTGATGGTGATCAAGCGGAGTGGGGTCACCGAACCATTCAGCCGTACGAAGGTCATCTCCGGTGTGCGTAAGGCATGCCAGGGGCGGCCGGTCACCGAGGACGCCCTCGCCAAGCTCGGCCAACGGGTCGAGGAGGCGCTGCGTGCCACCGGGAGTGCCGAGCTGACCACCCACGACGTGGGGCTGGCCATGCTCGGCCCGCTGCAGGAGCTCGACCTCGTCGCGTACCTGCGTTTCGCGTCCGTCTACCGGGCTTTCGACTCGCTCGAGGATTTCGAGGCAGCCATCGCGGAGCTCCGCGAGGGGCAGCCGCCCGCGGCGGAATGTGAGTGCGGAGGGGCCCCTGCGGTCCCCGTGCCCACCGCTGCTACCGACTGATCCCTGCGGGGTCGGCGGTCATGGACCTGCCTGTGGCGCTCCCCGTGCCGCAGGCGTCAGACACACACCGTGCCACGGGAAGAACTGGGCACTTTTGGGCGTTCTAGCCCGCATATGGGAGGCGGCATGACAGAGACGGCAAGCGGTCCGGCACGAGGTTCCCGAGCCAAGGGATCCAAGGCGGCCGCCAATCGGCAGGGGCTGCGCGTCGAGCGCATCCACACCACTCCCGGCGTGCATCCGTACGACGAGGTCGCCTGGGAACGCCGTGATGTCGTCATGACCAACTGGCGCGACGGCTCGGTCAACTTCGAGCAGCGCGGCGTCGAGTTCCCCGACTTCTGGTCGGTGAACGCGGTCAACATCGTCACCAGTAAGTACTTCCGCGGCGCAGTCGGCGCGGACAACCGCGAGAACAGCCTCAAGCAGCTCATCGACCGTGTGGTGAGGACTTACCGCAAGGCGGGCGAGGAGAACGGGTACTTCGGGTCCCCGGCGGACGCCGAGCTCTTCGACCACGAGCTGACCTATGCCCTGCTGCACCAGGTGTTCAGCTTCAACTCGCCGGTCTGGTTCAACGTAGGCACGACGCAGCCGCAGCAGGTCAGCGCCTGTTTCATCCTCGCCGTCGATGACTCCATGGAGTCCATCCTCGACTGGTACAAGGAAGAGGGGATGATCTTCAAGGGCGGCTCCGGTGCCGGTCTGAACCTCTCCCGCATCCGCTCCTCCAAGGAGCTGCTCTCCTCCGGAGGAAACGCCTCCGGCCCGGTTTCCTTCATGCGCGGCGCCGACGCTTCCGCAGGCACCATCAAGTCCGGCGGTGCCACACGCCGTGCGGCCAAGATGGTCGTCCTGGACGTCGACCACCCTGACGTAGAGGCCTTCATCGAGACCAAGGTGAAGGAGGAGGAGAAGATCCGGGCACTGCGGGACGCTGGCTTCGACATGGATCTGGGCGGGGACGACATCACGTCCGTCCAGTACCAGAATGCCAACAACTCCGTACGGGTGAACGACGAGTTCATGAACGCCGTGGAGTCCGGATCCAGGTTCGGTCTGCGCTCACGCATGTCGGGCGAGGTCATCGAGGAGGTCGACGCCAAGGCGCTCTTCCGCAAGATGGCAGAGGCCGCGCATGTCTGTGCGGACCCCGGGATCCAGTACGACGACATCATCAACCGGTGGCACACATCGCCGGAGTCGGGCCGGATCACGGCGTCCAATCCCTGCAGCGAGTACATGCACCTGGACAACTCGTCGTGCAATCTCGCCTCGCTCAACCTGATGAAGTTCCTGCGTGACGACGACAAGGGCAACCAGTCCTTCGACGCCGAACGTTTCGCCAAGGTCGTCGAGCTGGTCATCACGGCGATGGACATCTCCATCTGCTTCGCGGACTTCCCCACCGAGAAGATCGGCGAGACCACCCGTGCCTTCCGCCAGCTCGGCATCGGCTACGCCAACCTCGGCGCTCTGCTCATGGCGACCGGCCACGCGTACGACAGCGCCGGGGGACGCGCGCTGGCGGGTTCCATCACCTCACTGATGACCGGCACCTCCTACAAGCGGTCTGCGGAGCTGGCGGCGATCGTCGGTCCCTACGACGGCTACGCACGAAACGCGGACGCACACAAGCGCGTCATGAAGCAGCACTCCGACGCGAACGCGGTCGCCACCCGCACCGACGATCTGGACAGCCCCGTCTGGGCCGCGGCCACTGAGGCATGGCAGGACGTTCTGCGCCTCGGCGAGAAGCACGGTTTCCGTAACGCGCAGGCCTCGGTGCTCGCACCGACTGGCACCATCGGCCTGATGATGGACTGCGACACCACGGGCGTCGAGCCGGACCTGGCCCTGGTCAAGTTCAAGAAGCTCGTCGGCGGTGGCTCGATGCAGATCGTGAACAACACGGTCCCCAAGGCCCTGAAGCGTCTGGGCTACCAGCCCGAGCAGGTGGAAGCGATCGTCGCCCACATCGCCGATCACGGCAATGTCGTCGACGCCCCCGGGCTCAAGCAGGAGCACTACGAGGTCTTCGACTGCGCCATGGGCGAGCGTTCCATCGCGCCGATGGGCCACGTCCGGATGATGGCGGCGGCGCAGCCGTTCCTCTCCGGCGCCATCTCCAAGACGGTCAACATGCCCGCGTCCAGCACGGTCGAGGACGTCGAGGAGATCTACCTGCAGGGCTGGAAGCTCGGCACCAAGGCGCTCGCCGTCTATGTCGAGAACTCCAAGGTAGGCCAGCCGCTCTCGGCCAAGACGAAGGATGTCGTCGAGGAGCCGAAGACCGAGAAGGTCATCGAGTACCGGCCGGTCCGCAAGCGTCTTCCGAAGGGCCGTCCCGGCATCACCACCTCCTTCACGGTGGGCGGCGCCGAGGGCTACATGACCGCCAACTCTTACCCGGACGACGGTCTCGGTGAGGTCTTCCTGAAGATGTCCAAGCAGGGTTCCACCCTGGCGGGCATGATGGACGCCTTCTCGATCGCCGTCTCGGTCGGCATGCAGTACGGCGTTCCGCTGGAGACATACGTTTCGAAGTTCACCAACATGCGCTTCGAGCCGGCCGGTATGACGGACGACCCCGATGTGCGAATGGCGCAGTCGATCGTCGACTACATCTTCCGCCGCCTGGCGCTGGACTTCCTGCCGTTCGAGACGCGCTCGGCGCTCGGTATCCATTCGGCCAAGGAGCGTCAGCGTCACCTGGACACCGGTTCGTACGAGCCGGGTGACGACGAGATGGACGTGGAGGGCCTGTCGCAGTCCGCTCCGCGGCAGGTGGAGCCCCCGAAGCCGGTCGCCTCGAAGTCCGAGCCCGTGACCGCGGCTCCGGCGCCCAAGGAGGCGCACAACTCCACCGAACTGATGGAGATCACGCTCGGTCTGAACGCCGACGCACCGCTCTGCTTCTCCTGCGGCACGAAGATGCGCCGTGCGGGCAGCTGCTACCTCTGTGAAGGGTGCGGTTCGACCAGCGGCTGCAGCTGATTTCGGTCGGTTGCTGGAGATGAACTAGCTGGTCGGGAGCGGTGGAGCCGTATTGCGGGCTCCACCGCTCCTGCGCTTGCCGGGCCGGAGTGAGGCGCTGCTCCGATTCGCGGCGTTGCCCCCGAGCCGCGGGGTGCCGACGATGAATCCGCCCGTCCGACAGATACCACTCCGGGCTGTAGCGAAGCGCTGCTGTCCGGCCGAAACGCCAATTCCAGAGACGTCTGTGACGTACGGGGCTTCCAGTGTTCCGGCTCACGTGATCATGGGCAGAGTGAGGGCGTCTCTCGACGGGGCATAGACCTGCTGCGCGACGTACTCGAGACACTGAACCCTTCCGCCTCCGAGGTGAGCAACCACGCCGACGCGAGTGCCTGGAGGCCTGGAAGTGCTCGCGCCCGCGCTCCGCACCCGTAAGAGGGCCGCAGTACACGGCGTTGACTGTGAGGGGCGCTCATAGCGGGGGGCCTTGGTCCGTTGACGCGCGGGACGGCTGCCGCCGCGCACTGAGCCGCTGGGAGCGGACCGTTCCCGGCCGGTGCCGGGCGTTCGGAAACCGGTTGGTTCGCGACGCCGGGGTGACGATCATTGGTTTCCATGACATGGAGCGGCGAACAGCTGGATATGGACGCGTACTTGACTCGGATCGGTCATCAGGGGGAGACCGACGCGGCAGTCGGCACACTGCGGGCACTGCACCGGGCACATGTCGCCGCTATCCCGTTCGAGAATCTGGATGTGGCGCTCGGCCGGCCGGTGTCTCTGGATACGAAGAGCATCCAGGACAAACTGGTCGCGCGGCGGCGTGGCGGTTACTGCTACGAGCAGAACTCCCTGCTGGCGGCAGCCCTGGAGCGCCTGGGGTTCGAGGTCACCGCGCGCGGGGCGCGAAACCGTACGCGGGGAGCGACGATCACTCCGGTGACACACGCCTTGCTCGTCGTCGCCATCGGCGGGGAGCAGTGGCTCGTGGACGCGGGGTTCGGCGCGCAGGGCGTACTGGAGCCCATACCGCTGCGCGACGGAGCGGTGGTGGTTCAGGACGGCTGGACCTTCGGGATCGCCCTCGAGGACGACGGGATCCATGTGCTGCGGGCGCTGCGCCCCGAGGGATGGTCGGATCTCTACGCGTTTGCGCCCCAGGTCCTGTATCCGGGCGACTTCGAGGTCATGAACCACTACAGCTCTACGCATCCGCAGTCGAAATTCGTAGGGCAGGTGGTGGCGCAGTGCCGAAGATCCGGAGTTCGCCTGATGCTTGTACGGGATGAGCTGACGTCGGTTTGTGCCGATGGGACGGTGGAGCGACGGAGGATTGCCTCCGACGACCTCGGGCGGGTGCTCGCCGGGGAGTTCGGGATCGATGTGGCTGCTGCCGACGCGAGACGGCTGGCCGCGCTGAGCCAGTAGACAGACCTGGGGCGGGGCCCTCGTCCTCGGGGAGCCGGCCGGGGCGCTGACAGTTTTTGCGGCGACCTTGACCGGATTCTTGGCCACATGACCGTAATTGAGCTGGCCGGAGGGCTTCTGCCGAACTGGCCGCGATGCACTTCGTCCGAGCATGACCGGCGTCACTCTCCTGGCCGTACGATGGCGCGGTGCTGGTCAAGTGGACTCGCTGCACGGTGACGGACCTTCGGGGGTTCGAGCAGGGGCAGCGGAGGTGGGCGGGGTTGCTGGGTGAACCGGGCTTCCGGGGACAGGGGGGTGGCTGGAGCCGCGGTCGGCAGGGTGTGGCCCACATCTTTACCTTCTGGGAAAGCCGTCCTTTCTATGACTCGTTCATGGCGCGTTCGTACGACCGTCTCGCTTCCGCGCAATCAGGGACCCGCAAGAATGTGCAGGTCAAGCTCTTCGACCACCGCTTCGACGTGAAAACCGGATTCGAGCCGCGCTTCGCGGACGCCGATGTGGTCCGCGTCGCGCACTGCCGAGTGCACGCGGACCGGGCAGAGCACTTCGCGCTGATGCAGGAGAAGGTCTGGAACCCAGCGATGGCGGGGTCCCCGGGGATGCTGCGCGGGCTGTTCGGCCAGGCCCCCGGTGACGAGTTCCTGGTGCTCTCGATGTGGCAGTCGGCGGCCGAGCGCGGAAAGTACCGGCCCGAGCGGGTGGAGCGGCTCTCGTTGCGTGCCCAGATCGACGCCGATGTCATGGCGCTGGCAGGGGACGTCGTCCAGCTGGAACCCTCCTGGACCGTGTGATGTACAGCCTGCTTGTGGTGTGCCTGGAGCAGTCGGCTCGAATTCGATCTAGGGTCTTGGCATGGCGCGACCACAACGCATCGTCCTCGTCCGGCACGGCGAGTCGGAGGGCAATGCCGATGACACGGTGTACGAACGCGAGCCCGATCACGCTCTGAAGCTCACGGAGACGGGTTGGGACCAGGCGAAGGAGACCGGGGCCCGGTTGCGCAAGCTGTTCGGGCAGGAGGCGGTGAGCACGTATGTCTCGCCCTACCGCCGCACCCACGAGACGTTCAGAGCCTTCGGTCTCGACTCTGATCAGGTGCGGATCAGGGAGGAGCCGCGGCTGCGGGAGCAGGACTGGGGAAACTGGCAGGATCGTGACGATGTGCGACTGCAGAAGTCGTATCGCGATGCGTACGGTCATTTCTTCTACCGCTTCGCGCAGGGGGAGTCCGGCGCGGATGTCTACGACCGGGTGGGAGCTTTCCTGGAAAGCCTGCACCGCAGCTTCGAGGATCCTGATCACCCGCCGAACGTCCTGCTCGTGACGCACGGGCTGACCATGCGGCTCTTCTGTATGCGCTGGTTCCACTGGTCGGTGGCGGAATTCGAGGCGCTCGCCAACCCGGGCAACGACGAGACCCGGACGCTTCTGCTGGCCGAGGACGGCAGATACACCCTCGACCGGCCCTTCGAGCACTGGCGGCTCCCGGAGTCGTACGGCGCCACCGGTTAGAGTTGGACCGCGATGACCGCCGACTCCGCATTCCACCCCGTTCCCGGGTCTGTCCCCGATTCATTCGGGCGCGCCCGGGCCAGCCTGCGCGGGCTCTCCGTGGGAGACGCCCTGGGTTCCCAGTTCTTCGTCCCCGACAACTACCCACTCCTCGCCCGGCGTGAACTGCCGGCCGGTATCTGGCAGTGGACGGATGACACCGAGATGGCCTGCTCCGTGTTGGCCGTGCTGGTTTCGCACGGCCGTGTCGACCAGGACGCCCTGGCTGCCTCATTCGCCGAGCGGCACGATTTCGACCGCGGTTACGGCCCTGCGGTCAACCGGATGCTGCGATTGATCAGGGAGGGCGGCGACTGGCGCGAGCTGGCCAGTGCGCTCTTCAACGGTCAGGGATCGTGGGGCAACGGAGCGGCCATGCGGATCGCACCGCTCGGCGCGTGGTACGCGCACGATCCGGAGCAGGCGACGCATCAGGCCGAGATCTCGGCGTACACCACACACCAGCACCGTGAAGCGGTGGTGGGGAGCATGGCCGTCGCTGCTGCGGCTGCCCTGGCGGCGGCCCCGACAGGGCCGCCGACTCCGACAGGGCTGCTGGACGGCGTGATCGCGCTCGTTCCGCGCAGTGCCGTCGGGGCGGGGCTGCGCCGGGCGAGGGACATGCTCGACTACGACGACGCCGCCACGGTCGCTGCGGTGCTGGGCTGCGGGCGCAGAACGAGCGCGCACGACACCGTGCCGTTCGCGCTGTGGTCGGCGGCCCGTGGCCTCGGTGACTTCGAGCAGGCTTTCTGGACGACGGCCCAGGTGGGCGGTGACGTCGACACGACCTGCGCGATCGTCGGAGGCGTGGTGGCAGCAGGCGGCCGCGCCGCAGTGCCCGCCGGATGGCTGGAGCGGACCGAAGAGCTTCCGGAGTGGGCCCCGTCGCGTCCGTCGTAGGACGGTGGACGCGACGGGGCTCTGACTCAGGCGCCGGGGACTGCGGCCCCGGCTTTGCCGCTGAGTGCCTCGAGGTCACTCCTGCGGACCTGGATGACAAAAACGGCGGTGACTACTGCGAGCGCGACCAGGGCGACCGCGGCGATGAAAGAAACGCCGATGCCATGTGCGAGCACCGCGTCGCTCCAGGGAGCGGGCAGTGTGTGTGTTCTGGCGAAGGCAGCCTTCTGCTGCGGTGTTCCGTCGGCCAGGAACTTCGCGGCCTGCTTCGTCCCCTCATTGCGGCTGGCGGTACCGAAGACGGTCGTGAGGATGGAGAGTCCCAGGGCCCCTCCGACCTGCTGGGTGGTGTTGAGCAGGCCGGATGCCGCACCGGACTCTCTGTCGGCGACACCGGAAACGGCGGTGAGCGTCAGGGTGACGAAGTTGAGACCCATACCGAAGCCGAAGAGCACCATGGGGCCGAGAAGACCGCCCAGATATGAGCTGTCGGGGTCGATCAGGGTGAGCCAGCTCATGCCGATTGCGGTGAAGACAGTGCCGGTGACCATGAACGGCTTCGGACCGAGCCTCGGCAGGAGCTGAGTGGAGAGCCCGGCACCGGTGATGATGGCGACGGTCACGGGCAGGAAGGCCAAGCCCGCCTTGATCGGGCTGTAGTGAAGCACGTTCTGCACGAACAGCACGATGAAGAAGAACATCCCGAACATCGCGGCGGCCAGGCTGAGCATCATGACGTAGGTGCCCGAACGATTGCGGTCGGCGAACATCCGCAAAGGGGTGATGGGCTGAGCCGATCGGCGCTCCACAGCGACGAACACGATGAGGAGCACTACAGCGGCACCGAAGGAGCACAGCGTGACGTCGTCGCTCCAGCCGTCCTTCGCGGCGCGGATGAATCCGTACACGAGAGCAGCCATGCCGGCGGTCGACGCTACCGCGCCTGTGACGTCGAACCGGCCCGGGTGGCGTTCCGACTCGTTGATGTAGCGCGGGGCGAGGAATGCGATGAAGAGCCCGATGGGGACGTTGACGAAGAGTACCCACCGCCAGTCGAGCCAGTCGGTGAGCATGCCTCCCGCGAGGAGTCCGAGCGCCCCACCGCCTGCAGAGACGCCGGCGAACACCCCGAATGCCCGGTTGCGCTCAGGGCCTTCGGGAAACGTGGTGGCGACCAGTGCGAGCGAGGTGGGCGACGCGATGGCGCCACCGACACCCTGCAAAGCGCGCGCGGCGAGCAGTTGCCACGGCTCCTGGGCGAAACCGCCGAGCAGGGAGGCGAGGGTGAAGAGCAGAATGCCCGTGATGAACATCCGGCGGCGGCCCAGCAAATCCCCGGCCCGGCCACCGAGCAGCAGCATCCCGCCGAAGGTGAGCGCGTAGGCGTTGATCACCCAGGTGAGATCGCTGGTGGAGAAACCGAGCGCGGTCTGGATGTGAGGCAGAGCGATGTTCACGATGGTGGCGTCGAGCACCACCATGAGCTGACAGGCGGCTATGACGGTGAGTGCGATGCCCGGGTGTGCCGGCCGTGGGCCGGAGTCCGGAACGGATACGTCGTGCAGCGACGTATCTATTTGATCAGAAGACACGAAACTTCCCCCTGGGGCGAGTTGGTGCACTGAGTCGTCCCCCGGTGGTGACATTAGCGACCACGACTTAGAGAACGCAACCGTTCACTAGTATTGGTTCGAGAGCCGGTGTGGGAGGGGAAGGTCGACCCTGGTCCGCTTTTCGGCGACACTGGGGGTGTTGATCAAGTGATTGCGTACGAGCCGGTACTGACGGAGTGGAGCCGATGGTTACTTCGCGCCGGACTGCGGACTCCGGAGTGCAGCGTGTCTCGCTGCGGCGCCGGGGGCCGGTGCTGGAGCGGGCGATCCTGAATGCTGCTCTGGAGCAGTTGAGTACGGTCGGCTGGAGTGGTCTCACCATGGAGGGGGTCGCCGCCGAGGCTCAGACGGGGAAGGCCGCCGTCTACCGGCGCTGGCCCTCGAAGGAGGAGCTGGTCGCCGACGCGCTGAGGGCCGGTCTGCCGGATCTGGATGAGGACACCGACTACGGAAGTGTCCGCGATGACCTCTTCCAGCTATGTCGGCGGATACGGGACGCGATGTTCTCCAAGCCTGGGTTTGCACTTCGCTCAGTTCTTCACGAATGCGACAACACGGCAGCCGAGCGCTTCCATGAATTGATTCTGCAGCATGTGGCCGAGCCGTCCGCTCGTCGTTTCAAGGGCGTAGTGCTGCGTGGGATTGAGAGGGGCGATGTCCGCCCGGATGCTGTGAGCACGCTGATCTGCGATGTGATCCCAGGGTTGATGATGTATCGGTCCAAGGTGTGCGGAAGTGAATTTCCGGATGATGATCTTGCCCGGATGGTCGACGATGTGATGGTGCCGCTGCTGCGCCCGCACCCTGGATGACACCGGGTGGGGCACCGGGGGTGTCGCGTGCGGTGTCCGGCGGCGTAGGCTTGCTGGCGCCATGCCGTACGAACCACCCACGCACACCGTCGAGCGCTCGCTGCGCGCCACCACGGGCGCCAAGATCATCGCAGGTGTCGACGAGGTCGGACGCGGGGCCTGGGCCGGCCCCGTCACCGTCTGCGCCGCCGTCACCGGACTTCGCCGCCCGCCGACGGGACTCACCGACTCCAAACTCATCAGCCCCAAGCGTCGCACTGACCTGGCGGGGCGGCTGGAGTCATGGGTCACCGCCTATGCACTGGGGCATGCCTCCCCGGAGGAGATCGATGACCTCGGGATGACGGCGGCACTGAGGCTCTCCGCCATACGCGCACTCGAGGCGCTTCCGGCCCGCCCGGACGCGGTGATCCTCGATGGCAAGCACGACTACCTCGGTCTGCCCTGGCGGGTCCGTACGGTGATCAAGGGCGACCAGTCCTGCATCGCCGTAGCGGCGGCCTCCGTGATTGCCAAGGTGCGCAGGGACGCGATGATGGCCGAGCTTGCGGCTCAGTCCGATGTCTGTGACGGCTTCGCCTTCGAAGCCAACGCGGGGTACCCCTCACCCGTGCACAAGGCCGCGCTGGCGGAGCGGGGGCCCACCCCGCACCACCGGCTCTCCTGGTCCTATCTCGACGGGCTGCCTCAGTGGCGGCACCTGAAGAAGACCCGTCTCTCCGCGGAAGCTGTCGCACTTGAAGACGGGGGCCAACTCGGCTTCGAATTCTGAATTTTCGGTGGATCAGCGGAGAACTCTTCTGCTCGAATCGTACTGACGTGCCCACCCGGTGGTGCTTTGCGCGCCGTCGTTTGATAGACAACCATCCATGCCTCTCATCCCCGAGGAGCCTCAGATTCACGAGAGTGCCCAGGGTCCCCGCGTCGCTCCGGCCGCCGGCCGCGCTACGCCGAACCCCCGTCCCGTACCCGGTCCGCGCCCCGCGGCCGTGCCTCGCCCCGCCCGCCCGGGGCCCCGTCCCGCTGCCAGGCCGACGCTTCCGGCGCCGCCTGCGCAGCGGACATCCTCTGCCCAGCAGCCGGAGACCCGATCGGAAAAGCGACCGGACACCTCCAGCGTGGCCACTTCGGACACCACGTCCGCGCCGCAGATCCAGTTGATCCCAGCACCGGTCGACGGAGCACTCGACGCCGCCGACGAGGCGGTCGATCTGCTGCTCGACACCGGGCGCGCACCGGGCGACGTCCTGGTGCTCACCACTGGAGAACAGCACCCGTGGGCTTCGCACGAGCTGTCCTTCGGCGAAGACGCCTACTGGGCCCAGCATGACGCCCAGGAGGATGTCTTCTACGCAGCTGCCGCGGCCGCCGGTCGGGCTTCGGCCCGTCCCGTCGTGATCGTGGCACTCAACGGTGGTACCGATGATTCCGTGGCCCGGGCGCTGCCCGAGGCCAGGGAGCGAGCGGGAACGCTGCTGATCGTCTGCGGTGATCCGCAGCGCGTCAACTCCGTGCTCGGTGCAGGCGTCTGAGCCGAACGTCCGAATGCCCGGCCGTCCCCAGTAGGGGGCGGGCCGGGCAAAGGTCGTATTTGCCTCCTGCGGAGGCCCGTCAGCGAGCGGCGACCCGGCTCAGAGTGGCCGCAGCCCCCGCACGCAACGGTGTTGATTCGGATTCGCCTCCGGTGTCGGCGATGGCGACAGGACGGGACAGGGAGTTGGGCCGCCTGCCACCACGGCCTTCGCCCAGCACCTGCCAGCCTCCGTGAGTGAGTGTGATGTAGGCGCCGCAGCGCAACCCATGCAGTGTGCACGCGTCACGCAGCCCCCACATCCATGCTCCGTCCTCCTCCGTCCAGCGTTCGTCACCGTCACGGCAGTAGAGCAGCACGGCAGTGCGAACGGGAGTGCGGCGTCGGAGATCGTGCGGGATGACCCTACGCAGATGCGCGAGCAGTGCGTTGCGGAAATCCCACCCGTCTGCAGGAGTGGAGCGCCGGGCGAACGAGGCACTGGCAGTGAGCCGTTCCTCATGATCGAGTACGGCGACGACGGCGGTCGATGGGGCGGGGTGATGCCTGGAGTGGAGGCCGCCGACAACCTCACGGGGGTTGCGCAGCAGAGGTATTCCTGCGGCTGCCCATTCGGAGGGTTCGAGGAGCCTGCCGAGGCGGTTGGCGGTGTCGGCGGACATGGACGTGGATGAGGCGGTCAGGGCGGCGGACGGAGCGAATCCGAAGGTCACGGTCCTCCCTTCGCATACGCGCCCATGGTGCGGGCAGGGTCGGGTGAGGCGCACCGGGGCACAGCCCATTGGAACCACAGGCGAGCCGTGCGGGGAGCAGCTCCAATTCTTGCTGTCGTACGGTCAGGCGGCAACGAGCAATTGCTGCGGCTGTCTGAATTCTTTGGGTATGGCGCACATATCCCTGCCCAAACGGCCCTCGGATGACGCCAATTGTCACCCCTGAACTGCTAGGACCAGGGGAAACACTCCCTTCGCTCCGGACCGGCGGAGAAGCCGCGCCGTCACGGCGAGCGTCCAGCCGCTTTCCGAGAGATCGTCGACGAGCAGCACGGGACCATCTGCTGCGCTGAGTGCGGCGGCCAGATCAGCAGGCACGGTGAACGCGGCATGCAGAGCGCGCACCCGCTGGGCGCTGTTGCTCGGCGGGATCCGCTCGTGAACGGCTCCGGCGTATTCGACCCGGCCGAGCATCTGCATCCGGCCGATCTCCGCGATGTGCCTGCCTAGCGATTCGACGAGTTGGGGCCGACTCTGCGAGGCGACGGTTACCACACCGACCGGTCGTGGCGGGGCGTCCTCGTCGCCCGAGGCCCAGCCACCCGGGCCCTTGGCCCAGTCGGCCAGCACGGTCACCACGGCGTCGGCCACCGCACTCGGCACCGGGCCGTCAGGTGCCTGCGGCGCGAGCATCGGGCGCAGCCTATTGCCCCATCCGATGTCCGAGAGCCTGCCCAACGCGCGCCCCGGAAAGGCTCTCTCCCCCTGCGCGATTCGGCCTTTGAGCTCGACACCGACCGCTGCCAGCCCCGTCGGCCACATCTTCCGGGGCTCCACCTCCACCCCGGGCCGCCCCAATTCACCACGCGCCCGCTCCAGCGCCGTCTCGGACACATCAGCGGTGAACCTGCCGCCTGCGCAGTTGTCGCAGCGCCCGCAGGGTGCTGCTTCCTCGTCGTCCAACTGACGTCGGAGGAACTCCATGCGGCAACCGTTCGTCGTCGCGTAGTCACGCATGGCCTGTTGCTCAGAGGCTCGCTGTTTGGCCACCCAGGCATAGCGCTCGGCGTCGTAGACCCAGGGCTCCCCCGTAGTCGTCCAGCCGCCTTTCACCCGGTTCACCGCACCGTCGACATCAAGGACCTTCAGCATGGTTTCCAACCGTGTGCGCCGGAGGTCCACAAGGGGCTCGATGGCCGGAAGCGAAAGTGGCCGTCCTGCCTGGGCGAGTACTTCGAGGGTCCGGCGCACTTGATGCTCGGGTGGGAAGGCGACCGAGGCGAAGTACTTCCAGATCGCCTCGTCCTCCTTCCCGGGCAGCAGCAGGACCTCCGCGTGCTCCACCCCGCGGCCGGCCCGGCCCACCTGCTGGTAGTAAGCGATGGGGGAGGAGGGCGAGCCCATATGGACCACGAACCCGAGATCGGGCTTGTCGAACCCCATGCCCAGCGCCGATGTGGCGACCAGGGCCTTGACGCGATTGGCGAGCAGGTCGTCCTCCGCCTGCTGGCGATCCGCGTTCTCGGTCTTGCCGGTGTACGAGGAGACCGTGTGCCCGCGCTGGCGCAGATAGGCGGCTACTTCCTCGGCCGCGGCGACCGTCAGGGTGTAGATGATGCCGGAGCCCGGCAGCTCACCGATGTGGTCGGCGAGCCAGGCCAGGCGGTGTGCCGCGTCGGGGAGTTGAACAACACCCAGACTCAGGCTCTCGCGGTCCAGGGGCCCTCGCAGTACGAGGGCATCGGTTCCGGCGCCGGTACCGAGCTGCTCCGCGACGTCGGCGGTGACGCGGGCGTTGGCGGTGGCCGTGGTGGCAAGTACCGGTACACCGGGCGGAAGATCGGCGAGCATGGTGCGGAGCCGGCGGTAGTCGGGGCGGAAGTCATGGCCCCAGTCGGAGATGCAGTGGGCCTCATCGACCACCAGCAGCCCGGTGGCGGCGGAGAGTTTTGGCAGCACCTCGTCACGGAAGTCCGGGTTGTTGAGCCGCTCGGGGCTGACCAGCAGCACATCTACCTCACCCGCGGCGACTTCGGCCTGAACCGTTTCCCACTCCTCCGTATTGGAGGAATTGATGGTCCGCGCGCGGATACCGGCCTGCGCCGCGGCTTCCACCTGGTTACGCATCAACGCCAGCAATGGCGAGACGATCACAGTGGGCCCGCTGCCCTGTGCCCGGAGCAGGGAGGTGGCCACGAAGTAGACAGCGGACTTGCCCCAGCCGGTCCGCTGCACGACCAGGGCCCGCCGCTTCTCGGCGACGAGGGCCTCGATGGCTGTCCACTGGTCCTCCCGGAGCGTGGCGGCCCCGGTGGGGTCGCCGACGAGACGGGCCAGGACGGCATCGGCCGATGCTCTGAGGTCGGAACGGTCTGAGTTGGTCATGCCTCCATGCAACCCGATCGCACCGACAATGCGCGAATGAGGGACGTGACCTGTGGATAAAGTTATCCACAGGGGTCGCGGGTTCAATGCGATCAGGGGATCTTCGAGCCATGAGCAAGCATCACGAACCCTTCGGTCCAGAATCCACCCAGCAACAGGTCACGCTGCGCGGCCCTGCCGAACTTGCCGACTCCCTGCCCTACTTGCTGGGATTTCATCCCACCAATTCGGTGGTGATGGTGGCGCTGCACGGCAACCGGGGCCGCTTCGGCGGTCGGCTCAGGGTCGGCATCCCGGAGTCGTCGCACGAATGGCAGCCGGTAGCTGAGCAGCTGGCCGAGGGGCTGATCAGCGGAAGCGAACGTCGCCAGGCCCGGCCCGATGGGGTCATCATCTTCCTCTGCCAGGATCCGAAACCGGGAGAGACATCCGCGGACGTCATGGAACGGC
Organism: Streptomyces sp. NBC_00344; assembly: GCF_036088315.1. Lineage (NCBI taxonomy): Bacteria > Bacillati > Actinomycetota > Actinomycetes > Kitasatosporales > Streptomycetaceae > Streptomyces > Streptomyces sp. NBC_00344. Next base: position 1,546,062 of record NZ_CP107996.1, on the reverse strand, counting down.
TTCGCCCTTTCGCCCAGCAGCTGCGCAAGGCATGCGGCTCCCTCGATGTCCCCGTTCCTGAAGCGCTGTGCATCTCGGACGGCAGGTTCTGGTCCTACTGCTGCCCGGATGCGCGCTGCTGCCCGCCCGAGGGGAGCCCGCTGACCCTGCCGGGCACTTCGGTGATGGCTGCAGCAGCCGCCTACGCGGGGATCCAGGTGCGCGGATCGCTGGAAGAGATGGAAGCGAGACTTGCCCCCTGGCAGCCGCCGCGCACTGTGTCCCAGGAGCGGGCTCTGGACGATGCCGCGGCAGTCCTGGTGCCGAGAATCCTGGCCGGAGCCGACCGCGACGAGGTCGCCGCCGAGACGCTGAACGCCGCACGGCGCATGGTCCGCCGCATCGAGCGCACACCCCAGGCGGCGGGCTGGCAGAAGTCCGACGCGGTGGACGACGACCTCATGACCGACGACGAGGCCGCCGTGATCCTCCTCGGACTCCAGGACCGCACGACGCGTGACCGGGCAGCAGAATGGATGGAAGGCCCGGCTGCCGGCTCCGTTCTGCGCCTCTGGCGTGCACTGTCGAGGCGATGCGTCGGCTCATATGCCGAATACGCGGCGGCGCCGCTCACCCTCGCGGGGTGGGTCGCCTGGTCGACCGGCGACGAGCCGGGTGCCCGGGTCGCACTGGCACGGGCGCTGAGCCTTGACCCGCAGTACACCTTCGCCCGCTTGCTCCATCAGGCCTGCAACGAAGGACTCGACCCCGAGGTGTTGCGGCATTGTCTGCGGAAGGAACGCAGCAGCCGGGTCGCACCTCGGAAACAGTCCGGAGAGCGGACGGTGAAGGCTCCGAAATCTCCGGGCACCCGCCGCGACGCACCGACCGGCACCGCCCGTCCGGGTACATCCGCGAGCGAAGGCCGCACCGGCCGGCGCAATGGCAAAAGGGACACGCGAAGCGGGCGGTGAGAGCGCAGCGCGGGTGTGGCCCCGACACCCCTACGCCCGGCACCCGGGGGCAGCTGTGTCCGGGCGGTGGTCCGTAGAAGAGCCAGGATCGGGCGCGCAGCCTCCATGCCAGAAACCGGAAAGGAGAGCGCGCGCCGGGCCCCGGGCGTCGTCGGAGTGAGCGCGGCTCCCTACGCGCCAGCGGACCGGGCAGTCGCGGAGTCCATGCCACACGTGCTCCGGCAGTGCGTCGCCTGGCCTCCGGAGCCGAGCGGTCCCGGCCGTCCGGCTCGCATATACACCGGATCGCCTACACACGGGAACCGTTCGCGACCGGGGGACGGAGCCGTTCACGAGAACGGTCGAGGTAGCCGTGAGCGGTCACCCGCCGGACGCCCAGGGATGTGAGGCACCCATGCACGAGAGACGGGTGAAAGAAAGAGCATCGGAGGTAACGAGTGACGTGTTTATCGTCAGAGAGACGACTATGATCGCGGCATGTCGCCTTACGACCCGTCGGCTTTCCCGCCCTTTGCTGTCACCGTCGACTTGGTCGTGCTCACCGTGCGGGGGCATGCCTTGTGCGCGCTGGTCGTGCGACGCGGCGAAACCCCGTTTCAGGGCAGTTGGGCCCTGCCCGGTGGCTTCGTCAAGGCGGACGAGGATCTCGGAGCCGCTGCGGCGCGTGAGCTGGCCGAGGAGACGGGCCTCTGCGCTCAGGATCCCACCGCCCCTGCCCCGGTGCCGGGCAATGGCGCTCACCTGGAACAGCTCGGCACCTACGGCGACCCCGAACGCGACCCTCGGATGAGGGTCGTCAGCGTGGCCCATCTGGCGCTGGCACCGGATCTTCCCGCGCCGAGGGCGGGAGGTGACGCCAAGAGTGCGCGTTGGACGCCCGTGGAGGCCCTTCTCGGTGTGGAGAGCGGGACGGCGAGGGCAGGAGAATTCGCCGCACCTCTCGCCTTCGACCACGCGCGGATCCTCTCCGATGGGGTGGAACGGGCACGATCCAAGATCGAGTACTCCTCGCTTGCCACTGCCTTCTGCCCGCAGGAGTTCACGGTCGGAGAGCTCCGTCGGGTCTATGAAGCGGTGTGGGGTGTCGTGCTGGATCCCCGTAATTTCCATCGCAAGGTGACTGGCACGCCGGGCTTCCTCGTTCCGTCGGGCGGCACCACGACCCGGCAGGGAGGTCGTCCCGCTCAGCTGTTCCGGGCCGGGGGGGCCACGCTGCTGAACCCCCCGATGCTCCGCCCCGAGGTCTGAAGTTCTGCGATCCTGCGCAAAAAGTCGTAAATGTCGCGATATCTTGCTGCGGTAGCCGCCTCTGCCGTCAGGCGGTCCCGCTACCGCGAGAGAAGCGATGCTCCAGGCCATCGGACTCACCAGTACCCCCCGCCGGGATTGCCCGCCCATTGTGGACAATCTGACCTTCGAGGCCGCCCCTGGCACTGTCACCGCGCTTCTCGGCGCGCCGGGATCGGGAAAGACCACAGTCCTTCGGCTGATGCTCGAACTCGAGCAGGGCCGGGGTACCACCTACTTCCGTGGTCTTGAGCTGCACCGCATCACACGCCCGGCAGGCGAGGTGGGAACTCTGCTGGGCGATGTCCCCGGCCACCCCCAGCGGACGGTCCGCGGCCAGCTCCGTATGCTCTGTGCGGCCTCCGGAGTGCCCGCCGCCCGCGCGGACGAGCTGATGGATTTCGTGGGCCTGGGTGGCCTGTCCGGTCACCGGCTCGGCACGCTCTCCCTCGGTATGGACCGCAGGCTGGGCCTTGCCGCCGCACTTCTGGCCGAGCCGCACGCGCTGCTTCTCGACGACGCCGCAGAAGGGCTCTCGCCGGGCGACAGCGGCTGGCTGTTCGGACTGCTGCGCACTCACGCGGCTCGCGGTGGCACGGTCCTCTACACAACCAGCGACCCCAAGTCGGCCGCCAGGAATGCCGACCATGTCGTCACGATCGACGACGGGCGTCTTGTCGCGGACCAGCAGGTCGCCGACTTCGCCCGTACCCGCCTCCGCCCGCGCGTCGCGGTGCGCACGCCGCACACGGTGCGTCTCGCCGGGCTTCTGGGCCGCGAGGCCCGTGCCGGTCACCGATCCGTGGAAATCGTCGCCGAAAGCGGCAGCCGGCTCTCGGTCTACGGCAGCAGCTGTGCCGAGGTCGGCGAGACCGCCTTCCGGCACGGGATTCTTATTCATCAGCTCGCCGACGAGACCGGTGACATGGGGCCCTCCGGCACCGGACCCGAGCCCGGCTCCGGAAGCAGCAGCTCGGAACCCGCGCGGCACCGAGCCGGCGATGCCGATGACGAGCCCATGACTTCTGAGGGTGGGGCCCCGGTGCCCCTGATCGGGACCGCCGCTCAGTACGCGGAAGTGCCGCCGGTGATCGTCCGGCGCGCCGCCCAGGGGCCCCTGAGGCCTTTGCGATACGAGCTGCGCAGAGGTTTCGGCGTCAGACTCCCGCTCCTGATCCTGGTCAGCGTTCTCATTGTCTCGGCGGCCACGGCAGCTCTGCTCGCCCGGGCAGGCCAGACTCCGCTGCCCCACCTGTTGGCGGCCTGGCCGCGTGTTCTTCCGCTGCCACCCGCGGCGGTCGGGGCAGGCCTGCTGGGCGCACTGGCCTTCGGTGACGAATACCGCTATCCCGCCCTGGCCGCGAGACAAGGGATCGTTCCCCGGCGTATGGGCCTCCTCGTCGCCAAACTCACGGTGTCGGCCGGGACTGCCCTCTTGCTCGCGCTGTTGACCGCGGCTGCTGACAGCGGAGCGCTCCGTCTGCTCTACGGGGGTGACTTGGCAGAAATCCCAGAGAACTGGCCCTTTCTGAGCGTCAGTTGGGCGGGGCTCACAGTGGGCTGCGCATGGGCCGGGCTGCTGGGGGCCGGCGTCTTCAGAAGCACGACCGCGGGCCTGGCCTCCGTGCTCGCGGTGCCGGTTGCCGTTGTTCCCCTGGTACAAACCCTCTTCGCGGGCCCGGCGGCTCGTTCACTCACAGGCTTCCCCCTCCGGTTGCGCGAAGTGGCCTGGGTGGAGTGGCCGGATCGCGCCGACCGCTGGCTGATGGCTTTTCTGCGGCTGTTCGCTCAGCCCGTCGGGGCGGCGCTCGCTCTGTCGCTGACGGCTCTGCTCTGCGCATATCTGTTCACTGGCCTTCGCAGCAGGGCGCGTTGGTGAGCATCTTGGACGCTATCGGTACCGGGCTGTACGCAACTCCTCACAGAATGCCCGCATCTTTCCGATAAGGCGTCAATTACAGGGAGATCGGTGATCACCCTTTCGTGTGCTTTTCACCAAAGACCTCAAGAGGGGCCCTTAGCAGGCCGACAAAGGATGCGTGACTACCCTTGCGCACTCCATGATGAACCCCGTCCGGACAACCGAGTCAGGCCTCTCGGGGCCGGGCGAACGCGAACGCTTTTCGTATGCCGAGGCCCCCGGCGCCGATCGCGTCGGGCCCCCTTCCTGGGGCGGGGGCGATGCCGAGTTGGGCCGGGCCGTCGGCCGGCGGCCCTCAGGTAGCCGCGGCCGCGGATTGCACGGTCAACTCGTCCAGCAGCTGGGGCAGATGATCGTCTCCGGCGATCTCGGCGCCGACCGCCCGCTCGTTCCCGAGGAGATCGGTCAGCGCTTCGAGGTGTCGCGCACTGTGGTGCGCGAGTCGCTGCGCGTTCTTGAGGCCAAGGGGCTGGTGAGCGCCCGCCCCAATGTCGGTACCCGGGTCCGGCCCGTCAGTGACTGGAACCTGCTCGACCCCGACATCATCGAATGGCGGGCTTTCGGGCCGCAGCGGGACGATCAGCGCCGTGAGCTGAGCGAGCTGCGCTGGACGATCGAACCGCTCGCCGCTCGTCTCGCCGCCGGGCATGGTCGCGAGGACATGCAGCAGCGCCTGGCCGACATGGTCGAGATCATGAGCCATGCGCTCGCGCAGGGCGACTCGATCACCTTCTCCCGGGCGGACGCCGAGTTTCATGCCCTTCTGATCCAGCTCGCGGGCAACCGCATGCTGGAACACCTCTCGGGCATTGTCTCCGGGGCACTCCAGGTCTCCGGCGGACCCGTCACCGGATGTGACTGCCCGACCGAGATCTCGCTCGTGCATCACGCCCGGATCACGGACGCGCTCGCCGCGAACGACCCCCAGGCGGCTGAGGCGGCCATGCGTCAACTGCTCACCGTCCATCCCGAGGTGGAGCGCGTCGTTCCCGCGCCGCGTGAGCACTGAGTGCGCACCACGGCCGGGGCGTGATCCTGCACTCTGTGTCGCCGGGTCCCACGGGGGTCCGGCGACACGATTGTGGGTAGATGTCCTATATGACGGCATGGGTCGTGAATGAGGTGTGACTCGGGCCACGCAGATTGGGCGTAACACTCCTCGAAGCAGCGCGATGACCTAAGAGGTGGTAGCCGAAGAGGGAATGCAGTCGTCGTTGGTGGCGCTGTACCGCTCCGAGGTTCAGCCCGCGCCGTCGGTACATCCCCAGCCGGCGGTCGTCGGTTCCAGGCCCGTCAAGGGCGGAGCCGGAAGCCGTTTCCATCGTTTCGAGAGGTTGTTCGTGTCGGCCAGCACATCCCGTACTCTCCCGCCGGAGATCGCCGAGTCCGAGTCTGTCATGGCGCTCATCGAGCGGGGAAAGGCTGATGGGCAGATCGCAGGCGACGACGTGCGCCGGGCCTTCGAGGCCGACCAGATTCCGGCCACCCAGTGGAAGAACGTTCTGCGCAGCCTCAACCAGATCCTCGAGGAAGAGGGTGTGACTCTGATGGTCAGTGCCGCGGAGTCGCCCAAGCGCACCCGCAAGAGCGTCGCCGCCAAGAGCCCGGTGAAGCGCACCGCCACCAGGACTGTCGCGGCCAAGACGACCACGACGAAGACCGTGGCGGCTACGGCGGCACCGGCTGCCGAGAGCGTGGACGTCGTGGCTGAAGAATCAGAGCCCGCCAAGAAGGCCGCTGCGAAGAAGACGGCCGCCAAGAAGAGCGCCGCGAAGAAGACGGTCGCCAAGAAGAGCGCCGCGAAGAAGACCGCCTCCAAGAAGGACGCCGACGAGGTACTCGACGGTGACGAGGCGGAGGAGACTCCCGCAGCCAAGGCCGGCGAGGAGGAAGAAGAGGGCGGCGAGGCCAAGGGCTTCGTTCTCTCCGACGACGACGAGGACGACGCCCCGGCGCAGCAGGTTGCTGTTGCAGGTGCGACCGCGGACCCGGTCAAGGACTACCTGAAGCAGATCGGCAAGGTTCCGCTCCTCAACGCGGAGCAGGAGGTGGAGCTCGCCAAGCGGATCGAGGCAGGGCTCTTCGCCGAGGACAAGCTGGCCAACTCCGACAAGCTCGCGCCGAAGCTCAAGCGTGAACTGGAGATCATCGCCGAGGACGGCCGCCGGGCCAAGAACCACCTGCTCGAGGCCAACCTCCGTCTTGTCGTCTCGCTCGCCAAGCGTTACACCGGCCGCGGAATGCTCTTCCTCGACCTGATCCAGGAGGGCAACCTCGGTCTGATCCGTGCGGTCGAGAAGTTCGACTACACCAAGGGCTACAAGTTCTCCACGTACGCCACCTGGTGGATCCGTCAGGCGATCACGCGCGCCATGGCCGACCAGGCCCGCACCATTCGTATCCCGGTGCACATGGTCGAGGTCATCAACAAGCTCGCTCGAGTCCAGCGTCAGATGCTCCAGGACCTGGGTCGTGAGCCCACCCCGGAGGAGCTGGCCAAGGAGCTCGACATGACCCCCGAGAAGGTCATCGAGGTCCAGAAGTACGGCCGTGAGCCGATCTCCCTCCACACCCCCCTCGGTGAGGACGGCGACAGCGAGTTCGGTGACCTCATCGAGGACTCCGAGGCTGTCGTCCCGGCGGATGCGGTCAGTTTCACGCTCCTCCAGGAACAGCTGCACTCGGTGCTGGACACGCTGTCCGAGCGTGAGGCGGGCGTGGTCTCCATGCGCTTCGGGCTCACCGATGGCCAGCCGAAGACGCTCGACGAGATCGGCAAGGTCTACGGCGTGACGCGTGAGCGGATCCGTCAGATCGAGTCGAAGACCATGTCGAAGCTGCGCCACCCGTCGCGGTCGCAGGTTCTGCGCGACTACCTCGACTAGACCTTCACCGCACGGTACGGCATGGCACAGCGGGCCCAGGCCCTCCTTCGGGAGGGCCTGGGCCCGCTGTGCACCATCTGTCTGGTGCCTGCGGGCACGGTCGGCCGCAGCCTGATTCACTCTGGGTGAAGAAGTTCCACCGGAGAGTCAGGGGAAGGTATGCGTCGTCCTACCGTCCGAGCGCTGGCAGGAGTCCTGATGCTGTCCGCCGCGGCAGCCGTCGCGGCACCGGCTCTGTCCGTACCCGCAGCTGCCGACAGTGCGGTGGTCGGCGGCCGCGCGGTATCCGTGTCCGCGAGCCCGTGGATGGTGGCGCTCTCCAGCCGGGAGCGGTTCGGGAACCGCAGGGCCGGTCAGTTCTGCGGAGGTGTGGCGGTGGCGCCACGCAAAGTGGTGACAGCGGCCCATTGTCTGACCCGTGAGGTTCTCGGGGGGCCGCTCGACCAGGTTCATGACTTGAAGGCCATCGCCGGTCGTAGCGATCTGCGGGCACCCGGTGGCCGGGAGATTTCGGTGGACGCCGAATGGATCAACCCGGGATACGAGCGATACGCCGAAGGTGGGGACCTGGCGGTACTGACGCTGTCGCGGCCGCTACCCGGCTCGGACGTGATCCGGATGGCGGGCGCCGAGGACCCGGCCGAGCGGCCCGGTACGGCAGCCGAGGTCTATGGATGGGGTGACACGACCGGCGGCGGAGATTACCCCACGCTACTGCACGTCACCTGGGTGTCAGTGCTTCCCGATGCCCGGTGCGCGGACGCCTACCCAGGGTCGGTGACTGAGAAATACGAGGCGTCGACGATGCTCTGCGCGGGGGATCCTGGCGGTGGTCACGACGCCTGCCAAGGAGACAGCGGCGGTCCGCTGGTAGCCGGCGGAAGGCTCATCGGGCTGGTCTCCTGGGGGGCCGGGTGTGGCCGGGCCCAGAGCCCAGGGGTGTACACCCGGGTGTCGGCGATGGTTCACGCCGTGAATACGCACGGTTGAGCACCGTTCCGGTCCGGGTATGAGAACGGACGGCCTCTCCTGGGGATCCAGGCGAGGCCGCCCGTCGACCGACTTCAATCCGGTCCTTGGCTCGTCGTGGGTTCGAGGTATCAGCGATCCTCTTCTTGGGAATGGTCCTGGACGGCCGTCAGGCGGTCCGTCTCATCCTGTATGTCCGCGGCGATCTTCTTGAGTTCTGGCTCGAACTTACGACCATGGTGGGCGCAGAAGAGCAGTTCGCCGCCGCTGGTGAGTACGACGCGCAGGTATGCCTGGGCGCCGCATCGGTCGCAGCGGTCAGCGGCCGTCAGCGGGCTCGCGGGGGTCAGAACAGTAGTCACGTCGCCTCTTCTCTAGCTCGACGAGCTGTCGTACCAGGGTCAACATCCAACCAGGCCGAAAACGTTCCCGCTCTCGGCTTTTCCTCGAAACTTTTTGTCAAGGTGGCCGTCTGCTGCCGGTTGGCGGCGAATGAGCCGTATTGCGATGGCTTTACGGTTTCGCGTTGCTTGTCTTCTTTGGCCCTCCCGGCTGGCTGCCGGTTGTTGATGAGGACGTGCCCGGAGCCTAAATGGTTCATGCCTCGAAGGGAACGTGATGTGTGCTTCACTCCAAGGTGGTATCGAACAAGTGTACGGTGCTGGTTTGGGGCGTGAATCTTCTAGGGTGGCGTAACAACGGCTCTACCAGGGCTCTGTACGCTCTGACAGGCGACCGATGCCCGGCCTATACCCACTGGGGCCAAAAGTAAATTCAGCGAGGAGCGAACCGCGTGACCGCCGATATGTCCGTGCCGTCCACTGCGCTGTTGAGCGGAGCGGACCGTGATGGCTCCAACTACACCGCGCGGCACCTGCTCGTACTCGAAGGGCTCGAAGCGGTCCGGAAGCGGCCCGGCATGTACATCGGGTCCACCGACAGCCGCGGACTGATGCACTGTCTCTGGGAGATCATCGACAATTCGGTCGACGAGGCCCTCGGCGGCTACTGCGATCACATCGATGTCATTCTTCACGATGACGGCTCCGTAGAGGTTCGGGACAACGGCCGGGGCATCCCGGTCGACGTCGAGCCCAAGACCGGGCTGTCCGGTATCGAGGTCGTCATGACCAAGCTGCACGCGGGCGGAAAGTTCGGTGGCGGCTCGTATGCGGCATCCGGCGGTCTGCACGGTGTCGGCGCTTCCGTGGTCAACGCTCTGTCCTCGCGGCTTGACGTGGAAGTGGACCGCAACAGCGCCACCCACTCCATCAGCTTCCGCCGGGGTGTTCCCGGCATGTTCAGCGAGAGTGGCTCCGACAGCCCCTTCGACCCGGCCAACGGGCTGCTCAAGGGCAAGCGGGTGCCGAAGACCAGAACTGGCACCCGGGTGCGTTACTGGGCCGACCGGCAGATCTTCCTGAAGGATGCGAAGCTCTCCCTGGAGCACCTGCACCAGCGGGCCCGCCAGACGGCGTTCCTGGTGCCGGGGCTGACGCTCGTGGTGCGCGACGAGCGCGGTCTCGACGGCGCCGGGAAGTCGGAGGAGACCTTCCGGTTCGACGGCGGCATCAGCGAGTTCTGTGAGTATCTGGCGCAGGACAAAGCGGTCTGCGACGTACAGCGGCTCACCGGTCAGGGCACCTTCAAGGAGACCGTTCCGGTTCTCGACGACCGCGGCCACATGACCCCCACCGAGGTCACTCGTGACCTCGCCGTCGACATCGCGCTGCGCTGGGGTACCGGCTACGACACCACGGTCAAGTCCTTCGTCAACATCATCGCGACGCCCAAGGGCGGCACCCATGTATCCGGGTTCGAGCGCTCGCTCACCAGGACCGTCAACGAGGTGCTCCGCTCCGCCAAGCTGCTGCGGGTCGCCGAGGACGACGTCGTCAAGGACGACGCCCTGGAGGGGCTGACCGCGGTGGTGACCGTGCGCCTGGCGGAGCCCCAGTTCGAGGGACAGACCAAGGAGGTTCTGGGCACATCCGCGGCCAATCGGATCGTCGCGAATGTCGTGGCCAAGGAACTCAAGGCCTTCCTGACCTCCACGCGGCGGGACGGAAAGGCGCAGGCGCGCGCGGTCCTGGAGAAGGCCGTGGCCGCCGCACGTACCCGGATCGCCGCCCGCCAGCACAAGGACGCGCAGCGTCGCAAGACCGCGCTGGAGTCCTCCTCGCTGCCGGCCAAACTCGCGGACTGCCGCAGTGACGACGTGGAGCGCAGCGAGCTCTTCATCGTTGAGGGAGACTCCGCGCTCGGTACGGCGAAGCTCGCCCGGAACTCCGAATTCCAGGCGCTGCTGCCCATCCGGGGCAAGATCCTCAACGTCCAGAAGGCCTCGGTCTCGGACATGCTGAAGAACGCCGAGTGCGGTGCCATCATCCAGGTCATAGGGGCGGGGTCCGGGCGGACCTTCGACATCGACGCGGCGCGGTACGGCAAGATCGTGCTGCTGGTCGACGCCGACGTCGACGGCGCTCACATCCGCATTCTGCTGCTGACGCTCTTCCAGCGTTATATGCGGCCGATGGTGGAGGCGGGCCGGGTCTTCGCCGCGGTACCGCCGCTGCACCGCATCGAGCTTGTCCAGCCCAAGAAGGGCCAGGACAAGTACGTCTACACGTACTCGGACAACGAGCTGCGGCAGAAGCTGCTGGAATTCCAGCGGAAGAACGTCCGCTTCAAGGACTCGATCCAGCGCTACAAGGGGCTGGGCGAGATGGATGCCGACCAGCTGGCCGAGACGACCATGGATCCCCGGTTCCGCACGCTGCGCCGGATCAACATCGGTGACCTGGAGTCGTCGGAGCAGGTCTTCGATCTGCTGATGGGCAACGAGGTCGCGCCGCGCAAGGAATTCATCACCAGCTCAGCCGCGACCATGGACCGCTCTCGTATCGACGCCTGAGCGGCTGCCGTCCGGTCCACCCGTGGGTGGAGCCGAAGCTCCACCCACGGTCCACCTCTGCTCCGATCTGCTGGTCAGGGCCTTTCCGTAGCGTCGAAGGCGTACCCCTTCCCCGCTCATCGGAGGCCCGCATGACAGCGTCCACGTTCACCGATGCCCTGCTGATTGCCGCGGCCGTCGCCCTCGTGCTGGTGCGGCAGTTCCGGACGCAGCAGATCGACCATGGCGGGCGCTGGTGGCTGATCCCCGCGGTGCTGGTTTTCTTCGGACTGCGCCGGCCCGGCCTCCTCGACACCCACCACGGCACCGAGTCGGTCGCGCTGATAGCGGTGGAGCTGCTGACAGGACTGGTAATGGGCGCCGCCTGGGCCTGGACGACCAAGATGTGGACGGAGCCCGACGGGACGGTCTGGGCCCGGGGCACAAAGGCCACCGCCGCGGTCTGGGTGCTGGGGCTGGGGGTACGCCTCGGAGTTGTGGGCGCCGCCGCGCTGGCCGGAGTGCACCTCGGCACCGGGGCGCTGCTGCTCGCGCTGGCGGCCTCCCTGCTCGTACGGTCCGGGGTGCTGGTGTGGCGGGCCGGCCGGATAGCGCCGTCGTACGGTGTTTCTGGAGCCGGAACGCCGGTACCGGCTTGGAAGGACCGCGTATGACCGTCAGTGCCTGGACGAGATGGCCCTCTCGTGAAGCGCTCTCCCGGGCTGGTCTGACAAAGACCCGGCGTGACTTCGCCCGGGCCCTTCGGTTCGTCTTCATCTCAGCGCTGCTCTGGAGCACTGTCGCCCGGGATGATGTTCAGGGCTGGGGCGTGGCGGGGGCCGTGGCGGGCGTGGTGGTCTGTGCCTTCGTCGCCTGGCTTTTCTTCCGGACAAGTCTGGATCACCGGCTGTGGTCCTCCGTGGGTCTGCTCACGGTACTGATGGCCGCCGCCCTTGCAGCGCAGCAGACGGGATTCTCCGTTCCGGCCACCGTTCTCTGGTGCGGTTGCGCCGTCAGCGCCATCGAGCGGCTTCCCCTTGCGGCAGCACTGCCCTGCACCATCACCGCGCTCGGCGCCTACGCACTGCTGAACAACGACCGACTGATCACCACGGCGATCACCACGGCGGGGCTGGCCCTGGGGGGCTATGTGCTCCGACTGGACGCCGAGGCGCGGGGGACGGCCCAGCGGCTGATCGAGCAGGAACGGGCTGCGCTGGCCGCCGAGGCCGAGTCCGCCGCACTGGCCGAGCGTTCCCGTATCGCCCGGGAGATCCACGACGTGCTCGCTCACAGCCTCTCCGCGCAACTCGTGCACCTGGAGGCCGCACGGCTGCTCATCGAGCGGGACGCGGGGTCTGAGCAGGTCCTGGAGCGAGTGGTGGCGGCGCGGGGGATGGCGCGCGAAGGGCTGGCCGAGACCCGCCAGGCACTCTCGGCCCTGCGCGGTGAGATGACACCCGTGGAGGAGTTTCTGCAGGAGGTGGTCCCGGGGGCCGGACTTGCGGTGACCGGCGAGCACAGACCTCTGCGGGCTGAGGCGTCCCAGGCTGTGCGGCGGGTGGCACAGGAAGCGATGACAAATGTGCGCAAGCACGCGCCCGGCGCCGACGTCCGCGTGAGGCTTGAGTATCTGGCCGAAGAAGTCGTCCTGGAGATAAGGGATTCGGGTGCTCGGGCCCCGGTGAGCGAGCTGGCTGTCAGTGGCTCGGGTTACGGTCTGCTGGGAATGCAGGAGCGGGCTGAACTCCTTGGCGGAACGCTGGAGGCCGGACCGGACGAGGAGGGCTTCCTGGTGAGACTGAGGGTGCCGGCATGACAGCACGGGTAGTGGTGGCCGACGACCAGTCCGTTGTGCGCGAGGGAATTGTGATGCTGCTGGGGCTGCTGCCGGGCATCGAGGTCGTCGGTGCGGCAAGGGACGGGCTGGAGGCGATCGCTCTGGTCGCCGAGCACGCCCCCGATGTGGTCCTCATGGACCTTCGGATGCCTCGCTGTGACGGTGTCGAGGCGACCCGTCGCATCCGGGCCGAGTATCCGTCCACCCAGGTCGTGGTGCTCACGACGTTCTCGGATGACCAGTCGCTCTTTCCCGCGCTGCGCGCAGGGGCCCGTGGCTATCTCACCAAGGACGCGGGCGGTGACGAGATCGTCCGTGCCATCGAGGACGTGCTGGCGGGGCAGGCGGGGCTGTCGCCCAGCGTGCAGCGGATGCTTGTCGAGCGGGTCACTGCTCCGCCGTCCGCAAGGGAGATGGTGGAACTCCCCGACGGCCTCACTTCGCGCGAGGCCGAGATTCTGGCACTGATCGCCGAAGGCCTTTCCAACCCGGAGATCGCCCGATCCCTGCACATCTCCACGGCCACAGTGAAGACGCACATCAACAACCTGTTCGCCAAGACAGGTGTTCGCGACCGTGTGCAGGCCATGCGTTACGCCTATCGGGAGGGCCTCGCCCTGCCACCGGGTACATCCGTCACCTAATGGGGTGAAGGCGGGGCGATATGGGCTATCGAGCTCCCGAAAATACCCATCCTTGGGCACGCGACCGCAGCGGTTGCGCACAGGGAGAGGGTGTTCGGTGGAGAAGGACGAAGGGCTCGACGCCGCTGAGGTGCGGCTGGACGACCCCTGGTACGACGCGTTGGCCTCCGGCTGGGGCGAGTTGGACGGGACGGGCTCTCCTGCGGTCGTGCCGGCGCAGGCGGCCCCTGAGCTCAGCCGCAGCGCGGCCGACATCTATCTGGAAGTACAGAGCAGCGCCGCGTTCCAGGAAGTACGCAGCCGTTACCGGCGGTTCGTCGTCCCCGCGGTGTCCGCCTTCTTCGCCTGGTACGTGGCGTATGTCGTTCTGGCCACAACAGCACCGGGGTTCATGGCCCGCCCGGTAACCGGTGCGGTGAACGTGGCCATGGTCGCGGGCCTTGGACAGTTCCTTTCCACCTTTGTTCTGACCTGGGCATACGCCCGTCATGCCCGGCTGCGCCGGGACAGGGCGGCGCTCGATCTCCGGTGGGACACGCAGGAATTGACGCGGGGGATCAACCGTTGAGCGGCGAGACGATCACGACACAGCACCAGACCCTGGCGCTGCTGCTCTTCAGCGCGTTCATCGCGACCACACTCGCCATCACCACCTGGGTGAGCCGTAACCGGCATGGTTCCGCGGAGGAGTTCTATGTGGGCGGGCGGCTTTTCTCACCCATGGAGAACGGGTTCGCCATCGCGGGGGACTACATGTCCGCCGCCTCCTTCCTCGGTATCTCCGGACTGATCGCTCTCTTCGGCTACGACGGCATGCTCTACTCGGTCGGCTTCCTCGTCGCCTGGCTGGTGGTCCTGCTCCTGGTCGCCGAACTGGTGCGCAATTGCGGCCGGTTCACCCTCGCCGACGTGGTCGCGGCCCGGATGAGTGAACGCCCGGTACGCATCGCGGTGGGGTCCTCGTCGGTCACTGTGTCCGTGCTCTATCTGGTGGCACAGATGGTCGGCGCCGGCAGTCTGGTGTCCCTGCTGCTCGGAGGGGACAGCGGGGCGGCCCAGGCCTGGACGGTAATCGGTGTCGGAGCCCTGATGGTCGTCTATGTGACGCTTGGCGGAATGCGGGCCACCACCTGGATCCAGATCATCAAGACCGTGCTGCTGATGGCCGGCTCGATCCTGCTCACCGTGCTTGTCCTGGTGCGTTTCCACGGCAACTTCAACGCGCTGCTCGACTCCGCGGCGAACCACAGTGGTCACGGAAAGAGCTTCCTGGCACCGGGTCTCAAATATGGAGCGGACTGGACCTCCCGCTTCGACTTCATCAGTCTCGGACTGGCGCTGGTGCTCGGCACCGCCGGCCTGCCGCACATCCTGTCGCGCTTCTACACCGTGCCCACCGCGCGCGCCGCCCGTCGCTCCGTCGTCTGGTCCATCGGGCTCATCGGCGGCTTCTACCTGATGACGATCGTGCTCGGGTTCGGTGCTGCGGCGCTGGTCGGAACCGCCGAGGTACGAGCATCCAACCCGGCGGGCAACACTGCCGTCCCGCTACTGGCCCTCGAGGTCGGCGGGGGAGCGGGCTCGACCGGTGGCACGGTGCTCTTCGCCGTGGTCGCCGCTGTCGCCTTCGCCACCATCCTCGCCGTCGTCGCCGGGATCACCCTGGCCTCGTCCGCGTCCGTGGCGCACGACCTCTATGCGTCACTCAAACGCCGCCATGCCAGGCAGTACAGCGAAGTAGCGGTGGCCAGGGTCGCGGCAGCGGGTATCGGTGCGATGGCCATCGCCCTCGGGCTTCTGGCGAAGGATCTGAACGTCGCCTTCCTGGTCGGCCTGGCTTTCGCCGTCGCCGCATCGGCCAATCTCCCCGTGCTGCTCTACTCACTGTTCTGGCGGAACTTCACCACCCGGGGAGCCGTCTGGGCGGTGTACGGGGGGCTGATCCCCGCCGTGGCGCTGGTGGTGCTCTCGCCCATCGTGTCGGGCAGCCCGGCATCCCTGTTCCCGGACGTGGACTTCCAGTTCTTCCCGCTGGAGAATCCGGGCCTGGTCTCCATTCCGCTCGGTTTCCTGGCGGGCTGGCTCGGGACGGTCACATCGGCCGAGCCGCCGGACGCGGCCAGGCACGCCGAGACGGAGGTGCGGTCACTTACCGGCGCCGGCGCCGTCTGATCCGGGCACGGCCCAGGCATAGCGGTGCTCGGGCCGTCCGGTGTCCCCGTATTTCAGCGTCAGCCTCAACCGTCCCGTCTGCTCCAGCTGACGCAGATATCGCTGTGCGGTGGACCGGCTCAGGCCGGTCCTGGAGGCCACCTCATGGGCCGACAGCGGCTGGAGTGCACCACTGAGCACGTCGCGGATCAGCTCCGACGTCGGCACGGAGTGACCGCTGGGCAGCCCCGACGAGGAGGCGGGCCCCGTGGTGCGCAGCGCGCTGAACATCCGGTCGACCTGTTCCTGGCCGGCGCTCTGACCGCTGCCTCCCACCCGGCTGACCGTGCGGCGGAGTGCGGCATAACTGTCGAGACGGGAGCGCAGCACGGAGAAAGTGAACGGTTTGACCAGGTAATGCAGGGCGCCATGGCGCATGGCGGCCTGGACGGTCGCCACATCACCTGCCGCGGTCACCATGATCACATCGGTGTGGTGGCCGAACTGCCGCATACGGCGGACCAGCGAAAGACCCGTCTCGTCCGGCAGATAGTGGTCGAGCAGAACCAGATCGATGTGCTCGCGCTCGAGCGCCGCCATCGCCTGCGAGGCGTTGTGCGCACGGGCGGCGACCCGGAAACCGGGAACCCTCGACACATACGCAGCGTTGATCTCAGCGACACGGAAGTCGTCATCGACCACCAGTACATCAATCATCGGGCTGCTCTCTGTTGAAGCGGTGTTGCAACGAGGTAGTTGTAGCGCGCGCAAAACGAGCACAACAGTGTCTTGCAGGCACAAGACTGCCTTGCGCCCACAAGGCTGCCGCTGTGGCATCTGCCACATCTACGGTCCCGGTCCATGAGCACAGACAACAGCCCTGCCATTGAGTTGCGGGGCGCCACCAAGGTGTTCCGCACCCCGTCAGGGGTGCCGCACACCGCCGTAAGAGAGCTGAACCTCACCGTCGGCCGGGGTGAATTCGTTGCCGTCGTCGGCCCCACCGGCTGTGGCAAATCGACCACGCTGACGCTGGTCAGCGGCCTCGAGGAGCCTACCGACGGCGAGGTGCTGGTGGCTGGTGAGCCGGTCCGGGGCATCGGCGACAAGGTCGGATTCGTCTTTCAGCAGGATGCCGTCTTCCCCTGGCGGACCGTGCTGTCCAACGTCATGGCGGGACCGCTGTTCCGCGGCGTGCCGAAGGGCGAGGCCAGGGAGAAGGCGCGCGAGTGGCTGGCCCGGGTCGGCCTGTCGTCCTTCGAGGACCGTTACCCGCACCAGCTCTCGGGCGGCCAGCGCAAGCGCGTGGCGCTCGCGGCGACCCTCGTCAACGATCCCGAGATCCTGCTGATGGACGAGCCGTTCTCGGCGCTCGACGTCCAGACCAGGGCCCTGATGTCCGACGAACTGCTGGAACTGTGGGCGGGCACCGGATCTTCGGTGGTCTTCGTCACCCACGACCTGGAGGAGTCCATCGCGCTCGCCGACAAGGTCGTCGTGATGACCGCCGGCCCGGCGACCGTCAAGCAGGTCTTCGAGATCGATCTGCCGAGGCCGCGGAAGGTCGAAACCGTCCGTCTGGAGCCGAGGTTCATCGAGATCTACCGGGAGATCTGGTCCTCGCTGGGCGAAGAAGTCCGCATCACACGTGAGCGAGGTGCCGTCGATGCCGCCTGAGACCGAGCCGGTGGAGAAGACCGCCGCCGCAGAACCGTCCGTCCAGGACACGGCAGGGGCCGCAGGCACCGGCGGGTCCGTCCCGATCGCCGCCGGAAAGCAGACCCGCACCCAGGAGCGCCGGCGCGCGGCCCGCAACCGCCGCTTCCTCGTGTACGCGACCCGAGCCGTGCTGCTGATCGCGGGCATCGGCCTGTGGGAGGTGCTGGCCAGAGCCGGGGTCATCGACACCTTCAACTTCTCGATGCCGTCGAAGATCTGGGACCAGATCCAGGAGTGGGCCGTGCACGGCACCGCCCAGGGTTCTCTCTGGGAACAGATCTACTACACGATGTACGAGGCGCTGGTCGGCTGGATCGTCGGTGTGATCGCCGGTGTGGTCCTCGGCATCACCCTCGGCCGGATCCGCTTCCTCTCCGACGTGCTCGGCCCGTACATCAAGGTGCTCAACGCCATTCCGCGCATCGTGCTGGCCCCGATCTTCCTGATCTGGTTCGGGCTCGGCACCACATCGAAGATCGCTTCGGCCGTTGTCCTCGTCTTCTTTCCGGTCTTCTTCAACGCCTTCCAGGGCGCCAAGGAGGTCGACCGGAACCTCGTCGCCAACGCCAGGATCCTGGGCGCGAGCAACCGCCGGGTGACCTTCCAGGTGGTCATTCCCTCCGCCACATCATGGATCTTCACCAGCCTGCATGTGAGCTTCGGCTTCGCGCTGATCGGTGCGATTGTCGGTGAGTACATCGGTGCGACCAAGGGCCTCGGGCTGCTGGTCTCCGCATCCCAGAGCACCTTCAACGCCTCCGGCGTCTACGCCGCGATGGTCATTCTCGCCGTTGTCGCGCTGCTGACCGAGGGACTGCTCACCTTCGCGGAACGCCGCCTGTTCAAGTGGCGGCCGATCGAGGCCGGCGCCGAGCGCTGAGGCCGGACAACTCCCCGCGGGGCCTCGCGATACCGAGTATCCGCACCCCCGTGCCCCGCTGGGCTTCGGATCTTTTGGCAGAACCGGCCGGACATCCGGCCCGTTCCGTATAAATCACAGGGACGTGATGAACATGCGCAGCATCTTCAAGGTGTCGGCGGCCGCAGTGTCGGGTGTGCTGGCGCTCACCGCGCTCACCGGCTGTGGCGGTAACTCCGCGGACGAGGGGAAGAACAGCAACAAGGTCAAGATCATGGTGGGCGGCCTCGACAAGGTCATCTACATGCCCGCGATGCTCACCCAGCGCCTGGGTTACTTCAAGGACCAGGGGCTCGATGTCTCGCTGCTGACCGAGCCCGCGGGTGTCCAGGCCGAGACCGCGCTCGTCTCCGGGGACGTCCAGGGCGCCGTCGGCTTCTACGACCACACTCTCGATCTTCAGGTCAAGGGCAAGCACGTGGAGTCCGTGGTGCAGTTCTCGCACGCGCCCGGCGAGGTCGAGATGGTCTCCAACAAGGCCGCCGGGGACATCAGCAGCCCCAAGGACTTCAAGGGCAAGAAGCTCGGCGTCACCGGCCTCGGTTCGTCCACCGACTTCCTCACCAAATATCTGGCGGTCCACAACGGAGTGAAGACCAGCGAGTTCACACCGGTCGCGGTGGGGGCGGGTCAGACCTTCGTCGCCGCGCTGAAGCAGGGCTCGATCCAGGGCGGGATGACGACCGACCCGACGGTCGCGAACATCGTGGACCAGAAGCTCGGCAAGGTCCTGCTCGACATGCGTACGCCCGCAGGATCACAGGCCGCGCTCGGTGGCCCCTACCCCTCGTCGAGCCTGTACATGAACGCCGACTGGGTCGACGGCCACAAGGCGACGGTGCAGAAGCTGGCCAACGCCTTCGTGAAGACCCTGAAGTGGATGTCGTCGCACTCGCCGGAGGAGATCGCGGCGAAGATGCCGGCCGACTACGCGCAGGGAGGCAAGACGCTCTACGCGCAGTCCATCAAGTCGACGCTGCCGATGTTCACCACGGACGGTGTGATGCCCGCGAACGGTCCCGAGACGGTCGAGAAGGTACTCAAAGCCTTCAATCCGAACCTCAAGAACGCCACGGTGGACCTCAGCAAGACGTACACAACTGAGTTCGCGAAGAAGGCCCACTGAACCGCCGGTCAGGCTCCCGGGGGCGCTGCGCAGCGCCCCCGGGCGGGGTCATCGCGCGCTGTCCGCCGACGCGAGTCCCGGTTCGGCGAGCGCTTCCGGGAGTACGACGGTGAATTCGGCTCCCCCCGCCGCGCTCTGCCCGGCCCGGGCGCTGCCGCCCTGCCGTTCGGCAAGTCTGCGGACCAGGGCCAGTCCCAGGCCGCGCTTGCCGTGCGCGGGCGGCTTCTTGGTCGACCAGCCCTCCGTGAAGACCAGCTCGCGCTGCCCCTCGGGAATGCCCGTCCCGCTGTCGCGGACCTGCAGTACGGCGCTGTGGCCCTCGCCGTGCAGTTCGACCTCCACATGCGCGCCGGGAGACGCGGACACGGCGTCCAGGGCGTTGTCCACCAGGTTGCCGACGATCGTCACCAGACCCTGCGGGTCCACCAGCCGGTCGGCCAGCAGGGTGTCGGGGGTGAGCCGCAGCGACACCCCGCGCTCCGCCGCGACCGCCGCCTTGCCCACGAGCAGGGCGGCCAGCAGCGGATCGTGGATCTTCTCGGTGACCCGTTCGGCCGTGGTGCGGTGGACACCCACCACCTCGGTGACGAAGTCGGCGGCCTCCTCGTGCATCTCCAGTTCGAGAAGGCCGAGGAGGGTGTGCATCCGGTTCGCGTGCTCGTGGTCCTGGGCGCGCAGCGCGTCTATCAGTCCACGTGTGGAGTCGAGCTCGCGGCCGAGCCGCTCGAGTTCCGTCCTGTCGCGGAGAGTGGCCACGGCGCCACCGTCGTCGGTCGGCATGCGGTTGGTGATCAGAACCCGCTGACCGCGGACGGTCAGCAGGTCGTCGCCCGTCACCCGCCCCGCCAGTACGTCGGCGATACGTCCCTCACCGAGCGCGTCGGCGAGGGGGAGTCCGATGGCCTCCGATCCGAGATTCAGCAGCCGCTGCGCCTCGTCGTTCATGAGCCGGATCTTGTTTTCGCTGTCGAGGGCCACCACACCCTCCCGGATCCCGTGCAGCATCGCCTCGCGCTCGGCGAGCAGCGCCGAGATGTCGGAGAACGCAAGGTCGTGCGTCTGTCGTTGGAGGCGGCGGGAGATCAGGTACGCGGCCAGCGCACCCGCGGCGAGCGCCCCGCCGGCGTAGGCGAGCAGACCGGGAACCATGCCCAGCAGCTGGGTGCGCACGCTGTCGTACGTGATGCCGACCGAGACCGCGCCGACGATCCGCCCGTGGTCGTCACGGAGCGGGACCTTGCCGCGGGCCGAGCGGCCCAGGGTCCCCGTGTCGATCCCCATCACCTCATGGCCGGACAGCGGGGCGCTGGCGCTGGTGGAGACGGGCCGGCCGACCTCCGAGGGGGTGGGATGCGACCAGCGCACCCCACGGCGGTCGCAGATCACGATGTACTCGGCCCCGGTCGCCTTCTGGATCCGCTCGGCGTAGGCCTGTACAGGGCCGTTCACCGTCGGCGGAGTACGGAGAAGTTCCCCGGCGATCCGCGGTGAGGCAGTAGTCTCGGCGATCGCGAGCGCACGCCGCATGGCCTCGTCGTCGAGCTGGGCGCTGAGCGGGCGCAGAAAGAGGCCGGTGGCCAGTACGGCGACCCCGCCGGCTATGGCCAGTTGCATCAGCAGTACCTGGGAGAAGACGCGCCGGGGCAACCCGATGCGTAGTCTCCTGGGCTGTCCGGTGTTCATGTGGACGAACGGTAGAGGGCTGGAACGATAACCGGAAGTTTCCACGACTACGCAAACCGCTTGCGGTTCTTGCGCTAATCTTGCGTGCATGACGCGACGACTTGCACAGGTGGCCCGGAAAGTCGGGGTCAGTGAGGCCACGGTCAGCCGGGTGCTCAACGGCCGGCCCGGAGTCTCCGAGGCCACCCGACAGGCGGTTCTCTCCGCACTCGACGTTCTGGGATACGAACGCCCGACCCAGCTGCGGGGCGAACGTGCCCGGCTGGTCGGTCTTGTGCTCCCCGAACTCCAGAACCCGATCTTCCCGGCCTTCGCCGAAGTGGTCGGCGGGGCACTGGCCCAGCAGGGGCTCACCCCTGTGCTCTGCACCCAGACCAAGGGCGGGGTGTCGGAGTCCGACTACGTGGAGCTGCTGCTCGAGCAGCAGGTGTCGGGAGTCGTGTTCGCCGGCGGTCTCTATCACCAGCTGGACGCTCCGCACGACCACTACAAGGTGCTCGCCGACCGCAAGATCCCGGTGGTGCTGATCAACGCGGCCATCGCCCACCTCGGTTTTCCGGGTGTTTCCTGTGACGACGCGGTGGCGCTCGACCAGGCCTGGCGGCATCTGGCCTCGCTCGGACACGAGCGGATCGGCCTGGTGCTGGGGCCCAATGATCACGTCCCGTCGATGCGCAAGCTCGACGCTGCGCGCGCGATCGCCGCCGAGCTCGGTGCCGAGCTGCCGGACGAGCGGGTCGTGCGGGCGATGTTCTCCCTCGAAGGCGGTCAGGCCGCCGCGAGCCGGCTGCTGGACGAAGGGGTCACCGGAGTCATCTGCGCCAGTGACCCGCTCGCCCTCGGAGCGGTGCGTGCGGCCCGTCGCCGGGGCCTTTCGGTGCCAGGTGACATCTCGATCGTCGGCTATGACGATTCGGCCTTCATGAACTGCACGGAGCCGCCGCTGACCACCGTCCGGCAGCCCATCGAGGCGATGGGCCGAGCTGCCGTGGAACTGCTGTCCGTGCAGATCGGAGGGGCTGCGGTGCCCTCCGACGAGTTGCTCTTCGAACCCGAACTCGTGGTGCGCGGCTCGACCGCGCAGGTGTCGCGCAACAGGAGCCGATAGCTGTCAAAAATTTGCGGAATCTGCGCGACATCTTGCGGAGAGCTGTTGTCGGTGGTTGAGTTTGCGCCGCCACACAGCGACGCAGCTGTGGGCTTCCCGCGCTCTTGCCCACAAGGGGACCACCGATGAGAAGCACCTGGTTCCGCCCGACCCACCGCCGCACCACGGCGGCGGCCCTCGTCTCCGCTCTCGCTCTGACCGCTCTGGCCGCCTGCGGCACCAGCAGCAGCGACGACAGCAAGGGCTCAGGTGGCGGCAGCTCAGATCCGTCCGCTCCACTCGACCCGAAGACCAAGGTCACGCTGACCATGGACTGCATGCCGCCGGCCGCGAAGGCCGCCGAGCTGCGCGAGTGGAAGGAGGACGTCAAGGAGTTCAACAAGAAGTACCCGAACGTCACGATCCAGGGCAGGTCGACGCCCGGCCAGTGCGAGGAGCCCACGCGCTTCACGGCGGCCCTCAAGGGCAGGTCCCAGCCCGATGTCTTCTACACCTACTTCACCGACCTGCAGCAGGTGCTGGACAACAACGGCGCCGAGGACATCTCGGCGTATGTGAACGAGAAGACGGTCCCTGCGCTCGGCAGCATCGACCCGAACGTGACGAACGTCCTGAAGAAGGACGGAAAGCTCTACGGGCTGCCCACCAGCAACTACACCATGGGTCTCATGATCAACCGCAAGCTCTTCAAGCAGGCGGGGCTCGACCCGAACCAGCCGCCGACGACCTGGGAGGACGTGCGCAAGGACGCCAAGGCGATCGCCGGTCTCGGCAAGGGGATCTCGGGCTACGGCGACTACAGCGCGACCAACCAGGGCGGCTGGCACTTCACCGCCGAGATGTACGGCCTGGGCGGCGATGTCGTCACTCCGGACGGCAAGAAGGCGGCGTTCAACGACGCCATCGGCAAGAAGGTCCTGTCGAACCTCAAGTCCATGCGCTGGGACGACGACAGCATGGGCAAGACCCAGCTGCTCAAGTGGGGTGATCTGCAGAAGCAGATTTCCACCGACAAACTCGGCATGTTCCTCGCGGCGCCCGATGATCTGACCTACATGGTCCAGCAACTGGGCGCCAAGTTCGAGGACTACGGCATGGGCCCGATCCCGGGCGGCCGGGCGACGCTCTTCGGCGGCAACGACTACATGATCAAGAAGGGCAGCTCCCCGGACAAGATCAAGGCCGCCATCGCCTGGGACAACTACAAGAACCTCACACCCGGCAAGGGGCAGTTCGACTGGGCGCGCCAGAAGACCGACGCGCTGCCCGTCGGTCTGCCGCAGCCGAACTTCTGGACCGGTGGCATCAAGGCGACGGACCTGCAGGCCCGCACCGACAGCGCCACCATGCCGGTCGAGAACTTCAAGCCCTTCATGGGCAACCCGATCAAGGGCAAGGCCGAGCCGGCCAAGGCCCAGGAGATCTACAAGGTCCTCGACAACGCGATGTCGGGCGTCCTGACCAACAAGAACGCGAACGTCGACAAACTGCTCTCCACCGCTGAGCAGCAGGTCAACCAGGTCCTGGCGAACCAGTAACAGACCGATGGGGGCCGGGACTTCCGTGTCCCGGCCCGCACCCGCCCGAGACCCGGCGCCAAGGAGAGAGACCATGTCGGCCCCCACCCTGTCCACGAGCGACAAGCCGGTGCAGCCGCCGCACCACGGCCCGCCGCCGGAAGCGCGGCGCGAGGCGTTCGTCCGCAGCGTGCGGCGCAACCTCTCGGCGCACAGTTTCCTGATCGGCGCCGTGCTCTGCTTCGCCTTCTTCTCGTGGTACCCGATGGTCAGGGAGTTCCTCCTGGCCTTCCAGAAGACCGAAGGGGGAAAGACCACCTGGGTCGGCCTGGACAACCTGGACTACGTGTTCCACGACCCGGCCTTCTGGCAGGCATGGCGCAACACGCTGCTCTTCACCGCCCTGGCGTTGCTGCTCGGCTTTCTCGTCCCGTTCGTCATCGCGATCGTGATCAACGAATTCCGGCATGCGCAGGGGTACTTGCGCCTGTTGGTGTATCTGCCCGTGATGCTTCCGCCGGTCGCTTCGGTGCTGCTCTTCAAGTACTTCTACGACCCGGGCTACGGGCTCTTCAACGGCGTCCTGCACTTTCTGCATCTGCCCGAACAGCAGTGGCTGCAGTCCACCAGTACCGCGATGCTCTCCGTGGTGATCGCCGCCACCTGGATGAACATGGGCGGTGCGACCCTGATCTATCTGGCCGCGCTGCAGGGCATACCGGGAGAGCTGTACGAAGCGGCCGAGCTGGACGGAGCCGGGCTCCTGCGCAAGATCTGGCATGTGACGATCCCGCAGACCCGGCTGATCCTCTCGCTGCTCCTGCTGATGCAGATCATCGCGACGATGCAGGTGTTCACGGAGCCCTTCCTGCTGACCAACGGCGCGGGCCCCGAGGGGTCCACGACGACGGTCGTCTATCTCATCTACCAATACGCCTTCAATTTCAACAACTACGGTGGCGCCGCCGCACTCGGTCTGGTCCTGCTCGTGCTGCTCGCCGGTTTCTCGGCGGCGTACGTCCGACTCAGCCGCGACAGCGAGAGCTAGGAGTACGACGATGGCAGAGCGCACTCTGATCTCACCGGCACAGTTGGGCCGCCCTCGCGGCAAGGCTGTCTACTGGGGTGTCCTCACCCTGGTGGTGCTGCTGTTCACGCTGGTCTTCCTGGGTCCCCTGTACTGGATGGTGACCGGAGGTCTGAAGACGGCCCAGGAGTTCGCCGAGTCCCCGCCCACCACGGTTCCCAGAAGCTTCCATCCGGAGAACTACTCCCATGCGTGGAACGTGATGCAGCTGTCCAAGCTGCTTCTCAACACGCTCTACTACGCCTTCGGGGCGCTGGCTTTCCAGTTGGTCCTCGATGTCGCCGCGGCGTATTCGCTGTCCAAACTGAGGCCGGTATTCGGCAAGGTCATCCTCGGCATGATGCTGGCCACGCTCATGATCCCGGCGACGGTGCTCGTCGTTCCGCAGTACCTCACCGTGCTCGACCTGCCGGTCTTCCAGCGCAATCTGCTCAACTCGCCCTGGGTGATCTGGCTTCCCTCGGTCACCAATGCGTTCAACATCTTTCTGCTGAAGCGCTTCTTCGACTCCATCCCGCGTGAACTCCTGGACGCCGCTTCCATCGACGGGGCGTCGCCCCTGCGGACCCTGCGTTCGGTGGTGCTGCCGATCTCCCGGCCCATTCTGGGCGTTGTCTCGATCTTCGCGATCGTCGGCGTCTGGAAGGACTTTCTCTGGCCGATGCTCACGCTGCCCGACCCGAATAAGCAGACCCTCAACGTCGGAATCTACTCCCTGGCCCAGGGCGTGCCGGAGAACTGGCTCGTCGCGGCACTCGCCATGGCCTCGGCACCGACACTGATCATCTTCCTGATCTTCCAGCGCAACATCATGAGCGGCCTGACCGCGGGCAGCCTGAAGGGCTGACCACCGCCTTCGGACCACATCCCCTCTGAGCACTCCGCCGCCGGTCCTCCTTGTGGCGCCCCGCTGTCCGGGGCCGGCGGCGGAGTCCCACCTGCCCGAAAGGACCGTCACGTGGCAGACAACCTCCCGTCCGAGGCCACTGGTGACTGGTGGCGATCAGCCGCCATCTACGAGGTGTACGTGCGCAGTTTCGCCGACGGGGACGGTGACGGCACCGGAGATCTGGCAGGAGTGCGCAGCAGACTGCCCTACCTCGCCGAACTCGGCGTCGACGCACTCTGGTTCACCCCGTGGTATCTCTCGCCGCTCGCCGACGGCGGGTACGACGTCGCCGACTACCGGGTCATCGACCCCGCCTTCGGCACTCTCGGCGAGGCCGAGAAACTCATCGCCGAGGCGCGTGAGCTGGGCATCCGTACCATCGTCGACATCGTGCCCAACCATGTGTCGGACCAGCACGCATGGTTCAGGGCAGCGCTCGCGGCCGGCCCGGGGAGCCCGGAGCGCGAACTCTTCCACTTCAGACCGGGCCGTGGTGAGAACGGTGAACTCGCCCCCAACGACTGGCCGTCCCAGTTCGCGGGGTCCACCTGGACCCGTGTAGAGGACGGCGAGTGGTACCTCCATCTCTTCGCACCCGAGCAGCCCGACCTCAACTGGGCCCATCCGGTGGTGCGCAGGGAGCACGAGGATGTTCTGCGCTTCTGGTTCGAACGCGGCGTGGCAGGGGTGCGGATCGACTCGGCGGCGCTGCTCACCAAGGCGGACGGGCTGCCCGATTTCGTCGAGGGCCGTGACCCGCATCCCTATATCGACCAGGACGAGATCCACGACGTGTACCGCTCCTGGCGCGCTGTGGCGGACGAATACGGCGGCGCCTTCGTCGGCGAGGTCTGGCTGCCGGACTCCGAGCGCTTCGCCCGCTATCTGCGGCCCGACGAGCTGCACACCGCCTTCAACTTCAACTTCCTCTCGTGTCCGTGGGATGCCACCCGGCTGCGCCAGGCCGTCGAGGAGACACTCGCGGAGCACGCGCCGGTGGGGGCTCCGGCCACCTGGGTCCTGTGCAACCACGATGTGACGCGCACCGTCACTCGCTACGGCCGCGAGGACACCGGGTTCGATTTCGCGGCCAAGACCTTCGGCACCCCCACCGACCTGGAGCTCGGCACCCGCAGAGCCCGCGCTGCAGCGCTGCTCTCCCTCGCCCTGCCGGGATCCGTCTACCTGTACCAGGGGGAGGAGCTGGGGCTCCCGGAGGTCGAGATTCCGCTCGACCGTATCCAGGACCCGATGCACTTCCGCTCCGGCGGCAGGGATCCGGGCCGGGACGGCTGCCGGGTGCCGCTGCCCTGGACCGCCGAGGTGCCCGCCGCCGAGCCCTGGCTGCCGCAGCCCGAGGACTGGGCGGCTTACGCGGCCGACATCCAGGAAGTCGATCCGTCGTCGATGCTGTCGCTGTACCGCACGGCCCTGGACCTGCGCAGGCATGAGGCCGGCTTCACCGGTTCCGCGCTCAGCTGGCTTCCGGTGGCGAGCGGTGTCCTGGCCTTCGCCCGGTCCGAGGGCCTGATCTGTGTGGTGAACCTGGCCGCGGAGCCCGCCGAGCTCCCCGCCCACTCGCTCACCCTGCTGACCAGCGGTCCGCTGGACGTCGACGGTCGCCTCCCGCAGGACACGGCGGCCTGGCTGCGGGCCTGACCCCGCCGCCGGGCCACCGACCCGCTTCCCCCACCTCTGGAGGCCCCACCCACACACCGAAGCTCACCGGAGGGCGTGCGTGACCGCGACGGCGGTCCCGCCGTCCCGCTGTCCGCAGCGCATCCCCCCACCCGCAGGGAGGTTGCAGGACCTCTGCCGGATCACCCTGAAACTCCCGCCGGCCGGTCGGCACGCGACCAGACCTTCACGGTGCTGGGCAGCGTCAACGGGGTCGCCTGCACCGCTGGTCGGATCGAAGAGCTACCGCTTCGATCGGGCAACCGGCAACCGGCAACCGGCAACCGGCAACTCGGCCGACATCACTCTGCCCGCGGGGACGGACGTCCGCCTGCTGGGGGTCACCGGTACGGCCGACACGGGCCGGCCGCCGTGCGGCTCGGCGAGTTCGAGGCGTACGCGTCCTGATCGCGCCTCACTGACCGCCCTCGCCCGCGCGACGGCCCGGCCTCCCGCGGGCGGGGGCCTCCAGGGACCGGAACTGCCGTTCCACACCCCCGTCCGCGCCACCGCGTTCACGGCAGGGGCTGCGGCGGGCGCGGACCTCTGTACTGGCCGCTGGGGCGCATCCGGAGCGGACGCTCCGCGTACTCCTCGAGAGCGTGCGCGATCCAGCCCGCCGTTCTGGACACGGCGAACAGCGTCTCACCCGCCTCGGCGGGCATCCCCGAAGTGACCGACAGCACGGCGAGTGCCAGATCGACGTTGGCGTGCAGTTCGGTGTGACGGGCCGTGGTCGCCACCACATCGCGGGCCGCGTCCAGGGCGGGTCCGGCCTGCGGTACGTCCGCCAGCATCGCGAACAGGGAAGTGGCCCGCGGATCCTCCCCCCGGTACAGCCGGTGTCCGAGCCCGGGAACCCGGCGACCGGTCCGCAGATGGTCCGCGACGACCGGCGCGGCGCTGCCGCGGTCCAGGACGTCGGCCAGCATCCGGTGGGCGAGACCGCTCGCCGCTCCGTGCAGGGGCCCCTCGAGGGCGCCGAGTCCGGCGGAGACGACAGCGTACGGATGCGCACGGGCCGACGCGGCCACCCGGGCAGCCAGCGTCGAGGCCGCCAGGTCGTGGTCGATGAGCAGCACAAGGGCCGCGTCCAGCACCCGAAGTGACGCCGGGTCGGAGTCCCGACCGGTGAGGCGGGGCCAGAGCCGGTGGGCGAGCGGGGCGCCGTCCTGGTCAGGTACGGCCGTCGGCAACGCCCCCACCAGGGTGGGGATGAGGCTGCGCGCGGTGCCGAGAACAGCCTCCGGTGCCAGGTCGAAGCGCAGCGGGTCGACGGCCGACGCGGCGACGGCCGCGGCCCGCAGCCGGTCCATCGCGGTGCTGTGCGCGGGCAGAGCCCCCGCGGCCCGGCGCCCCGCGTCCAGCGCCACCTCCGGTGCCGTGAACACGGTCCCCGGCCGCAGCGTCCCGGTCCACAGCCACTCGACCACCTCCTCATACCCGTAGCCACGGGCAAGGGCGGTGGCGTCCACCCCGCGGAAGTAGTAGCGGTCGGTGTCGATCAGGGTGATGGCGGTGCGGAAGGCGAACTCGGCACCGGTGGGCTGCTGCTCCCTCCTGGCACCGCGCCGGGCGAGCGCTTCGACCTCGGCCGGATCGAACGTACTGCCCCGGCCACCTGGCGCCCGGCGGCTGCCGAGCTGACCGCGGCTGACGTATGCGTACACCGTCTCCGGCTTCACGCCGAGCAGGTCCGCCGCCTCTCTGGTGGTCAGCCGGCGACCCGCCGCCTCCATTGATCGATCCCCCGGCTGATCCGTCATGGGGTCACCGTATCAATATTGATTCAATCAACATTGACAGGATTGCAGTCAAGGATGGACAGTCAAATCAATGAATACGATTACGTCCCGGAAGGAAGACATGTCCACCATCACCGCTCCGCGAGGACTTGCGGGCGTCGTCGTCACGGACACCGAACTGGGTGACGTCCGAGGCCTTGAGGGCTTCTACCACTACCGCCAGTACTCAGCGATCGACCTCGCGCAGTCCCGGACCTTCGAGGACGTCTGGCACCTGATGATCTACGGGGAGCTGCCGGATGCCATCCAGCGGGCGTCCTTCACCGCGCGCACCACCGCCCTGCGCGGTCTGCCGTCCGATGTGAGCGAGGCGCTGCCGCTGATCGCCCGTGCGGGTTCGGGGCCGCTGGCGGGTCTGCGCACCGCGCTCTCCCTGCTCGGCGCGTCGGCCGGCTTCCGTCCGGTGTACGACATCGGTGCCGACAGGCGCGCCGACGACACCCTCGCCGCTTGTGCGACCGTCCCGACCCTGCTCACCGCACTGCACCGGATCGGACGTGGACTCGCTCCGGTCGAGCCCCGGGACGATCTGCCCCATGCGGCCAACTACCTCTACATGCTGACCGGTTCGGAGCCGGACCCGGCGCAGGTCCGCGCCGTCGAGCAGTATCTGATCTCCACCGTGGACCACGGATTCAATGCCTCGACCTTCACCGCACGGGTCGTCGCCTCCACCGGCGCCGATGTGGCCGCCTGCCTGGTGGGTGCGGTCGGAGCGCTGTCCGGGCCGTTGCACGGCGGAGCGCCCAGCCGGGCGCTGGACACCCTGGACGCCATCGGCACGCCGGACCGCATCGGCCCCTGGATCCGGGACAGGGTGCTCGCCGGGGAACGGATCATGGGATTCGGGCATCCCGTCTACCGCACCGAGGATCCGCGTTCCCGGATGCTGCGCGGCATCGCCCAGCGGTTCGGAGGCCCGCTGGCCGACTTCGCCGTACAGGTCGAGGAACAGGTGGAGGCGATACTCGCCGAACTGAAACCCGGCCGCGAACTGCACACGAACGTGGAGTTCTACGCCGGCGTCGTCATGGAGCTGTGCGGACTGCCGCGCGAGATGTTCACCCCTACGTTCTGCGTCGCACGGGCCGTCGGCTGGAGTGCCAACATCCTGGAGCAGGCGGCCGACTCAAAGATCATCAGGCCGGCCGCGCGTTATGTGGGGCCGCCCCCGCCGCAGCCGGTGCCCGGCATCGGCCCGAGCTGACCGGGAGCCCCGGCCGCCTCCTATGATCGGGCGCATGCCCCCCGTGCCGAGGAAACCCGTGCCCGTCGTCGTCCTCGCCGGATTCCTCGGTTCCGGTAAGACCACCCTGCTGAACCATCTGCTGCGGCAGAGCCGGGGCACCCGTATCGGCGTGGTGGTCAATGACTTCGGCTCCATCGAGATCGATGCGATGACGGTGGCCGGGCAGGTCGATTCGATGGTGTCCCTCGGCAACGGATGTCTGTGCTGCGCCGTCGACACCAGTGAACTGGACGACTACCTGGGCCGGCTGTCCCGTCCTGATCTGCGCATCGATGTCATCGTCATCGAGGCGAGTGGTCTCGCCGAGCCGCAGGAACTCATCCGGATGATTCTGGCGAGCGAGAATCCGCACATCGTCTACGGGGGTCTCGTCCAGGTCGTCGACGCGGCGGAATTCGAGGCGACTCGCGCCCGCCACCCGCAGATCGACCGCCATCTGGCCATGGCCGACCTGGTGGTGCTCAACAAGGCCGACCGGGCCGGTGACGGAGCGCGCGGCCGGATTCAGGCGGTGATCGCGGAGAGCGCCGGGGGAGTCCCGGTGGTCAGCGCGGTCCATGGTCAGGTGGACCCGGAACTGCTGATCGACCGCAAGCCCGCGGGTGAACGCATCGGACAGCTGTCCTTCGACGATGTGCGAGCAGCGGACGAAGCCGAAGGGGACGGGCACCGAACCGGTCACGGTCGGCATCTGCACGCCGACTACCAGAGCGTCGGTTTCGTCTCTCCGGAACCGATGAACCCCCGCCGGTTCATGGAGTTCCTCGATGACAGGCCCGACGGCCTGTACCGGATCAAGGGGTTCGTGCACTTCGCGGTCGAGGGCCATCGGGAGAAATACGCCCTGCACGCAGTGGGGAACTTCCTGCGCTTCCAGCCGGCCGACCGGTCCCACGACGGTAAGCCGCTCACCCAGCTCGTCCTCATCGGCTCCGGTATCGACTCCGATGCGCTGCGCAAACGGCTCGACGACTGCCTGGAGCCCAGACCGGAAGCCCCGCCCGAGTCGCTGTGGGGTGTCCTGCGGTATGTGGCGGGCCTCTCCGATGAGGATCCCGTCTGAGGCGCGATCCGGAAACCGGCTGGGAGCTGTCGCGGAACCGAGACCGCCGGCCCGGTCCGGATGCTTCGGGGGGCGCGGGCGCCCGGCCCCCGGGCCCGGGCGGTGCGCCGGACTGCGGCGGGAGCCGTGACGCCGTGGCGGCGCGCACCCGGCCCGGTGGCCTGCCGGGCCGCCCGGAGCCGAGCCGGCCCGGAATCCCTTCCCGGGGCCGGCTCGGACTGTGACTCAGCTGCCGCCGCGTCCACACCGGTGGGCCGGCCCGGTCGAGGCGATGCGCAGTGACGCCTCCGCCAGTACGTGACGGCCCGTCAGTTCATCCCTCCCGCAACCGCGTGATCCCACGACCGGGATCCGCCGTGCCGGCAGGGTGTCAGACCCAGCCGGGCCCGGCGAGCGCGGCGACCGGTGACGTCAGCGGGATGCCCGAGCCGTCCCGTCGCGGGTCGGGCTCAGGCAGCTGGGCCGGGGTGCCGTTGACCGCGGCGGCCCGAGCCGGTGTCTCGCCCGCCCAGGCCAGCACCAGCAGGTCCTCGCCCTTCAGGAAGCGCTGGCAGCGGACCCCGCCGGTCGCTCTTCCCTTGCGCGGATACTGGTCGAACGGTGTCAGCTTCGCGGTCCGCACCGAGTCGTCCAGCGTGCCGTGCGACCCGGCGACCGTGAAGACCATGGCGTCCGCCGCCGGGTCCACCGCGGAGAACGAGATCACCTTGGCGCCGGCCGCCAGTTTGATGCCGGTCATCCCGCCGGCCGGCCGGCCCTGCGGGCGTACCTGTCCCGCGGGATAGCGCAGCAGCTGAGCGTCGTCCGTGATGAAGACCAGATCCTCGTCGCCGGTCCGCAGCTCTGCCGCGCCGACGATCCGGTCACCGTCCCTGAGGCCGATGACCTCCAACTCGTCCTTGTTCGCCGGGTAGTCGGGCACCACTCGCTTGACGATGCCCTGTTCGGTGCCGATGGCAAGTCCGGGCGATGACTCGTCGAGCGTGGTGAGACAGACCACCGACTCGTCGTCCGCGAGGGAGATGAACTCGGAGATCTGCGCCCCGCCCGCCAGATTCGGCGCGGCAGCCGTGTCCGGGAGCTGAGGAAGATCGATCACCGCGAGCCGCAGCAGCCGCCCGCCCGATGTGACCACGCCGATGTCACCGCGTGCCGTCGCCGGGACGGCGGAGATCACCACATCGTGCTTGGTGCGCTTCTGGCCTTCGGTGCTCAGCGGGTCCCCGCCGGCCGTACGGGCGAGCAGCCCTGTCGACGACATCAGTACCCGGCACGGGTCGTCCGCGACCTCCAGCGATGCCGCCGCGACCGGCTGTCCCGCCGACTCCAGGAGGACCGTGCGCCGGTCGGTGGAGAACTTCTTCGCCACCGCCGCGAGTTCGGCGGAGACCAGCTTGCGCAGCTCCGCGTCCGATTCCAGGATCTTCGTCAGCTCTTCGATCTCGCTGTTGAGCCGGTCGCGCTCGCTCTCCAGCTCGATCTTGTCGAACTTGGTGAGCCGGCGCAGCGGGGTGTCCAGGATGTACTGGGTCTGCGTCTCGCTGAGCGAGAAGTGCGAGATCAGCCGCTCCTTGGCCTGCGCCGAGTTGTCGCTGGAACGGATGAGCCGGATGACCTCGTCGATGTCGAGCAGTGCCACCAGCAGGCCGAGTACCAGATGCAGCCGGTCCTGGCGCTTGGTCCTGCGGAACTCGCTCCGACGCCTGACAACCGAGAAACGGTGGTCGAGATAGACCTCGAGGAGCTCCTTGAGCCCGAGGGTCAGCGGCTGCCCGTCAACCAGTGCGACGTTGTTGATGCCGAAGGATTCCTCCATCGGGGTGAGCTTGTAGAGCTGTTCGAGCACCGCCTCCGGCACGAAGCCGTTCTTGATCTCGATGACCAGGCGCAGTCCGTGCGAGCGGTCGGTGAGGTCCTTCAGGTCGGCGATGCCCTGCAGCTTCTTCGAACCCACCAGATCCTTGATCTTGGCGCGGACCTTCTCGGGACCGACCGCGAAGGGCAGTTCGGTGACGACGATTCCCTTGCGCCGCGGGGTGACGTCCTCGATGGTGGCCGTGGCGCGGATCTTGAAGGTGCCGCGGCCCTTCTCGTAGGCGTCCTTGATCCCGTCGAGGCCGACGATCCGGCCGCCGGTCGGCAGATCGGGCCCGGGCACGAAACGCATCAGCGTGTCGAGATCCGCGCCCGGGTGCTTGATCAGGTGCCGGGCGGCGGCGATGACCTCACCCAGGTTGTGCGGCGGCATATTCGTCGCCATCCCGACCGCGATCCCGGACGAGCCGTTGACCAGCAGGTTCGGGTAGGCGGCGGGGAGCACCACGGGCTCCCGCTCCTGGCCGTCGTAGTTCGGCTCGAAATCGACGGTGTTCTCGTCGATCGACTCCGTCATCAGCGAGGTCGCGTCGGCCATCCGGCACTCGGTGTACCGCATGGCGGCGGGCGGGTCGTCATTGCCGAGAGAGCCGAAGTTGCCGTGTCCGTCGACCAGCGGGAGCCGCATCGAGAAGGGCTGCGACAGCCGCACCAGGGCGTCGTAGATCGAGGCGTCGCCATGGGGGTGGAGCTTGCCCATGACCTCGCCGACGACCCGGGCGCACTTCACATAGCTGCGGTCGGGGCGCAGCCCCATCTCGTTCATCTGGAAAAGGATGCGCCGGTGTACGG
This sequence comes from Streptomyces sp. NBC_00344, assembly GCF_036088315.1. NCBI lineage: Bacteria > Bacillati > Actinomycetota > Actinomycetes > Kitasatosporales > Streptomycetaceae > Streptomyces > Streptomyces sp. NBC_00344. Next base: position 1,512,010 of record NZ_CP107996.1, on the reverse strand, counting down.
GCTTCATACCGTCACGGGCGTCCGGCAGGGCCCGTGAGTAGATCACCGAGTACGCGTACTCGAGGAAGGAGCCCTGCATTTCATCGACCACGTCGATGTCGAGGATCTTCTCCTCGAAGTCCTCCGGCGGCGGGGTCTTCGTGCTGCGGCGGGCCATCGCTGCTGCGGCTCCTTCACGTGCCTGGTCTGGTAGTGACGCCGCCCATTGTGGACTGTCCCACTGACAACCCCGACCGCGACCCGGGAACTTCGCCAGGTATGAGTGCGCTTGCATACAGTGGCAGCACTGCATTCAACGCGGTCAACACACGCGATCGAAGGGACGTACATGCCCATGGGTCACACGGCCACAGCCGAGGCCGGTTCCGGCGGCCTGACAGCGACAGAGCACCGGCTGGCCAACGGCCTGCGGGTGGTGCTCTCCGAGGATCACCTGACCCCGGTCGCCGCGGTCTGCCTCTGGTACGACGTCGGTTCACGCCATGAGGTCAAGGGGCGTACCGGACTTGCTCACCTTTTCGAGCACCTGATGTTCCAGGGATCGGGCCAGGTCAAGGGCAACGGCCACTTCGAGCTGGTGCAGGGGGCAGGCGGCTCGCTCAACGGCACCACCAGTTTCGAGCGCACCAACTACTTCGAGACGATGCCCGCCCACCAGCTGGAGCTCGCGCTCTGGCTGGAGGCGGACCGGATGGGCTCACTGCTCGCCGCACTCGACGACGAGTCCATGGAGAACCAGCGGGACGTCGTCAAGAACGAGCGCCGCCAGCGCTACGACAATGTGCCCTACGGCACAGCGTTCGAGCGGCTGACCGCCCTCTCCTATCCGGAGGGCCATCCCTACCACCACACGCCGATCGGTTCGATGGCCGATCTGGACGCGGCGACGCTGGAGGACGCCCGCGCCTTCTTCCGTACGTACTACGCGCCCAACAACGCGGTCCTCTCGGTGGTCGGGGACATCGACCCGGAGCAGACGCTCGCCTGGGTCGAGAAGTACTTCGGCACCATTCCCTCGCACGACGGAAAGCAGCCGCCGAGGGACGGGTCGCTTCCCGGGGTCATCGGCTCCGAGCTGCGCGAAGAGATCCATGAGGAAGTACCGTCGCGCGCGCTGATGGCCGCCTACCGGCTTCCGCAGGACGGCACCCGTGACTGTGACGCCGCCGACATCGCGCTGACGATCCTGGGCGGCGGCGAGTCCTCGCTCCTGCACAACCGCCTGGTGCGCAGGGACCGTACGGCCGTCGCCGCGGGCTTCGGCCTGCTTCGGCTGGCCGGGGCGCCCTCACTCGGCTGGCTGGACGTCAAGACCTCGGGCGGCGTCGAGGTACCGCAGATCGAGGCCGCCGTCGACGAGGAGCTGGCCCGGTTCGCCGCCGACGGCCCGACGGCCGAGGAGATGGAACGCGCACAGGCACAGCTGGAGCGCGAATGGCTGGACCGCCTCGGTACGGTCGCCGGCCGCGCCGACGAACTGTGCAGGTTCGCCGTGCTGTTCGGCGACCCGCAGCTCGCACTGACCGCCGTCCAGCGGGTGCTGGACATCAGTGCGGCAGAGGTGCAGGAGGTCGCGAAGGCGCGGCTGCGTCCCGACAACAGAGCCGTGCTGGTGTACGAGCCCGTCACCGCCGATGAACCCGAAGAGATCAGCGCGACCGACGAGACCGACGAGGCGGACAAGTGACCGACGCCCCAGCCGTGAGCATGACCTTCCAGCCACAGCCCCAGCCGGGAGAGGCTACTCCGTGGGCCTTCCCGGCCCCGGAGCGCTCCACCCTGCCCAACGGGCTGACCGTGTTGCGCTGCGACCGCCCCGGACAGCAGATCGTGGCCGTGGAGATCATCCTCGGCTTTTCGCTGGACGTTGAGCCCGACGGACTCGACGGTGTCGCAACGATCATGGCGCGTGCCTTCTCGGAAGGCACCGACAAGCACACGGCCGAGGAGTTCGCCGCCGAGCTGGAGCGCTGCGGCGCCACCCTCGACGCATACGCCGACCATCCGGGGGTCAGGGTCTCCCTCGAGGTCCCGGTCTCCCGGCTGCCCAAGGCGCTCGGTCTGCTCGCCGCAGCGCTGCGCGCGCCGGCGTTCGCCGAGAGCGAGGTCGAGCGGCTGGTGGGCAACCGGCTCGACGAGATCCCGCACGAGCAGGCCAACCCGTCCCGCCGGGCGGCCAAAGAGCTCTCCAAGCAGCTCTTCCCGGCCGCATCGCGGATGTCGCGCCCCCGCCAGGGGACGGAGGAGTCGGTGGCGCGTATCGACGCGGCCGCCGTGCGCGCCTTCTACGAGGCGCACATCCGCCCCGCGGCGGCAACGGCCGTGGTGGTCGGCGACCTCAGGGGAACCGACCTGGACGCCGTGCTCGCCGAGACCATCGGCGACTGGCAGGGCGGCAAGGCAACGCCCGGGCCGGTACCGCCGATCGTCGCGGACGACACCGGCCGGGTGATCATCGTGGACCGGCCCGGCGCGGTACAGACCCAGTTGCTGATCGGCCGGATCGGCGCCGACCGGCACGACCGCGTCTGGCCGGCCCAGGTGCTTGGCACCTACTGCCTGGGCGGCACCCTCACATCACGTCTTGACCGGGTGCTGCGGGAGGAGAAGGGCTACACGTACGGTGTGCGCGCCTTCGGGCAGGTGCTCCGCTCGGCGCAGGACGGGACCGGCGCGGCCATGCTGGCCATCAGTGGTTCGGTGGACACAGAGTCGACGGGCCCGGCCCTCGGCGACCTGTGGAAGGTGCTGCGAACGCTGGCCGCGGAGGGGCTGACCGACGCCGAGCGCGATGTCGCCGTACAGAATCTGGTGGGTGTGGCCCCGCTGAAGTACGAGACGGCCGCGGCGGTCGCCGGCACCCTTGCCGACCAGGTCGAGCAGCAGCTCCCGGACGACTTCCAGGCGCACCTGTACGCCCGGCTCGCCGAAACGGGCACGGTCGAGGCGACCGCGGCGGTCGTCAACGCCTTCCCCGCAGACCGTCTGGTGACGGTGCTCGTCGGTGACGCCGGACAGATCAGGGAAGCCGTCGAGGGGCTCGGGATCGGCGAGGTGAAGGTCGTCGCGGGCTGAGAGATCCGCCGGCGGCGGACGTGAGCGCGACGCGGCGTCCGCACCGATGTGATCGCAACGGGTGTGACGAGCGGGGCTCCGGAGGCCAACAGGCAACCGGAGCCCCGCAATGTGTCCGATTGGTGCCGAACTTCCGTGTCTGTCCTGTGGCATGTGCGACAAAGACGCAGGTTTTTTAGGCGCAGCCGGAACCGACCGCTTACGGTCGCTTTCGCTGTTCGTCACATGCCCAGGCCGCAACCGCGGCGCCGGACAGCGATCGCCGAGTCCCCGTCAGGCGCGAGCCTGGGGAGCCGGGGACCCATGCAGTCCCTGGGGTGAATCGGGCCTCTCCGTGCGGAGCGGGCCCGTAGGAGACCTTCCTGCTCCGAACCCGTCAGCTAACCCGGTAGGCGAGAGGGAAGGAAAGGATCAGCCCCTTCATGGCGTTCACCCGCCCTACCGGTAAGCACCGCGCCCCGAAACGTCCGATCAGCAGGACCGCGACCGCCGCGGGTGTGGCGACCCTCGCCACGGCGGGCGTCATCGGCACTCTCGCCTCTCCGGCCATGGCCGACGAGGCCACGGTGTCCACCGCGCAGGACAGCCGCCTCGTCCGGACCATTCTCGTCGGAGACACCGTCGCCGACAGGATCGAGGCCCAGGCCACCGCTCAGCAGCACGAGGCCGATGCGGCCGCCGCCAGGGCGAAGGCCGAGGCGAAGGCGAAGGCGGCTGCCAGGGCGAAGGCCGAGGCGAGGGAAAAGGCCGAGGCGAAGGCCAAGAAGGAGCGCGAGGCCAAGCGACGTGCGGCCCGCGACGCGGCCCGCAAACGGCTGAACGCCTTTGTGGCCCCGGTAGCCGACTCCTACGTCTCGACCGGCTACAAGACCGGCGGAAGCCTCTGGTCCTCCGGCAGCCATACCGGCATCGACTTCCACGCGGCGAGCGGCACCCCGGTCCACGCCGTCGGCGCGGGCACCGTGGTCGAAGCCGGCTGGGGCGGCGCGTACGGCAACAACATCGTCATCAAGATGAACGACGGCAGCTACACGCAGTACGGGCATCTCTCGTCCATCGGTGTCTCGGTCGGCCAGTCCGTCACATCCGGCGGGCAGATCGGCCTCTCCGGCGCCACCGGCAACGCCACGGGTCCGCACCTCCACTTCGAGGCCAGGACGACCCCCGACTACGGCTCCGACATCGACCCGGTCGCATATCTGCGCTCGCACGGCGTCAACGTCTGACCGAGGTCCCCGCACCACCTGCGTTCCCGTAAGGCCCCGGCGCTCCGCGCCGGGGCCTTACGGGCGTCACGGCAGGCTGTCCGGTGGCCAAAAGATATCCATGGTTTACCGGACGCCGTCGGAAATTAACATGCTCTGTCATAGAGTCACCGAACAGGCGTCGGTCGACCGCGTTCCGCGGGGATGAAGGCGGAGGTTCGGGCATGCGTATTCCCGCGCATTCGGTGTGCACGGCAATTCGCGACGACATTATCGCGGGCGTCCTGGAACGGGGCGGCCGGCTGACCGAGGAGCCGCTCGCACGTCGCTACGGAGTCTCCCGCGTCCCGGTGCGCGAGGCGCTGCGGACCCTGGAGTCCGAGGGTTTCGTCGTCACCCGGCGCCACGCCGGAGCCTGTGTCGCGGAGCCGACCGAGCGGGAGGCCGCCGACCTGCTGGAGATGCGGATGCTCCTGGAGCCCATGGGGGCCGCCCGGGCGGCCCAGCGGCGTACCGAGGCCCATCTCAAGGTGCTGCGGGGCCTGGTGAGGCTCGGGCAGGAGCGAGTGCGCCGCGGCCAGGGCGAGGATCTGCGCTCACTCGGCAGCTGGTTCCACGAGACACTCGTGCAGGCGTCCGGAAGTGCGGCGCTGACCACACTGCTCACCCAGCTCCGGCAGAAGATCGCCTGGATGTACACCGTCGAGCAGCCCGTGCACCCCGGCGAGTCGTGGGCGGAGCACGGCGCCATCGTGGACGCGGTGGCACGCGGCGACGCCGAGCGTGCCCGCGTCCTGACCGCGCAGCACGCCGATCGGGCCGCGGCGGCGCACCGGCTGCGGAAGCAGGCACCCGTGAGGACTTCGCAACACGTTGTAAACATTGCGAGCGGGCTGAATTAACAGGCGTGCCGTATACAAAGGAAACGCATTCGTTGTGTATTTCGCGCGGGTTTTTCGCCGCTGCCCTTGTATTCGCCGCTGCCCTTTTATGTGACTTCCCGCTCCGGGGGACGGGAAAAGCAGAGCCGCAGCCCCGGATCGATCCGGGGCTGCGGCTCTGGTGTGCCGAATGCGGCGCGGGCCGCGTCAGACGGTCTCGGGGAGTTCGTCGAGACCGTCGGCGACCAGCTTCGCCAGCCGGTCGAGGGCGGCGTCGGCTCCGTCGGCATCGGATGCGAGGACGATCTCCTCGCCGCCTTCCGCGCCCAGGCCGAGGACCGCGAGCATCGACGCGGCGTTGACCGGATTGCTGTCGGCCTTCGCGATCGTCACCGGGACGCCGGAAGCCGTGGTGGCACGGACGAAGATGGAGGCGGGGCGGGCGTGCAGACCCTCGGCCCAACCGACCTTTACGCGGCGCTCAGCCATGGTGTTGCCCTTCAAGTTCTCTGACGGTTGTCTAGACCATTGTTGCATGGGGTGCGGAGTGCTCGGGTCCTGCGGGATCCCGCGCCGCGCCACCCCTCGTACCGTAGTGACCCGTAGGCTTTCCCCATGCAGCCCCCGCTGGAGCAGAACCCGCACCAGGAGTATCCGGCCCACTGGGAAGCCGACGTGGTGCTGCGCGACGGGGGCACGGCGCGGATCAGGCCGATCACCACCGACGACGCCGAGCGGCTGGTCAGCTTCTACGAGCAGGTCTCGCCCGAGTCGAAGTATTACCGTTTCTTCGCTCCCTATCCCAGGTTGTCCGCCAAGGACGTCCACCGCTTCACCCATCACGACTACGTCGACCGGGTGGGACTCGCGGCGACCATCGGCGACGAGTTCATCGCGACCGTCCGCTACGACCGGATCGGCGAGGGCGAGGCCGAGGTGGCCTTCCTCGTCCAGGACGCACACCAGGGACGGGGTGTGGCCTCCACACTTCTCGAGCACATCGCGGCGGTGGCCCGTGAGCGCGAGGTCGGCCGGTTCATCGCCGAGGTGCTGCCCGCCAACAACAAGATGATCAAGGTGTTCACGGACGCCGGGTACGAGCAGAAACGCAGCTTCGAGGACGGCTCCGTCCACCTCACCCTCGACCTCGAACCCACCGCGGCATCCCTCGCGGTGCAGCGTGCCCGGGAGCAGCGTGCCGAGGCCCGGTCCGTGCAACGGCTGCTGGCCCCCAGGGCGGTGGCGGTGGTCGGCGCGGGCCGGGCGCCCGGAGGGGTGGGCCGCACGGTGCTGCGCAACCTCCTCGCCTCCGGCTTCACCGGGCGCAGCTATGCCGTGAACCGCGCCTTTCCCGATGACCTCACCGAGGTGGAAGGGGTCCCCGCCCACCGCTCGGTCGCCGGGATCGATGACACCGTCGACCTGGTGGTCGTCGCCGTACCCGCCGAGGACGTCCCGGCAGCGGTGGCCGACTGCGGGGAGAGCGGCGTTCAGGGCCTGGTCGTGCTGGCCGCCGGTTACGCCGAGAGCGGCCCCGACGGGCTGCGCCGCCAGCGTGAACTGCTCCGCCAGGCGCGGTCGTACGGAATGCGCATCATCGGCCCGAACGCCTTCGGTCTCATCAACACATCCGAAGCTGTCCGGCTGAACGCCTCACTGGCACCCGAGTCGCCCGTCCGCGGGCGGATCGGGCTCTTCACCCAGTCCGGCGCGATCGGCATCGCGCTGCTCTCCGGGCTGCACCGGCGAGGTGCCGGGCTCTCGTCCTTCATCTCGTCGGGCAACCGCGCCGACCTCTCGGGCAACGACTTCCTGCAGTACTGGCACGACGACCCCGACACCGATGTGGCGCTGCTGTACCTGGAGTCGATCGGCAACCCCAGAAAGTTCACCCGGCTCGCCAGGCGTACGGCGGCGGTGAAACCGGTCGTGGTGGTCAAGGGCGCCCGGCACAGCGGCAGCGCACCGCCGGGGCACGCCGTTCCGGTCACCCGGATTCCGGACGCCACGGTCTCCGCGCTGCTCCGGCAGGCGGGCGTCATCAGGGTGGACACGGTCACCGAGCTCGTCGACGCGGGCCTGCTGCTCGCCGGCCAGCCGCTTCCCGCCGGCCCGCGCGTCGCGATCATCGGCAACTCCGAGTCGCTGGGACTGCTGTCGTACGACGCCTGCCTCACCGAACGCCTCCGTCCGCTGCCGCCGGTCGATCTGACCACCGGTGCGACCCCGGAGGACTTCCGCGACGCGCTTGCCGGGGCGCTCGCGGACAACGCCTGCGACGCGGTGCTGGTCACGGCGATTCCCTGGGTGGGCGACAACGGCGTGACGGAATCGGGCGATGGTGAAGTACTCGCCGCCGCGCTGCGGGAGGCGGCCGCGCACGCCCCCACCGCCAAACCGGTGGCCGTGGTCCACCTGGAGATCGGCGGCCTGGCCGAAGCGCTGGCCGCCGCCACCAGCACGGCGCCCGGATCCCAGCAGCAGCCCGCGCCCAGCGCCGGGCAGGCGCGGGAGGCCGGAGCACCGGAACATGCCGCTGCCCCCGCCGGTGGCGCCGGCGCCCCGGACGCCACAGGCCCGCGCCGGATTCCCGCCTATCCTGCCGCGGAGCGCGCCGTCCGGGCACTTGCGCAGGCCGTCAGGTACGCCCAGTGGCGCCGTCAGGCGGCCGACCCCGGGCGGGTCCCCGAGTACGACGACATCGACGAGGCGGGTGCCGCCGCCCGGATCGTTGCCCTGCTGGACACAGCCCATGTCGACGTCGCCCGGGGTCTGGCCCTCTCGCCCGACGACGCATGTGACCTTCTCGGCCTCTACGGCATCGAGGTCCTGCCCGTCCGGCCCGCGCCGGACGCCGACTCCGCTGTCGCGGCGGCGGACGCCCTCGGCTACCCGGTCGCGCTCAAGGCCACCGCACCCCATCTCCGCCATCGCCCCGACCTCGGCGGTGTCCGCCTCGACATCGTGTCCGAGGCAGGACTGCGCCGCGCCTACACCGAGCTCACGGGTGCTCTCGGTACGCCCGCCGAAGTCCGGCCGGTCGTCCAGGCGATGGTCCCCAGGGGAGTGGACACCGTTGTGCGGTCCGCGATCGACACCGCCGTGGGCGCCGTTCTCTCCTTCGGTCTGGCCGGCGCCCCGTCCGAACTGCTCGGCGACACCGCCCACCGGCTGGTCCCGGCCACCGACCGGGACGCCGCCGAACTGATCAGGACCATCCGGACAGCCCCGCTGCTCTTCGGGTGGCGCGGATCGGCGCCCGTGGACACCGCTGCCCTCGAGGAGCTCCTGCTGAGGGTGTCCCGGCTGGTCGACGACCACCCCGAAGTGGTCTCGGTCTCCCTCGAACCCGTCGTCGTAGGGGCCGGCGGCCTGTCCGTCCTCGGCGCTTCCGTCCGGCTGGCGCCACCGCATGCCCGTGACGACATCGGTCCGCGCCGCCTCCCCAGCTACTGAGGACCGTCACGGGAGGGCCGGAGCCCCGGGCCGGGGTCGTAAGATGGAGCCCATGGCAAAGACCGGTACGACGACCCAGGGGCTGCGCGCGGCGATCGAGCGCAGCGGCTATTACCCGGCCCTCGTGGCCGAGGCGGTGGAGGCCGCTGTCGGCAGTGAGCCGGTTGCTTCGTATCTGGTGCACCAGGAGACCACGTTCGATTCCAACGAGGTGCGCCGTCATGTCACGGTCCTCGTTCTCACGGGCAACCGGTTCATCGTCAGCCACACCGACGAACAGGCCGCCGACGGCGGCTCACCGACGCCGTTCGCCACCACGTCCACCGAGTCGGTGAAGCTCGACCGGATCTCCTCCGTGGTGCTCAGCCGTGTGGTGGCCAATCCGGAGAAGTACGTTCCCGGCACCCTGCCCCGTGAGGTCGTACTGACCATCGGCTGGGGCGCGGTCGCCCGGCTCGACCTGGAGCCTGCGGCCTGCGGTGACCCCAACTGCGAGGCGGACCACGGATACACCGGAAGCTCCACCGCCGACGATCTGAGCCTGCGGGTGAGCGAAGCGGGCGACGGACCTGACACCGTCCGCCAGACGCTCGCCTTCTCCCAGGCGCTCTCCGAGGCGACCGCGGCGGCCGGCCGCTGATGGCCCAGCCCGTCTGGCACGACCCGGACCCACTCGCCCTCTCCACCGCCCCCGTCCCGGAGTACGGGTCGGGGTCGCTCGCGGATCTGCTGCCGACGCTCGCCGCCGGCCAGGGCGTCCCCGGGCTCACCGCGGCGATTCCTGAGATCACCCCGGCCGACCGGAACTGTGTCTTCCTGATCGACGGTCTCGGCTGGGAACAGATCCGCGACCATCCGGACGAGGCCCCCTATCTGCACTCGCTGCTCGGGACGTCCCGTGGTGGCACGGGACGTCCGCTCACCGCGGGGTTCCCCGCCACCACCGCGACCTCTCTCGCCTCGGTCGGCACCGGTCTGCCTCCCGGGACACACGGGCTGACCGGATACACGACCCGCAACCCGGACACCGGCGCGCTGATGAACCAGCTGCGCTGGAAGCCCTGGACCGACCCGCACGTCTGGCAGCCGTACCCCACGGTCTTCCAGCTGGCCGACGCGGCGGGTGTGCACACCGCTCAGGTCTCGTCGCCGGACTTCCAGCACACCCCGCTCACCAAGGTCGCGCTCAGCGGCGGCAGGTTTCTCGGCCGCCTCACGGGTGAGGAGCGGATGGACCTGGCCGCCGCTCAACTCGGCGCGGCCGACCGCTCGTTGATCTACACGTACTACAGCGAGGTCGACGGCAAGGCGCACCGCTTCGGGATGGACTCGGATGCCTGGCGCGGCCAGTTGATGTATGCCGACCGGCTGGCCCAGCGCCTTGCCGAACAGCTTCCGCCCCGGTCGGCGCTCTATGTCACCGCGGATCACGGCATGATCGACATCCCGTTCGACGAGGAGTCCCGCATCGACTTCGACGAGGACTGGGAACTGGGCGCGGGCGTCGCCCTGCTGGGCGGCGAAGGCCGGGCCCGGCATGTGTATGCCGTGCCCGGAGCCGCTGCCGACGTCCTGACCGTCTGGCGCGAGGTGCTGGGTGAGCAGTTCTGGGTGGCCGGCCGCGACGAAGCCATCGCGGCAGGCTGGTTCGGGCCCTCCGTCGACGAACGGGTGCACGGCCGGATCGGCGATGTGGTCGCGGCCGCCCACGCCGATGTGGTGATCACCGCGTCCCGGCGAGAGCCGCACGAGTCGGTCATGGTCGGGATGCACGGCTCGATGACCCCCGCGGAACAGCTCGTCCCGCTGCTCGAAGTACGCTCCTGACACCGCGCCTCCCCCGCACAGAACCGAAAGGCTCCCACTCTCCTATGTCCGAGCTCGTGTTCTTCTCCGGAACCATGGACTGCGGGAAGAGCACGCTGGCACTGCAGATCGGCCACAATCGTGCCGCTCGCGGCCTCCAGGGTGTGATCTTCACGCGTGACGACCGGGCGGGCGAGGGCAAGCTCTCGTCCCGGCTGGGCCTGGTCACCGACGCGGTCGAGGCCGATGAGGGCATGGATCTGTACACCTATCTGGTCGACCACATCACCCGTGGCGGCCGGGCCGACTACGTGATCGTGGACGAGGCGCAGTTCCTCGCCCCCGTCCAGATCGACCAGCTGGCCCGGGTCACCGACGACCTCGGACTGGATGTCTTCGCGTTCGGGATCACCACCGACTTCAGGACCAAGCTGTTCCCCGGCTCGCAGCGGCTGATCGAACTGGCCGACCGGATCGAGGCCCTGCAGGTGGAAGCACTCTGCTGGTGCGGTGCGCGGGCGACCCACAATGCCCGCACGGTGGGCGGCGAGATGGTCGTCGAAGGCGCCCAGGTCGTGGTGGGGGACGTCAACCAGCAGGCGGACGAGGTCGGTTACGAGGTGCTGTGCCGGCGCCACCACCAGCGCAGAGTGACCGCCGAGGTGGCCAGGGCGGGAGCGCTGTCGCCCGATGTGCTGCCGGTCTCCGCGCCCTGACCGGCAGCACATCCGGCGTTCTCAGCCGTTGTCCTCCAGCTCGCCCTCGGTCTCGAGGAACACCCGGCGGAGCTCTTCGATCGCGGCCGGATCGGGCTCGGCCCACATCCCCCGGGACTCTGCCTCCAGCAGCCGTTCCGCGATGCCGTGCAGTGCCCAGGGGTTGGCCTCCTGGAGGAACGCGCGATTCTCCGGGTCCATCACATAGGTCTCGGTGAGCTTGTCGTACATCCAGTCGGCCACCACTCCGGTCGTGGCGTCGTACCCGAAGAGATAGTCGACGGTGGCGGCGAGTTCGAAGGCACCCTTGTAGCCGTGCCGGCGCATGGCGGCGATCCAGCGGGGGTTGACCACCCGGGCCCGGAACACCCGGGAGGTCTCTTCGACCAGAGTGCGGGTGCGGACCGACTCCGGCCGGGTGGAGTCACCGATGTACGCCTCGGGGGCCGAGCCCTTCAGGGCCCGGACCGTGGCCACCATGCCGCCGTGGTACTGGAAGTAGTCGTCCGAGTCGGCGATGTCGTGCTCACGGGTGTCGGTGTTCTTCGCGGCGACCGCGATGCGCTGGTACGCGGTCTCCATCTCGGCACGTGCGGGGCGGCCGTCCAGCTCTCGCCCGTAGGCGTAACCGCCCCACACCGTGTAGACCTCGGCGAGGTCGGCGTCGGTGCGCCAGTCGCGGCTGTCGATGAGCTGGAGCAGCCCGGCGCCGTAGGTCCCGGGGCGCGAGCCGAAGATCCTGGTGGTGGCCCGGCGTTCGTCGCCGTGCTGCGCCAGGTCGGCCTGCGCGTGGGCGCGGATGTAGTTGAGCTCGTCCGGCTCGTCGAGGGACGCGGCCAGGCGCACCGCGTCGTCCAGCAGACCGATGGTGTGCGGGAAGGCGTCACGGAAGAAACCGCTGATGCGCAGGGTGACGTCGATACGGGGACGGCCCAGTTCGGCGAGCGGAATGGTCTCCAGACCGGTGACCCGTCGCGAGGCGTCGTCCCAGACCGGCCGGATACCGAGAAGGGCGAGGGCCTCCGACACGTCGTCGCCCGACGTGCGCATCGCGCTGGTGCCCCACAGCGAGAGGCCGACAGAGGTCGGCCATTCTCCGTTGTCGGTGCGGTAGCGCTCCAGCAGGGAGTCGGCGAGGAGTACACCGGTCTCCCACGCCAGCCGCGAGGGCACGGCCTTCGGGTCGACCGAGTAGAAGTTCCTTCCGGTCGGCAGCACGTTGACCAGTCCGCGCAGCGGTGAACCGGAGGGACCCGCCGGTACGAAGCCGCCGTTCAACGCGTGGACGGCATGGCTGAGTTCATCGGTGGTGGCGGAGAGCCGGGGCACCACCTGCCGGGCGGCGAAGTCGAGGATGTCGGCAACCTGCTGGGAATGCCCCGATGCGATGCCGCCCACAGTGGCCGGGTCCCAGCCCGCGTCCTCCATCGCCTGGACGAGCGCGCGGGCCTGCTCCTCCACCTCGTCCGCCGTGGTGCGGGTGGCGGCGGACTCGTCGAGACCCAGTGCCTCGCGCAGACCCGGCAGTGATGTCGTGCCACCCCAGATCTGCCGGGCGCGCAGGATGGCGAGGACGAGGTTGACCCGGTCGCCGCCGGCCGGAGGATTGCCCAGTACATGCAGGCCGTCGCGGATCTGTGCGTCCTTGATCTCACAGAGCCAGCCGTCGAGATGCATGATGAACTCGTCGAAGCCGTCGTCGTCCGGGCGGTCATCGAGGCCGAGGTCGTGGTCGAGTTTCGCGGCCTGGATGAGCGTCCAGATCTGGGCCCTGACAGCCGGCAGTTTGGCCGGGTCCATCGAGGCGATGGCGGCGTGTTCGTCGAGGAGCTGCTCCAGGCGGGCGATGTCCCCGTACGACTCGGCGCGGGCCATCGGCGGTACCAGATGGTCCACGAGCGTGGCGTGCACCCGCCGTTTGGCCTGGGTGCCCTCGCCCGGGTCGTTGACCAGGAACGGGTAGACGAGAGGGAGATCACCCAGCGCGGCGTCCGGGCCGCAGGCCGCGGAGAGGCCGGCGTTCTTGCCGGGCAGCCACTCCAGATTGCCGTGCTTGCCGAGGTGGACCATCGCGTCCGCGCCGAAGCCACCGTCCTCGCGGGCTGCCTGGATCCAGCGGTAGGCCGCCAGGTAGTGGTGGGAAGGCGGCAGATCGGGGTCGTGATAGATGGCGATCGGGTTCTCTCCGAAGCCGCGCGGCGGCTGGATGAGGATCAGCAGATTGCCGCGCCGCAGCGCCGCGAGCACGATGTCCCCCTCGGGGTTGGCGCTGCGGTCCACGAACATCTCGCCGGGGGGCGGGCCCCAGTGCCGCTCGACCGTGTCCCGCAGCTCCTTGGGGAGTTGGGCGTACCAGCGCCGGTAGTCGGCCGCCGGGATACGGACCGGGTTGCGGGCCAGCTGTTCCTCGGTGAGCCACTCCTGGTCGTGGCCGCCCGCATCGATCAGGGCGCGGATCAGCTCGTCGCCGTCGCCGGACTCGAGCCCCGGGACCGGCTGGTCACCGAAGTCGTAGCCGTCGGCACGCAGCCTGCGCAACAGGGCCACCGCGCTGGCGGGGGTGTCGAGGCCGACCGCGTTGCCGATCCGGGAGTGCTTGGTCGGATAGGCGGAGAGGACCAGCGCCAGACGCTTCGCGGGGTTCGGGATATGGCGCAGCCGCGCGTGGCGTACGGCGGTTCCGGCAACCCGCGCCGCCCGCTCGGGGTCGGCCACGTACGCGGGCAGACCGTCCTCGTCGATCTCCTTGAACGAGAACGGGACGGTGATCAGCCGACCGTCGAACTCGGGGACGGCGATCTGGCTGGCCGCGTCCAGCGGCGAGACACCCTCGTCGTTCTCCTCCCAGGCGCTGCGTGAACCGGTCAGACACAGCGCCTGCAGGATCGGCACGTCGAGCGCGGCGAGAGCACCCGCGTCCCAGGCCTCCTCGTCGCCGCCGGCCGACGCGGTCGCGGGCTTGGTGCCGCCTGCCGCGAGGACCGTGGTGACGATCGCGTCCACACCGCCGAGCGCATCGAGCAGTTCGGGTTCGGGGGCGCGCAGCGAGGCGACATAGAGCGGGAGCGCCCTGCCTCCGGCATCCTCGACGGCGCCGCACAGCGCGTCGATGAACGCGGTGTTGCCGCTCATGTGGTGGGCCCGGTAGTAGAGCACGGCCACCAGGGGGCCCGTGGCACCCCCACGGGCGGTGCGCTCCAGCGGCCCCCAGGTGGGGGCGGGGGCGGGCGGGTCGAAGCCGTGGCCGGTGAGGAGCGCGGTGTCGGAGAGGAAACGGGCCAGCTGTTCCAGGTTGGCCGGGCCGCCGTGCGCGAGATAGGCGTGCGCCTCGGCCGCGATACCGACGGGAACAGTGGAAGCTTCCATCAGCTGTGCGTCGGGGGCCTGTTCGCCGGTGAGAACCACCACCGGCCGGTCACCCGCCAGCAGCAGGTCGATGCCCTCCTGCCAGGCGCGCAGACCGCCGAGCAGGCGCACCACGACAAGGTCCGCACCATCCAGCAGGGCGGGCAGTTCGCTCAGATCGAGCCGGGCGGGGTTGGCGAACCGGTACGGCACAGGGCCGCCCGCGGCACGGGCGCTGAGCAGGTCGGTGTCGGAGGTCGACAGCAGCAGGAGCATGCGGCGTCTGGCCTTCCTCGGGGTCCGCGCCCCGGGCAGTGAGAGGACGGCGGGAGTTCCTGGCTCATCCGGCTCGCACCGGACTCACAGTGGCGGGACCACGCCGGATTCTCACCGGGCTTCCTCCCCTGACGCCGTCTTCGGCGTTGACGGGCCGGGTGACCCGTCGAGACGATAGTAAGGGCCGGAGCCCTGACGTGGGGCAGTCGCCCGGTGTGATGGTCGGTATGCTCGCCGCCATGCCACCGGCCAGCTCGTCCGCCACGACCGGCGACGACTCCTCGATACGGGACAGCGGCGACGCCTGCCCCGGCGCACTGCGCCTGCACCCGGCCGATGACGGAGCTCTGGCCCGGATCCGGATTCCGGCGGGAGTTCTGACCGCGGACCAGGCACTCGCACTGGCGGACGCGGCAGAGCGGCTGGGCGACGGACGCCTGGACATCACCTCCCGCGGCAACATCCAACTCCGCGGGCTCGGTGCGGACCGCGGTGCGGAACTGGCCGGTCTCCTGACAGACACAGGTCTGCTGCCCGCGCCCCGGCACGAACGCATCCGCAACATCGTTGCCTCACCGCTCTCGGGACTCGACGCCGCACACCCGGGGGACGGAACGGACCGAACGGACGTACTGCCGTGGGTAATCTCACTCGACCGTTTTCTGTGTGACGACGCCACGGCCCCCGCGCTGTCCGGTCGCTTTCTCTTCGCCTTCGACGACGGACACCAGGACGTGGCGGCGCTCGGCGCCGACGTGACGGTATGGGCCGGGCCGGACGGGCAGGCACTGATACGTCTCGGAGACGGCCCGGAGGCAATCCGCGTCGCGGCGCGTGACGCGGCCAGGGCCGCGCTGCTCGCTGCGGAGATCTTCGTCGAAGCCGCCGAACGGAGCGGGACGCGAGCCTGGCGGATCCGTGAACTCACCGGCTCCCAGCTCCTTTTCGCCACGTCGACGACGGAATTCGCCCGGCGCCTCGAAGCCGATGGCATCACTGCCGAGCTACTGGCGACTGCGCCTTCGGGCCCCGCTTCGGCGCCGCAGCCCGGCATCGTCGCAGGGCTGGACGGCCGCAGCGCACTGTCCGTTGCGGCGCCGCTCGGACGGCTGACATCCGGACAATGGCGGCTGCTGGCCGGTGCTGCCACCCGCCACGGCAGCGGTGAGCTGCGCGTGACACCCTGGCGGGGCCTGGTCATCCCCGCTCTGCCGAGCGCCGAGGCGCCCGGGTCGCTGTCCGGACTCGCCGAAGCCGGCCTGATCACCACGACCGCGTCCCCCTGGTGGGGGGTGGGTGCCTGCACCGGGCTGTCCGGCTGTGCCAAGTCCCTGACCGATGTACGGACCGACGCAGCCGGCGCCGCCGCCGCGGGACACGGCGGGCTGCCCGTCCACTGGTCCGGCTGCGCGCGCCGCTGCGGTCACCCGCCGGGGGACCGGGTGGATGTGGTGGCCACACCCGACGGCTACGACGTCTCGGCGCCCGGTTCGTCCGGAGCGCGGGGCGTGCCCGTAACGGAAATCGCCGACACGATCGCGGCGGCCCGCACACCGTCCGTGCCTCAAGCCAAGCCGTAGAGAGTTGCCGTAGAGAGATGAGCGAGAACACCGTGTTCGAGTACGAGAAGGACGGGGCGGCCATCTACCGCCGGTCCTTTGCCACGATCCGCGCCGAGGCGGACCTCGCGGGGCTGCCCGCCGATGTCGCCCAGGTCACCGTGCGGATGATCCATGCCTGCGGCATGGTCGACCTGGTGCGCGACGTCTCGTACACCCCTGCCGTGGTGGCGAACGCCCGCGCGGCTCTGCGTGCCGGCGCACCCATCCTCTGCGATGTCGCCATGGTCGCGAGCGGTGTCACCCGCAAGCGGCTTCCGGCGGACAACGACGTGGTGTGCACGCTGTCCGACCCGTCGGTCGCGGACCTCGCGGCCCGGATGGGCACGACCCGCAGTGCCGCGGCCCTCGAGCTGTGGCGCGACCGCATGGAGGGAGCCGTGATCGCCGTCGGCAACGCACCCACCGCGCTCTTCCGGCTCCTCGAGATGATCGAGGAAGGCGCCCCCCGGCCTGCCGCGGTCATCGGTGTCCCGGTCGGTTTCATCGGCGCCGCCGAATCGAAGGACGCACTTGCCGCGCATCCTTCGGGTCTTGACCATCTGGTGGTCCGCGGACGGCGCGGCGGCAGTGCCATCGCCGCCGCGGCGATCAACGCGATTGCGAGCGAAGAAGAGTGAGCACCCAGAACGCGCGGCGCCCGGAACAGCCGGGGCGTCTGTACGGCGTCGGGCTCGGCCCCGGTGACCCCTCGCTGATGACGCTGCGGGCCGTGCAGGTCATCGCCGCGGCCGATGTGATCGCCTATCACAGTGCCCGGCACGGCCGGTCGATCGCCCGCTCCATCGCCGCGGAGCATCTGAGACCCGACCACATCGAGGAGGCGCTGGTCTACCCGGTCACCACCGAGGCCACCGACCACCCGGGCGGCTACCGGGGCGCGCTCGACGAGTTCTACGAGCAGGCATCCGCCCGTCTCGCCGCACATCTGTCGGCCGGGCGCACCGTCGCCGTGCTCGCCGAAGGCGATCCGCTCTTCTACGGCTCGTACCAGCACATGCACAAGCGCCTCGCCCACCGGTTCCCGACCGAAGTGATCCCGGGAGTCACCTCGGTGAGCGCAGCGGCCGCCCGGCTCGGCGAGCCACTGGTGGAGGCCGAAGAGGTACTGACGATCCTTCCGGGCACCCTGCCGGAGGAGGAGCTGACGGCGCGGCTCGCGGCGACCGACTCGGCTGTCGTCATGAAGCTGGGCCGGACCTTCCCTTCGGTGCGGCGGGCGCTGGAACGCTCCGGCCGGCTCGACGAGGCCCGCTACGTGGAGCGCGCCACCATGGCGGGGGAGCGCACCGGCCGGCTGGCCGACGTGGCCGCGGATTCGGTGCCCTACTTCTCGGTCGCGGTACTGCCGAGCCGGATCGACGCGGTCCCCGCGACGAGTGAGCTCGGCGAGGTCGTGGTCGTGGGCACCGGGCCCGCGGGTCCGCTGTGGCTGACACCCGAGACCCGGGGGGCGCTGTCGGCCGCCGACGACCTGGTGGGGTACACCACGTATCTGGACCGGGTGCCGCTGCGGCCGGGCCAGCTCCGGCACGGATCCGACAACAAGGTGGAGTCGGAACGCGCCGAGTTCGCCCTTGACCTGGCCAGGCGGGGCCGCCGGGTGGCCGTGGTGTCCGGCGGGGACCCAGGAGTGTTCGCCATGGCCACCGCGGTCCTCGAGGTCGCGTCGCAGGACGCCTACCGGGGCGTGCCGGTACGGGTACTGCCCGGGGTGACCGCCGCCAACGCGGCCGCCGCCAAGGCGGGCGCCCCGCTCGGCCACGACTACGCCACCATCTCGCTCTCCGACCGGCTGAAGCCCTGGGAGGTCATCGCGGAACGGCTGCGCGCCGCGGCCTCGGCCGACCTGGTCCTCGCCCTCTACAACCCCGGCTCACGCAGCCGTACCTGGCAGGTGGGCCGGGCACGCGACCTGCTGCTCGAACTGCGCGCACCGGACACCCCGGTGGTGCTGGGCCGCGACATCGGCGGCCCCGACGAGTCCGTGCGCATCGTCCGGCTGGCCGATCTCGACCCCGACGAGGTCGATATGCGCACCCTCCTCATCGTGGGTTCCTCGCAGACCAGGACCGTCCGGCGGGCGGACGGCGAGCAGATCGTCTGGACGCCTCGCCGTTATCCGGAGAAGTGAAGGACCCAGGCGGCCGCCTCCTGTGCGGTGGCTGCCACCGGGACATCCAGGGGCACAGGGGGGCGGCGTACCAGCACGACCGGGATGCCGGCCTCCCGCGCCGCCCGGAGTTTGGGAGCGGTGGCCGCGCCCCCGCTGTCCTTCGTCACCAGCACATCGATGCGATGGCGGGCCAGCAGCTCACGCTCCCCGTCCAGGGTGAACGGGCCGCGGTCGAGCAGCAGCTCGGTCTGCCGCGGCCGCGGCAGACCGGGTGCGTCCACCGACCTCACCAGGAACCAGAGCCCGTCGAGTCGTGTGAAAGCGGCGAGCCCCATGCGCCCTGTGGTGAGGAACACCCGGCTGCCCAGCACGGGCAGCGCCTCAGCGGCATCCTCCAGCGAGCCCACCGGATGCCAGTCGTCGCCCGCGGCGGCAGTCCAGGAGGGCCGGCGCAGGGCCAGCAGAGGAACATGGGTGGTGGCGGCGGCTGCCGCCGCGTTGAAACTGATCGTCCCGGCGAAAGGATGAGTGGCGTCGATGAACGCGTCCACCCGGCGTTCGCGAAGCCAGCCCGCCAGGCCCTCGGCCCCGCCGAAGCCCCCGACGCGTACCTCGCCGGGCGGCATTCTCGGACTCGCCACTCGCCCGGCGAGCGAGCTGGTGACCCGTACCGGGCTGTCGTGCAGGATCTCCGCCAGGCGGCGGGCCTCGGTCGTACCACCGAGGATCAGTACATGCATCGAGGACGGTCCATCCATGAGTGAGGCGCGCGGTGACTGACGAGGCGGGCAGGACGGCGTCCGGAGGACGCAGCGCCCAACTCAAGCACACAGGTCTGCGGTCGGGATGGACGACCGGTGCCTGTGCGACCGCGGCAGCCACTGCCGCGTACACGGCCCTGCTGACCGGTGACTTTCCCGACCCGGTGACCATCACCCTGCCCAGAGGCCAGACCCCCGCGTTCGCGCTGGCGGCGGAGGAGCTGGCCGCGGACAGGGCCATGGCGGGCATCGTCAAGGACGCGGGTGACGATCCGGACGTCACCCACGGCGCACTGGTCCGTGCCACCGTGCGGACGCTGCCGGCCGGCGCCGGAGTGGTCTTCAGAGCCGGGCCGGGGGTGGGCACGGTCACCCGGCCGGGACTCCCGCTCGACGTCGGCGAACCCGCGATCAACCCGGTGCCTCGCACGCTGATGCGGGAGCACACCGCCGCGGTCGCGGCGCGTCACGGAGGCAGTGGCGACGTCGAGATCACCGTCTCCATCGACCACGGTGAAGAGATCGCCCGCTCCACCTGGAATCCCCGGCTGGGTATCCTCGGGGGCCTCTCGGTCCTCGGCACGACGGGTGTCGTCGTCCCCTACTCCTGCTCCGCCTGGATCGACTCGATCCGCCGTGGCGTCGACGTGGCCCGTGCGGCAGGCCGTACCCATGTCGCGGGCTGTACCGGATCGACCTCGGAGAAGACGGTCTTCGCCGAGTACGGGCTGCCGCTGGACGCCCTCCTGGACATGGGGGACTTCGCGGGAGCCGTACTGAAATACGTCCGCAGGCACCCTGTGGACCGTCTCACCATCTGCGGCGGCTTCGCAAAACTCTCCAAACTGGCCGCCGGGCATCTGGATCTGCATTCGGCGCGCTCGCAGGTCGACAAGGACTTCCTCGCCGTGCTGGCCCGCCGCGGCGGCGCGGACGACAGGCTGGCGTCCGAAGTGGCCACCGCCAACACGGGGCTCGCCGCACTTCAGTTGTGTGCGGCAGCGGGGGTGCCGCTGGGCGACCTGGTGGCGGTGACCGCCCGCGATCAGGCGCTCGGCGTGCTGCGGGGGGCGCCCGTCGCGGTGGACGTCATCTGCATCGACCGAGCGGGCCAGGTGGTCGGGAGGGCGGCGCCGCGTTAGCGCCGTGGCAGGCACCGCGCGCTCCGCCGCGCAGACGTTGCCGCCCGGCACCGGCGCCGAGCCGCTCCACCGCTGGAGCCCCCGCCTGCACCCTTGTTCAGCAGCTGTGCCGCTCGCGCTCGACCGAGTACAGATGGCTGTCCCTGAACTGGGCCGCTCCCAGCGTCCGTCCCACCATGATCACCGCGGTGCGGACCACACCGGCCGCCTTCACCTGACCGGCGATGTCGGCGAGCGTGCCGCGCAGCACCAGCTCGTCCGGACGCGAGGCCATCGCGACGACCGCCGCCGGACAGTCAGCCCCATAGTGCGGCAGCAGCTCCGCCACCACCCGGTCCACGTACCTGGCCGCGAGATGCAGCACGAGCAGCGCCCCGCTGCGCCCCAGGGTGGCCAGATCCTCGCCCTCGGGCATCGGCGTCGCACTGTGCGCGATCCGCGTGAGAATGACCGTCTGCCCCACCGTGGGCACGGTCAGCTCCCGCTTCAGCGCGGCCGCGGCCGCGGCGAAAGCGGGCACGCCGGGCACCACCTCGTAGGGCACTCCGGCCGCGTCCAGTCTGCGCATCTGCTCGGCCACGGCGCTGAAGACGGAAGGATCTCCGGAGTGCAGCCGGGCCACATCGTGCCCCTCACGGTGTGCGCGTACGGACTCCGCCGTGATCTCGTCGAGATTCAGCTGGGCGGTGTCCACCAGGCGGGCGTCCGGCGGACATTCGGCCAGCAGTTCACGCGGCACCAGGCTCCCCGCGTAGAGGCAGACCCGGCAGGACGCGAGCGTGCGGGCGCCGCGCACCGTGATCAGGTCGGCGGCGCCGGGACCGGCACCGATGAAATACACCGTCATCGTTGTTCTCCTGCGTGAGGGGCTCTCTTGGTGACCGACCACTGGGTGACCGGCATGGCCTGACGCCAGCCGGTGAAGCCGCCCACCGGGACCGCGTGCGAGATCCCGATCCGTACCAGTTCGCCGCCGTGGCTGCGGTACCGGTCGGCCAGCAGGGCCTCGGACTCCAGCGTCACGGTGTTGGCGACCAGCCGCCCGCCGATGGGCAGTGCGTCCCAGCAGGTGTCGAGCAGACCGGGAACGGTGAGACCGCCGCCGATGAACACCGCGTCTGGCGTGGGCAGTCCGGTCAGCGCGCCAGGTGCACCGCCGGTCACCACGCGCAGTGCGGGAACGCCGAGCGACTGCGCGTTCCGGGCGATGCGCTCGGCCCGTACGGCGTCGCGCTCGACCGTGACGGCACGACAGGAGCGGTGCGTACGCATCCACTCGACCCCGATGGACCCGGAGCCTCCGCCGATGTCCCAGAGCAACTCGCCCGGGGCGGGCGCGAGTACGGCGAGGGTGGCAGCCCTGACATGCCGTTTGGTGAGCTGACCATCGTGCTCGTACGCATCGTCGGGCAAGCCGGGAGCGGCACCGAGACGCGGCGAACCGCCGGCGCGGCGGCATTCGATCGCGACGACGTTCAGCGGATCGCCCGGCTGCTGCGACCAGGTGTCCGCGATGCCGTCGACGCGCCGCTCGTCCGGGGACCCGAGCTGTTCGAGTACGGTGAGCCGGCTCGGCCCGAACCCGTTCTTCCGCAGCAGCGCGGCCACTTCGGCGGGCGTGCCGGGGCCGGCGCTGAGCACCAGCAGCCGGCGCCCGCCGTGCAGTTCGGCGGCGAGACCGCTGATCGGGCGGCCGACGAGCGTGACCACTTCGGTGTCCTCCACCGGCCACCCCAGACGGGCGCAGGCGAAGGAGACGGACGAAGGGTGCGGCAGGATCCGCAGTTCCTCCGCGGGCAGCACCTCCGACAGCGCCCTGCCGATGCCGTAGAACATCGGGTCGCCGCTCGCCAGTACACAGACCCGGCGGCCCCGGTGGGCCGCGAGCAGGCCGGGGACCGCGGGCCGCAGCGGGCTGGGCCAGGCCGTGCGCGCGCCCGGGCACTCATCGGGGAGGAGCGCCAGCTGTCGGGGGCCGCCGATCAGAACCTCCGCCTCTCGCAGCACGGCCCGTGACCGTTCCGTGAGCCCGTGCCAGCCGTCGGCACCGATCCCGACGACGGTCACTGCTGGTGCGGGGCGCGCGGAGTTCACTCGATACCTCAGGGTCGGAGGGGACGGAGCGGAACTCTACTGGCCGGTTGGGAGCGGCCGGCCCGCGGGTGCGGTCCTGCGCCGCACCCGCACCGGTCAGCGCGTCGAACGGACGATCGTGAAGACCGCGCCCTCCGGATCCGCGACCGTGGCGAGCCGGCCGGTCTCACCCTCGTGCGGTTGCTGGAGCACCTGGCCACCCAGCTCGGCCACCCGGCGCGCGGCTTCGTCGGTGTCCGCCACCTCGAAGTACGTCATCCAGTGCGGACCCCTGTCGCGTGGCAGCGCCTGACCCACACCGTGCAGCGAGGCGACTGCCCGGCCGTTCAGGGAGAGGGTCAGATAGTCGAAGTCGGCCGATACGACAGCTTCTGTCCCGTAGTTGAAGACCGCCTGGTAGAACTTGCCGACGGATACCGTCTCCCGTGTCACCAGCTCGTTCCACACCGGTGTTCCCGGGGCGCCCGCCGTCGCGGCGCCGGCATGGGCGGCCGCCTGCCAGATACCGAAGACCGCACCCGACGGATCGGACCCTATGGCGAGTCGGCCGGCCTCGCCGGCGTCCAGCGGGCCCACCCCCACCGTGCCTCCGCAGTGCCTGATGGTCTCCGCGGTGGCGTCGGCGTCATCGGTCGCCAGATAGGTCGTCCAGGCGATCGGCAGATGCTGGTCGGGCGGCATCTGCCCCAGGCCGGCGACCTCCTTGCCATCGAGCAGCGCCCTCACATACGGGCCCAGTTCGCCGGGGCCCGGCCGGAAGTCCCAGTTGAACAGTGCTCCGTAGAAGTCCTGGGTGGCCGATAGCCCGTGCACTATCAGGCTGACC
Source organism: Streptomyces sp. NBC_00344 (assembly GCF_036088315.1). Classification (NCBI taxonomy): domain Bacteria; kingdom Bacillati; phylum Actinomycetota; class Actinomycetes; order Kitasatosporales; family Streptomycetaceae; genus Streptomyces; species Streptomyces sp. NBC_00344. The sequence goes on along the minus strand of NZ_CP107996.1, from coordinate 1,488,692 downwards.
CAGCAAGGGGTTCCGGGCACGTGCCGAGAGACTGCCTCGGTCATCTTCGCTCTCTCCTCGGACCATGGGTGGTGGCCTTGCGGGGGCGGTATGCCGTCCCCCGCCCAGATGGTTCCACCACCTGCCGCGCGACGCGCCACGGCCGCGCCGTATTTTGCACGTTCCAGCAGGAGGATGGCTGATTTGGTATTCCTCAGCCGTTTCCCGTCGTTACGCACGGGCGTTGTACGCGGGCGTGTACGTACGATCGGCGCTCTGGGTGAGGATGGTCCGTATGACACCCATCATCTCCGCCGCCGGACTCGCGAGGGAGTCCGAAGGCCCCAGGCCTCCGGTGCTCCTCGACGTCCGGTGGCAGCTCGGCGGTCCGAGTCTCCGGTCCGCCTACGCCGCGGCGCACATCCCCGGCGCCGTCTTCGTCGACCTGGATGCGGAGCTGGCAGGTCCCCCCGGCGCGGGCGGCCGTCATCCGCTGCCCGATCCGGTGGCCTTCGGCGCGGTGATGCGCCGGGCAGGCGTCCGCGCGGACACCCCGGTCGTGGTGTACGACGGCGGGCAGGGCTGGGCTGCGGCACGCGCCTGGTGGCTGCTTCGCTGGACTGGCCATCCGCAGGTCCGGGTACTGGACGGTGGTCTCGCGGCCTGGTCGGGGCCGCTCTCGGCGGAGATCCCGGAACCTGCGCCGGGCGACTTCGTGCCGGTCCCGGGATCGGTGCCGCTGCTCGACGCGGACGGTGCGGCGGAGCTGGCCGGCAAGGGGGTGCTGCTCGACGCGCGTGCGGCGGAGCGTTACCGCGGCGACGTGGAACCGATCGACCGGGTCGGTGGACACATCCCGGGCGCGGTCTCGGCGCCCACCACAGCGAACACCGGCGAGGACGGCCGCTTCCTGGCCCCCGGCCGGCTCACGGCGCGCTTCGCGGGGCTCGGGGCCGCGCAGGGCGCTGAGGTCGGGGTCTACTGCGGCTCGGGCGTCTCCGGGGCACACCAGGTCCTCGCCCTGGAGATCGCCGGCATCCCGGCGGCTCTGTACGCGGGCTCCTGGTCGGAGTGGTCGTCCGACCCGTCCCGTCCGGTGGCCACCGGCCCCGACCCGCGGTAGGTCCGCCGAGGCGCGAGACACGACACGTGGGCCGCACGCGATGCGTGCGGCCCACGTGTCCGGTGCCTGCTCCCGTCCACGGCGGATGCTCAGGGGGAACAGCCCTCAGTCCTGCTTCTTGCGCCGGGTTCCGAAGACGATCTCGTCCCAACTGGGCACGGCCGCCCGGCGTCCGGGGCGGACTCCGTCGGCCTCGGCCTGCCGGTCGGTCGTCCCGGTGAGCCGGTCGCGGTGCCCGGCCACGGCGCGCGGCATCAGGACATCCGCGTAGGCCGAACCGGCGCCCGCGGATGCCGCCGGCGGCTCCTCCACCTCCGGCTCCTGCGCGGGCTCGGCCGGCGGAAGCTCCGGCGCGGGCCGCTCGGGGACGATCATGTCGCCCCGGAAGCTCGGTACCGCCTCCAGCAGGCTGGTCAGCGAGTCCCGCTCACCGCTGCTTTCTTCCGGCTCGGGGGGAGAGGGCGCCAGCGGGCGTTCCATCTGCCGGTCCAGAGCACGGTCGAGCGGCCGGTCGCGGGGCAGCCTGGCGATCCGGGGCACGAACGGGAAGCTCGGCTCGGGCGCCACCAGCGAGTCGTCGGACTCCCCGATCAGCGACCGCGCCTCGTCGTCCATGGCCTGCACCAGGCGGCGCGGCGGATCGTAGGTCCAGCTCGCCGAGTGCGTCTCGGTGGCCACCCGGTAGACCAGCAGGACTTCCCAGGTGCCGTCGTCGCGGCGCCAGGAGTCCCAGAGCACGGTTTCCCGTTCGGCTCCACGCAGCAGCAGCCGCTCCTGCACGGCTTCGCCGAGCTGAGGTCCGGTCCCGGTGTTCTCGCCTGCCCGCCGCACGGGCGTCTTGCGTGCCCGCTCGGCCATGAAAGCGCGCTCAGCGAGTACCGGGCCCTCGAAGCGTCGGACGCGGTCGACCGGAATCCCGGCCATCTGGGCGACCTCTTCCGCGGAGGCGCCTGCTCGTATACGTGCCTGAATGTCGCGGGGACGGAGGTGGCTCTCCACCTCGATCTCGATCTGGCCGAGGCGGGCGCGGTCATTACGGACCGCCGCACGCAGCCGTTCGTCGATCGGAAGCGTGTACTCCGTACTGTCCGCAGCTTTGAGCACCAGTCGTGTGCCGTCATTCGAGACGGCCACGACACGCAGTTCGGGCATGGGAACCTCCCGGGTGGTGCCTGCCGACGTCACGTGCGTCGCTGCTTCCGCTAGTCGAGTGTGGCCTGCCCGGGTGCGGCACGCCACAACCTTGCCGAGTTGCCCGGCGTGTCGGGCCTCGGCCCTGGATCGCCGTTATGGCACGGTTACCTGTTTGCGACACAGGGCGACCATTCGGTCACTCTGCGCAGCAGGCGCCCGTGCGGTGCCACGGCGCCGCCGGTTCGAGTGCCGCCTTCGGCCCCCTCCCGTTGATCCGGACACCCCTGAGGGAGGCCGGGCCCAGGGCTCGCCACAGTACTCCATTCGGACCAAGTGGGTGGACGGCTCGCCGTCGAAGTTCTGGCGGGTCAAGGGAGTTGGAAGCCGGTACGTGCGCACCGAGTATGCCCTCGGGTGTCATCCTTCACACAATCGCCCGAAATGGAACTATCTACTTCGCTCATATGTCCCTTTCTGGTGCAGGGTGCTAGGACACGGACAAACAGAGGTTGGGGATGGAGCAGAAGCCGGCCGATGAGGAAACCAGCAAGCCGAGGAGGAAGCAGCTCGATCTGAGCGTGCCGCAGGTCGCGGGCAGCGCGTTCGCCGCCGTCATGGCGGCGGTACTGGCATCGAAGCTCGGCGTCTACGGAACGATCATCGGCGCGGGCCTGGTGAGCGTGATCGCCACCTGCGGCGGCACGGTGTTCCAGCATCTCTTCCGGCGCACCGGGGAGCAGATCCGCGAGGTCAGGGTCCAGGTGAAGCCGAAGGTCCTCAAGGTCCCGGTGCACAGTGCCCCGGGGGCGCGGGACCCCGGAGCGGTGCCCGCCGCGGTCGCCGGACCGTGGCCGGAGGATGCGAGGAACGGCGCCGCCCCGGCGCTCCCGGACGACGGGTACACCGCGCCCACCGTGCACGGCACCCGGGTGCGCGGCTGGAAGCGTTCCTCGATCGCGGCTGTCGTGGCCTTCCTCGTGGCCATGACCGGAATCACCGGCTTCGAGCTGCTCTCCGGGCACGACCTCGACGGCGGCATCGGGACGACGGTGGGCTCCGTGGTCCACGGCGGCGGCGCGGGAAGACCGGCGCCGTCCACCACTCCCACGGGCACCACGCACCGTGAGAGGGACGGAAACCGCGGTCAGGACGACGGCGGGAGCCGCAGCCCTGAGCCCACGCCGAGCGGCAGTGCCGGGAACAGCCGGCAGCCGGAACCCGATCCGGGCAAGAGCGGTTCGACGACCGGGCGGGACCCCAGCCCCGCACCGTCGTCACCGGGCGCGGTCACGCCGTCGCCGACGCCCTCGCAGTCCGCGACGGGTGACGGCTCCGACGCCACCGGCACGAGCACCCCCGCGGGCTGACGGGCAGCGGCGGTCGGACCGGCCCCGGCCGGGTTCCGGCCGGGGTCAGTCGCCCAGGACCCGGCGGAGGTAGCCGTTGGTGAAGAGCCGGTCCGGATCCAGCCGGTCGCGCACCGCCGTGAACTCCCCGAACCGCGGATACACGCCGGCCAGGTATGCGGCGTCGCGTGTGTGCACCTTGCCCCAGTGCGGCCGCCCGCCGTGCGCGGTCATGATCCGTTCCACTGCCGTGAAGTAGGCCTGATGCGGAGTGCCCCGGTACAGATGCACCGCGATGTACGCGCTCTCCCGGCCCGACGCCGTGGAGAGCGCGATGTCGTCCGCGGGAGCGGTGCGCACCTCGACCGGGAAGCTGACCCGCAGGGGCGAGCGGTCGACCATCGCCTTCACCTCGCGCAGCGCGCCCATGGCCGCCTCGCGCGGAAGGGCGTACTCCATCTCGACGAAGCGCACCCGGCGCGGACTCGTGAAGACCTTGTACGGGATGTCCGTGTACGTCCGGGCGGAGAGCGCGCGGCTGGAGACCCTGGCGATCGAGGGGATCGCCGCGGGGACCGCCCTGCCCAGTGAGCAGGCCACCTGGAACACGCCGTTGGACAGGAGTTCGTCCTCGACCCAGCCGGACAGCCTTCCCGGTGGAGCGGCGGGGCCCGCGCTGCGGTTGTTGCGCTTGGTGTTGCAGTTGCCGGTGTGCGGGAACCAGTAGAACTCGAAGTGCTCGTTCTCCGTGACGAGCTGGTCGAACTCGCCGGTCACCCGGTCGAACGGCATCGGCTCCTCGCGGGCAGCCAGCAGAAAGCCCGGCTCCACGGCGAAGGTGATCGCGGTGATCACGCCCAGGGCGCCCAGGCCGACCCGGGCGGCGGCGAAGACGTCCGGGTTCTCGGTCTCCGAGCACGTCAGTACAGTTCCGTCGGCCGTCACCAGTTCGACCGCACGGATCTGCGCGGATATCGAGGCCGATTCGCGCCCGGTGCCGTGGGTGCCGGTACTGGTGGCCCCCGCCACCGTCTGATCCATGATGTCGCCCATGTTGGTGAGGGAGAGCCCCTCACGGGCCAGGGCCAGATTCAGCCGCTTCAGCGGGGTGCCCGATTCGACGGTGACCGTACCGGCCGCGCGGTCGATCAGCCGGATGCCGGTGAGCAGCTCCGGCCTGATCAGTACCCCGTCGGTCGCAGCTGTCGCAGTGAAGGAGTGACCGGTGCCGACGGCCTTCACCTTCAGGCCGTCTTCGGCCGCCTTCTTCACGGCGGCGGCGAGTTCCTCGACCGACGCGGGGGTCACTTCCCGCACCGGCCGGGCGGTGACGTTCCCCGCCCAGTTGCGCCAGGTGCCCGACGTCCTCGATGTCCCGGTCATCCGCCCGCTCCCCTCGTACCCACGGCGCCGGCCGGTGCGGCCTGCGGTCCCGGGCCACACCATCACGTCGCGGGGCGCTGCGCCATGGCCGGAGGGGCAGATTCCCGGCCGGCTGGACGGGGATCCTGTTCAGCACCGCCGCTGGACCCACCGGTGGGCCGGACACGGCTCCGGGGCCCCGGAGCGGGGGGTCCGCGGGCCCGCCGCACACGAGTGGCAGGATCGGGGACATGTCCGATCAGCGTGATCCAGAACCCTACGACGCCCTTCTGCTGCTCTCCTTCGGCGGGCCGGAGGGCCCGGACGACGTGATCCCGTTCCTGGAGAACGTGACCCGCGGCCGCGGTATCCCGAGGGAGCGTCTCGAGGAGGTGGGGCAGCACTACTTCCTCTTCGGCGGCGTGAGCCCCATCAACGGCCAGAACCGCGCACTCCTCGACGTCCTGCGCAAGGACTTCGCGGAGCACGGCCTGGACCTGCCGGTGTACTGGGGGAACCGCAACTGGACGCCGTATCTCACCGACACGCTGCGCGGGATGATCGCCGACGGGCGCCGACGGATCGCGGTGCTGACGACCAGCGCGTACGCCTCCTATTCCGGCTGCCGGCAGTACCGCGAGGACCTGGCGGAAGCACTGGCGACCCTGGAGGCCGAAGGTCTCGAACTTCCCCGTGTCGACAAGCTGCGGCACTACTTCAACCACCCGGGATTCGTGGGGCCCACGGCGGACGGCGTACTGACCTCGCTCGCCGGACTCGACGAGGCCGTTCGGGACGGGGCGCACCTGGCGTTCACCACGCACTCCATCCCCACCGCGGCGGCCGACAGCTCGGGGCCCGCGGGCGGGGCCTACGTCGCCCAGCACCTGGACGTGGCGCGGCTGATCGTCGAGCGGGTCCGTGAACAGACCGGTGTCGAGCATCCCTGGCAGCTCGTCTACCAGTCGCGCAGCGGATCCCCGCACACCCCGTGGCTGGAGCCGGACATCTGCGACCACCTGGCGGAGCTGCGTGCCTCGGGGGCACCCGCCGTCGTGATGGTGCCCATCGGGTTCGTCTCCGATCACATGGAAGTGCTCTACGACCTGGACACCGAGGCCCTCGACAGAGCCGCGGAACTGGGACTGCCCGCCGCCCGGTCCGCCACGGTCGGCGCCGACCCGCGCTTCGCTGCCGGGGTGCGCGAACTCCTCCTGGAGCGGGCGGCGGCGGAACGAGGGCGCCCGGTGGAACGCTGCGCGCTGGGTGCGCTGGGTCCCTCGCACGATCTCTGCCCGGTCGGCTGCTGCCCGGCCCGTGGCCCCAAGCCCGCTGCCGCGGGCACCGACAGCCCCTACGCGTAAGGGAGAACCGTGACCGAGCCACTCCACACCGAACTGCTCGAACTCGCGCAGGAGGCCGCCCGTCGCGCCGGCGCCCTGCTGCGGGACGGGCGCCCGGCCGATCTGGGGGTGGCCGCGACCAAGTCCAGCCCCATCGATGTGGTCACCGAGATGGACATCGCAGCCGAGAAGCTGATCACCGGCTATCTGGCCGGCCTCCGGCCCGACGACGGCTTCCTCGGTGAGGAAGGCGCGAGCTCGGAGGGGAACAGCGGCGTCCGCTGGATCATCGACCCGCTCGACGGCACCGTCAACTACCTGTACGGGCTCCCCACCTGGTCCGTGTCGATCGCGGCCGAGCAGGACGGCGAGACGGTGGCGGGCGTGGTGGCGGTCCCGATGCGCGGCGAAACTTTTTACGCGGTGCGCGGCGGCGGCGCCCGCCTCGGCGACCTGCGGCTGGGATGCAGGCCGTCGCCGCCGCTCGACCAGGCGCTGGTCTCGACGGGCTTCAACTACGTCACATCGGTACGCGCCCACCAGGCGGCCGTCGCGCAGCGGCTGATCCCGCAGCTGCGGGACATCCGCCGGGGCGGGTCGGCGGCGGTCGACCTCTGTGATGTGGCCGCGGGCCGGCTCGACGGGTACTACGAACGGGGGCTCCACCCGTGGGACCGGGCGGCCGGGGATCTGATCGCCCGGGAGGCCGGAGCGCTCACCGGCGGCCGGCCGGGGGAGCGGCCGACGGACGATCTGACGGTGGCAGCGTCACCCGGGGTGTTCGGGCCGCTTCAGCAACTGCTGGAGCAGTACGGGGCATGGCACGACTGATGTCCTGAGTGAGTGGCCCCGGCGGCACGGACCGCGCCGGGGGAGCCCATGCGAAGGCTCCGGCACCACGGGTGCCGGAGCCTTCGCATGCGTCGGTCCGGATCAGACGCTCGCGGTGCGGACCTCGACGCCGTGCACAGCCGCGAGGCGGTGCAGATCGTCCAACTCGCCCTGCTCGACGTCCGCGAGGAAGTCGTCGCCGGTTTCGCGAGCACGCGTCAGGTCGGTCTCTGTGGCCTTTATCCGCTGCAGCAGACCTGCGGTGAATGCGTCCATGGTGCGCCCCCTCGTCGTGGGTCGGTGGCACGGGGGTGTGCCGAGGGTGATGAATCGATCACGCAATCCAGTGGCGGCGGAGCGGGCTGTGGCGCGCCACATACGGGGCGTGATCGGCGGGTGTGCAGTCGTCCTCCCCAGGCTCGCTCCCGGAGAAACCTCAACAGGCCCAGGAATCAAGGAATTCCCCTCCGCCCGGTGCCCGGCACTGCCTTACAGCCGGTTTATGGCCGTACGGGGCAGGATGGACGCACACACTCAGTGCCGACACCTGCCCTGGACACGGGCTCAGAGGAAGGACAGCGACGTGCGCGTACTCGTCGTCGAGGACGAGCAACTGCTCGCCGATGCGGTGGCCACCGGACTTCGCCGGGAGGCCATGGCCGTCGACGTCGTGTACGACGGCGCCGCCGCTCTGGAGCGGATCGGGGTCAACGACTACGACGTCGTGGTCCTGGACCGCGACCTGCCGGTCATCCACGGTGATGACGTCTGCCGCAAGATCGTCGAACTGGGCATGCCGACCCGCATCCTGATGCTCACGGCGTCGGGAGACGTGAGCGACCGGGTGGAGGGCCTCGAGCTCGGCGCGGACGACTATCTGCCCAAGCCCTTCGCCTTCAGCGAGCTGACCGCACGGGTGCGGGCCCTCGGCCGCCGTACGACCGTAGCCCTGCCGCCGGTGCTCGAGCGGGCCGGTATCAAGTTGGACCCGAACCGCCGGGAGATCTTCCGGGACGGCAAGGAGATCCAGCTCGCCCCCAAGGAGTTCGCGGTGCTCGAGGTGCTGATGCGCAGCGAGGGCGCGGTGGTCTCCGCGGAGCAGCTTCTGGAGAAGGCCTGGGACGAGAACACCGATCCCTTCACGAACGTCGTGCGGGTGACGGTCATGACCCTGCGCCGCAAGCTCGGCGAGCCCCCGGTCATCGTGACCGTGCCGGGCTCCGGATACCGGATCTGACCGCCGATGGCCACGACCCCCGCGCCGCCGACGGCACCGCCCAAACCGACCTGGGACCCCAAGGAAGCAGAAACGGTCTTTCCGTGGCTGCGTCCGACGATCCGGATACGTCTCACCCTGCTGTACGGCGGAATGTTCCTGATTGCCGGGATCCTGCTGCTCACGATCATCTACATGCTGGCGGCGCAGGCGCTGCACAACGGCAGTACGCCGGCCTTCCAAGTGGCCGGCACCAATGTGCAGATCTCGAGCGGCACCTGTCCGAGTCTCGGCAGGGCGCAGAACAACGACCAGCTGAACGACGTGCTCAAGGCCTGCATGGGTAACCAGCGCCAGCACGCGCTGGACAATCTGCTCACCCGCTCGCTGTACGCCCTCGTCGGCCTCAGCATCATCGCCTTCGCTTTCGGCTACGCCATGGCGGGCCGGGTGCTGTCGCCGCTGGGCCGGATGACCCGTACCGCCCGCCGGGTGGCAGGCACGGACCTGGCGCGGCGGATCGAGCTCGACGGGCCCGACGACGAACTGAAGGAGCTCGCCGACACCTTCGACGAGATGCTGGACCGCCTGGAGCGGGCGTTCACCGCGCAGCAGCGGTTCGTCGCGAACGCGTCGCACGAGCTGCGCACGCCGCTCGCGATCAACCGCACGCTCCTGGAGGTCCACCTCTCCGACCCGGCGGCGCCCGTGGAGCTCCAGCAGCTCGGCCGTACGCTGCTGGCCACCAACGAGCGGAGCGAGCAGCTGGTGGAGGGCCTGCTGCTGCTTGCCCGCAGCGACAACCAGATCGTCGAGCGCAAACCGGTCGACCTGGCAGAGGTGGCGACCCGGGCGATCGACCAGACACACGCCGAGGCGGAGGCGAAGGGCGTCGAGATCCGTGGCCGGCAGTCGCAGGCCGTCGTCCAGGGCAACGGTGTCCTGCTGGAGCGCATCGCCCTGAACCTTGTGCAGAACGCCGTCCGGTACAACCTCCAGGACGAGGGTTGGGTCGAGGTGAGGACCGAGCTCCAGCCGGGCCAGGCCCTTCTGGTGGTATCGAACACGGGTCCCGTGGTTCCCGCTTACGAGATCGACAATCTTTTCGAGCCGTTCCGGCGCCTGCGGACCGAGCGGACCGGCAGCGACAAGGGTGTGGGCCTCGGACTTTCCATCGCCCGCTCCGTCGCGCGGGCCCACGGCGGCCGCATCAACGCGGAGCCCCGCGAGGGTGGTGGGCTGGTGATGCGCGTCACGTTGCCGATCTGAGGCCGGGCCCGGTCCACTCCGGATGTTCGCTTTGCGCGGAATTTCCGGAGGCTGCTCCCGGAAAACATATGTGCGATCGGTCACAGGGCCGCAATTCGGGCCCCCTACTCTCCGTGATGCCCAAATCCCCGAAAAACCGGGAAAACCTGGGGTTTCCGGGGGGTCGAATGACGGGAAGTACACGGGGTGGCGCCGGTAGGGCGCGACCGGCAGACCGTGTACGGTCCCGTTCGCCATCCAAATCGATCTCTCCCAGGGGATCCGGTTGGGTGTCGATTGAGTAACAGACCTTGATGTGAGGCAAAATCTCCGCCTCAGGTCGGGCACAAGTCCGGCCTCTCACGCGTTACGTGCGCTGGAGACACCGCAAATACCCAGAGGGGGAGAGCGCGACATGGCTACGGATTACGACACTCCACGCAAGACCGACGACGACAGCGACCAGGACAGTCTCGAGGAGCTCAAGGCTCGCCGGAACGACAAGTCCACGGCCGCGGTGGACGTCGACGAGTTCGAGCAGGCCGAGGGCCTGGAACTGCCCGGCGCCGACCTGTCCAACGAAGAGCTCTCGGTCCGGGTTCTTCCCCGGCAGGCCGACGAGTTCACCTGCATGAGCTGCTTCCTGGTGCACCACCGCAGCCAGCTCGCGCGGGAGAAGAACGGCCAGCCCATCTGCCGCGACTGCGACTGAGGCAGAGAGTCCGTGGCAGGCTCGACACCGCACGGGAAGCGACGCTTCAGGCGGAAGGGTTCCCCGGAGGCCCCACAGGGCGGCACAGGCTCGACAGAAGGCCCCCAGGCGCCTTCCGGGCCGCTCGCCCCCAGGCCACCGGGGGCGAACGACCACGGGGTGAACGCGCCGGTCGCCGGGGCACGTGACGACGAGCGGGGCCTTGCGGCTCCGCTCGACGAAGCGGTGCCGTTCGACGAAGCGGCGCGAGAAGCAGTTGCGCGGGGCGTGCAGACCGGACCCACGACCAGGGGCCGCAGTCTGGACGCCCTCAAGCACGGCATACACCACGGCATACACAAAAGCGGCGAGGGCGCGAAAGCAGGACTCGCGTACACCGCCGACCGCATCATCGCCATCGCGCCCCGGATCCCGGTACGCGATCTGCAGACCCTGCGCAGACACTTCCCCGGCCTCGGCCCGGAACAGATCGCAGACAAACTGGTCGCCGGCGCGGCCAACGCGACCTCCACCGTCGGCGCGGGAATCGGAGCGGCCGCGATGCTGCCGGTACCGCTTGCCATGCCGGCCGAGATCGCCGCCGAGATCACCGGCGTCGCCGCGATCGAGCTGAAGCTCATCGCCGAGCTGCACGAGGTCTACGGCATGCGCCCGCCGGGCAACCTCAAGGACCGCACCATGGCGTATCTGAACGCCTGGTCCGGCGAGCGCGGATTCGACATCACCAAGCCGAAATCGGTCAACGCCGTGCTCGGCGGCCAGATGAAGCGCGAAATGCGCCAGCAGATCATGAAGCGCACGATCCGCGATCTTCCGAACCTGATGCCGTTCATGGTCGGCGCCGCTGTCGGAGCCGTGATGAACAGGCGCGACACCAGGAGACTCGCGGACAAGGTCCGCAAGGACATGCGCAAGCGCCAGATCCCCTGGGACGCTCTCCCGGAGCTGCCCCGGCTCGAACAGCCGCCGGAGCTGGACCGTTAGTGCCCGCGCCCCGGCGGGCCGGACTTCCCGACGCGGCCCGGTCGCCGGTCAGGCCGCAGGCGCGGCCGACAGAGCAGCCTTGAGCCGCTCGGGGTCCCGTGTCGAAAGATAGGCGTACGGCGTCGGGTCCTCGGGGTCGCTGATCTCCACCCGGAGAGCCGTCGTCACATAGCTGCGCAGCAGCATGAAGGCCCGCGGATCAGCCTTGTACGAACGCCAGGCGATGGTCTCGTCGGCGTCCAGCACGGTGGCCTCGCCGAGCGCCGTCAGCGGGATCCTCGCGTCGCCCGCGACCAGGGAGTCCGCGACGACCCGGATGCGCACCGAACCGTACGAACTCACCACGACCCCCGCCACCGCCGCGCCCCCGACCAGCCCGCCGAGCATCGGCAGGGTGCCGAGCGGCAGCAGGATCAGCGCGCCCGCGATCCCGACAAGGAGGGCGATCAACCACCATGAACGGGGCGCGGTGAGACGTTCTTCGTAAGGCTGCATGAAGCCAAGCTTGGCACGGTGCGTCCGGCATCTGTCCGCGCGGGTAATGTTCGCGCCTGTGACACGAACATCTGCAGCGCTGACGCCCCCGGCCGACGCCATAGCGCCGGTGCGCCACCCCGATGCCCCGGCCCCGGGCGAGCTTCTCGGAGCGCACTACGCGCACTGTTTCGGCTGCGGCGACGGACAGCCCCACGGACTGCACCTCCAGGCCAGGGCCGGTGAGGGCGTGCAGGTGACCGCCGAGTTCACCGTGCAGCCCGCCCATCAGGGGGCACCCGGCCTCGCTCACGGCGGTGTGCTGGCATCGGCGCTCGACGAGACGCTCGGATCGCTGAACTGGCTGCTGCGGGTGATCGCGGTGACCGGCCGGCTGGAGACCGACTACGTCAGGCCCGTCCCGGTGGGCAGCCTGCTTCATCTGGAGGCCGAGGTCACGGCGGTGCGCGGCCGTAAGATCTACTCGAGTGCCACCGGTCGGATCGGCGGCCCGGAAGGGATCGTCGCCGTCCGCGCCGACGCCCTCTTCATCGAGGTCAAGGTCGACCACTTCACCGAGAACGGGCGCCCGGAGGAGATCCGTGCGGCGATGGCCGATCCCGACCAGATCAAGCGCGCCCGCGCCTTCGAGGTGAACCCATGAGCCGTAACCCCGTCGATGTACTGATCCACCGGGTCGACCCCGAGGTGCCGGTACCCGCATACGGGCATCCCGGCGACGCCGGAGTGGATCTGGTGACCACCGAGTCCGCGGAACTGGCCCCCGGCGAGCGCGCCGTGCTTCCCACCGGAGTGTCTGTGGCACTCCCCGACGGGTACGCGGCTTTCGTGCATCCGCGTTCCGGTCTTGCCGCACGCTGCGGTGTAGCCCTGGTGAATGCCCCGGGGACGGTGGATGCCGGGTACCGTGGGGAGATCAAGGTAATCGTGGTCAATCTCGATCCGCGCGAGAGCGTGCGGTTCGAGCGCTTCGACCGGATTGCCCAGCTGGTCGTCCAGCAGGTCGAGAAGGTGCGCTTCCACGAGGTGGCGGAACTTCCCGGCTCGGCCCGGGGCGGCGGGGGCTTCGGGTCCACCGGCGGCCATGCCGCTGTGGACGGCACAGCGGGTGGGAATCGATACGCTTCGGTCGTATCCGACCGGGAAGGACAGTGACGTGTTCGGACGTCGCAAGAACAGCGGTTCTGCCGAGGACGCGGCGGACGAGGCCGAGCAGGTCGGCGGAGTCGGCAGCGATCAGGCACAGGTGAGCGAGGCACGCAGGTCGAACCTGCCGCCCGCGCCCCGGCCCGATGGTCCCTGGGACAGCTCCGAGGTGGGTGCGGCAGGCGAGGGCCGGGTGGATCTCGGCGGCCTTTTCGTGCCCGGGGTCGAGGGGATGGAGCTCCGGGTCGAGGTCGCCGGCGACGCGATCGTGGCGGCCACGGTCGTTCTGCGCGACAGCGCCGTCCAGCTCCAGGCCTTCGCCGCACCCAAGAAGGAAGGCATCTGGGGTGAAGTGCGCGAGGAGATCGCCTCGGGCATCACCCAGCAGGGCGGCATCATCGACGAGGTCGAAGGTCCGCTCGGCTGGGAGCTGCGGGCCCAGGTGCCCGTTCAGCTCCCGGACGGAACCAACGGTGTGCAGCTGGTGCGCTTCGTCGGGGTGGACGGGCCGCGCTGGTTCCTGCGCGGTGTGATCTCCGGGCAGGGCGCCGTACAGCCCGAGGCCGCAGGGCTCCTCGAGCAGATTTTCCGGGACACCGTGGTCGTTCGTGGTGACGGGCCGATGGCCCCCCGCGATCCGATCGTCCTCAAGTTGCCCGACGACGCGCAGATGATGCCCGACGGCGTTCAGCAGGAGGACCAGGAGAGCTCCCGCTTCTCCGGTGGCATGGGTCAGCTCCAGCGCGGACCCGAGATCACCGAGGTGCGCTGAGGCTCGCTCCGCAAGGCTGCGAGAAGCAAAGGGCCGGTGGCCCGCATCCCCGAGAAGGGGATGCGGGCCACCGGCCTTTCCTGGAGCCCAACATCGCACTGAAACAGCCGGGCAATAACTGACGCTCAGTCAGTTGACCTACGGGTCGCGGTGGTTGCATGTCCGGACCCCCGCGAGCCGTTCCGGCTGCCGTGCGTACGGTGCTGATCGCCTGGGGTGCGAGAAGGCCGGGGGAAGAGCGCTGCGCGTACGGTGTCGCGTTGCCGATGAGGCCGGCGGGTGTGCCGGGCACGCGGCGACGGAACAGCCGGGCGGGATGGAAGCCCTGCGCGGATCGGACGTGGCCGTGCACCACCGACGTACGGAGCGAGGCGGCCGCGGCGCTGGTGGCGACGCCCGGCCGCTGGGCCCTCGCCGGCCGGGCGCTGGAGCTGAGTGACGGGCACCGCGCCGACCACAGCCGGGATGCGTCAGAAATCCGTCAAGATGATCACTGGTCTCCCACTCCGTCCGTAATGTCGCGATCAGTGGCCGTAAGGTCGACGTATGGCACGCGGCAAGCTTCGGATCTTCCTCGGTGCGGCGCCCGGCGTCGGCAAGACCTACGCCATGCTGTCCGAGGCCCATCGCCGGGTGGAGCGGGGAACCGACTGTGTCGTCGCCTTCGCCGAGCACCATGACAGGCCGCGCACGGAAGTGATGCTGCACGGCCTCGAGCAGATCCGGCGCCGCGAGATCTCGTACCGGGGCAGCGTCTTCACCGAGATGGACGTGGACGCCGTGCTGACGCGCGCACCCGCCGTCGCCCTGGTCGACGAGCTCGCCCACACCAATGTTCCGGGTTCGGGCAACGCCAAGCGATGGCAGGATGTCGAAGCCCTGCTCAAGGCAGGTATCGACGTCGTCACCACCGTAAACATCCAGCACCTGGAGTCGCTCGGCGACGTCGTGGAGTCGATAACCGGTGTGCGGCAGGGGGAGACCGTCCCCGATGAAGTGGTACGCCGCGCCGACCAGCTCGAACTCGTCGACATGTCGCCCCAGTCGCTGCGACGGCGGATGGCGCACGGCAACATCTACCAGCCCGACCGCGTCGACGCCGCGCTGTCCAACTACTTCCGGCCAGGCAACCTCACCGCCCTGCGCGAGCTCGCCCTGCTGTGGGTCGCCGACCGGGTCGACGAATACCTCCAGCAGTACCGGGGCGAACACAACATCCGCTCCACCTGGCAGGCACGCGAACGCATCGTCGTGGGACTGACGGGCGGCCCCGAGGGCCGGACGCTGATCCGCCGGGCCGCCCGCATGGCGGCCAAGGGGTCGGGCAGCGAGATCCTGGCCGTGTACATCGCCCGCAGCGATGGTCTGACATCGGCGTCTCCCAAGGAACTCGCGATTCAGCGGACGCTGGTCGAGGATCTGGGCGGGTCCTTCCACCACGTCATAGGCGAGGACATACCGTCCGCGCTGCAGGAGTTCGCGCGGGGCGTCAACGCCACCCAGATCGTCCTCGGCTCCAGCCGCCGCAAGACGTGGCAGTACGTCTTCGGGCCCGGTGTGGGGCAGACCGTCGCGCGCGACTCGGGGCCGGATCTGGACGTCCACATCGTCACCCACGGGGAGGTGGCCAAGGGGCGCGGGCTCCCGGTCGCCAGGGGTGCGCGCCTGGGCCGCGGCAGGATCATCTGGGGCTGGCTGGCCGGTGTGATCGGCCCGGGTCTCCTCACCGTGCTGCTGACCAACATCGACGCCGACCTCGGTCTGGCCAACGACATGCTGCTGTTCCTGTGCCTGACCGTGGCGGCGGCGCTGCTGGGCGGTCTGCTGCCGGCCCTCGCTTCCGCCGCCTTCGGCTCACTGCTGCTGAACTACTACTTCGCTCCGCCACTGCATCTGCTGACCATCTCCGACTCCAAGAACATCGTCGCCATCCTGGTCTTCGTCTCGGTGGCGGTCGCGGTGGCCTCGGTGGTGGACCAGGCCGCGCGCCGCACCCATCAGGCGGCCAGACTCCGTGCCGAATCCGAGATCCTTTCCTTTCTGGCGGGGAGCGTGCTCCGGGGCGAGACCACACTGGCGGCACTACTCGAGCGGGTGAGGGAGACCTTCGCGATGGAGTCCGTGGCACTCCTCGAACGCAAGAGCGATGTGGATCCCTGGACCTGTGCGGGAAGCGTGGGGCCCAGACCGCTCACCCGGCCTGAGGACGCCGACGTGGACATGCCGATCGGAGACCACATGGCGATGGCGCTCTCCGGGAGGGTGCTGCCCGCCGAGGACCGCCGGGTGCTGGGCGCGTTCGCCGCCCAGGCCGCCGTCGTACTGGACCGGCAGCGGCTCGTCGGCGAGGCGGAGAAGGCCCGCAGGCTCGCCGAGGGCAACCGCATCCGTACGGCGCTGCTGGCCGCGGTCAGCCACGATCTGCGCACGCCGCTCGCCGCTATCAAGGCCGCCGTCAGCTCGCTGCGCTCGGACGACGTCTCCTGGTCCGACGAGGACGAGGCGGAACTGCTCGCGGGCATCGAGGAGGGCGCCGACCGGCTCGACCATCTGGTCGGGAACCTCCTGGACGTGTCCCGGCTGCAGACCGGCACCGTCACCCCGCTGATCCGCGAGATCGACCTCGACGAGGTGGTGCCCATGGCGCTCGGCGGGGTCCCCGACGCCAGCACCGAACTCGACATCCCCGAGACGCTTCCCATGGTGGCCGTTGACCCCGGCCTGCTGGAGCGGGCCGTCGCCAACATCGTCGAGAACGCCGTCAAGTACAACCCGGGACCGGTACCCGTCACCGTCGCGGCCAGCGCGCTCGGAGACCGGGTGGAACTGCGCGTCGTCGACCGGGGACCCGGTGTTCCCGACGAGGCGAAGGAGCAGATCTTCGAGCCGTTCCAGCGCCTCGGCGACGCTCCGCGCGGAGCGGGCGTGGGCCTCGGTCTCGCGGTCGCCCGTGGTTTCACCGAGGCGATGGGCGGCACGCTGGGTGCCGAGGACACCCCCGGCGGAGGAATGACCATGGTCCTCACCCTCAGGGCGGCCACGGGGCAGCCCCCCGCGGACACCGCACCATCAGCAGAAAGGCAGCTATCCCTATGACCCGGGTGCTCGTGGTCGAGGACGATCCGCAGATCGTGCGTGCCCTTGTGATCAATCTGAAGGCGCGCAAGTACGAGGTGGACTCGGCGCCGGACGGCGCCACCGCGCTGCAGCGCGCCGCGGCCCGCCACCCCGACGTGGTCCTCCTCGACCTCGGGCTGCCCGACATGGACGGGGTGGAGGTCATCAAAGGCCTGCGGGGCTGGACCCGGGTACCCATCCTGGTGCTGTCGGCCCGGCACACGTCGGACGAGAAGGTCGAGGCCCTGGACGCGGGCGCGGACGACTACGTCACCAAACCGTTCGGTATGGACGAGCTCCTCGCCCGGCTGCGCGCTGCGGTCCGCAGAGCCGAGCCGGTGGGCTCAGGGCCCGGCTCGGGAGAGGACGCGGTGTCCCTCGTTGAGGCCGCAGGCTTCACCATCGACCTCGCGGCCAAGAAGGTCCACCGGGACGGCCGGGACGTACGGCTGACCCCCACCGAATGGCACCTGCTGGAAGTGCTCGTACGGAACACCGGCCGGCTGGTCGGCCAGAGACAGCTCCTCCAGGAGGTCTGGGGCCCTTCCTACGGCACCGAGACCAACTATCTCCGGGTCTACATGGCCCAGCTGCGCCGAAAGCTGGAGACGGACCCCTCGCACCCCAGGCACTTCGTCACCGAGCCGGGCATGGGATACCGCTTCGAGCGCTGAGCCTGCGGGTGCTGCACCATGGTGCGCAGACCCGGTGGTGCGCAGCCCCTGCGCGTAGTCGCCCCGCGGGTGCGGGTCTTCCGGGCGGCGCGGCTGACCCCTCCGATGGCTGCCCCCGACCCGGACCCCGTCCGGCCCGGCTTCCCGTGCGGCACCCCGGTCGCAGCCGCACCGCTGGGCAGTGCAGCCGTGCTCGTCCTGCATTGATTCACCAACCCCGATGCCCGGTACGCTTGCAGCATGAGTGCTAAGCCGTCCGGCCGCTTCCGTCGGATGATCGACCGGCTTTCGACCTCGCAGGAGGAAATGCACTCCGCGGAACTGCAGGAGGACACGCAGGCCACGGGGTGCAGCAGAATCTCCGACTGCGACGACCGCCAGATCGTCAAGGTGACTGGTACCTTGCGCACGGTCACCCTGCGCCCCAGGGCCGGTGTACCCGCTCTGGAGGCCGAGCTGTTCGACGGCACGGCCCCGCTGGACGTGGTGTGGCTGGGACGGCGCTCGATCATGGGCATCGAACCTGGCCGCAAGGTGATCGCCACCGGCCGGATCTCGATGAGCCACGGCCGGCGGGTGCTGTTCAATCCCAAGTACGAACTGCGACCGCTCGGACAGGAGTAGCCGGTGACGTCACTCGACAAGCCGACCACAACCGACCAGGACACCGATGCCAGAGCCGTCACGGAGGCGGCTCTCTTCGAGGCCTTCGGCGGAGTGCGGGGCATGGTGGAGACCGTGCTCCCCGGCCTGCTGTTCGTGACGATATTCACGATCAACAAGGACCTGCGCTCCGCCGCGATCGCGGCGGTGGCCGTGTCGCTGGTCCTCCTCGTCGTGCGGCTGGCCCGCCGGGACACCGTCAAGCACGCCTTCAGCGGCATCTTCGGTGTCGCGTTCGGTGTGGCCTTCGCGATGATGACCGGCAATGCCAAGGATTTCTACCTGCCCGGCATGCTCTACACACTGGGCCTGGCAGCCGCGTACCTCGTCACCGCCCTCGCGGGATTCCCGTTGATCGGAGTGATCCTCGGGCCGGTGTTCAAGGAGAATCTCTCCTGGCGCACCCGCAACCCCGGCCGGAAGAAGGCGTACACCAAGGCCAGTTGGGCCTGGGGGCTGATTCTCCTCGCCAAGTGCGCGATTCTCTTCCCGCTCTACTGGTGGGCCGACACCACCCAGTTCGGCTGGGTGCTGATCGCTCTGAAGATCCCGCCGTTCCTGCTTGCGGTCTATCTGACCTGGGTCTTCCTGGCCAAGGCGCCGCCGCCGATCGACGTGTTCGCGGAGATGGAGGCGCAGGAGCAGGCCGAGAAGGACGAGAAGGAGGCCCGCAGGGTCGCCGAGGCGCAGCGGGGCGAGGCGTAACACCCACGGTGAGCTGAACCACGACGCGTGGGGCCCGGGAACCATCGGTTCCCGGGCCCCACGCGTACGTCCGGTCAGCCGGTGGTGTTCTGCTCGCGCCGCACCGAGAGCAGATCCTCCAGCTGCTCCTCGCGCGCCTGCGCTGCCACGAACAGCAACTCGTCGCCCGCCTCGAGCGTCTCCTCGATGCTTGGTGTCAGCACCCGGGTTCCCCGGATGATGGTGACCAGCGACGTGTCCTCCGGCCAGTCCACTTCGCCGACCTGGGTGCCCGCCAGCGCCGACTCGGGCGGCAGTGTCAGCTCGACGAGGTTCGCGTCGCCGTGGCTGAAGCGCAGCAGCCGCACGAGATCGCCGACGCTCACCGCTTCCTCGACCAGCGCCGACATCAGCCGCGGGGTGGAGACCGCGACATCGACGCCCCACGACTCGTTGAAGAGCCATTCGTTCTTCGGGTTGTTGACCCGGGCCACCACCCGCGGCACCCCGTACTCCGTCTTCGCGAGCAGTGAGACGACGAGATTGACCTTGTCGTCGCCGGTCGCCGCGATCACCACGTTGCACCGCTGCAGCGCCGCCTCGTCGAGCGAGGTGATCTCACAGGCGTCGGCGAGCAGCCACTCGGCGAGCGGCACCCGCTCCACCGAGATGGCGGTGGGCGCCTTGTCGATCAGCAGGACCTCGTGCCCGTTCTCCAGGAGCTCGCCCGCGATGGAACGTCCCACCGCACCGGCCCCGGCAATAGCCACACGCATCAGTGACCGCCCTCCTCGGGACCTCGTGCGAAGGCCGCTTCGACCTTCTCGACCTCGCTGGTATGCATCATCACGTGCACCAGGTCACCCTCCTGGAGGACCGTCTGGGACGTCGGCAGTGTCGCCTCACCCAGACGCGTGAGAAACGCGACGCGTACTCCCGTCTCCTCCTGGAGCTGGCTGATCTTGCGGCCGATCCAGGCGGCAGAGGTGTGCACCTCGGCGAGTTGCACGCCACCGCTCGGGTCCCGCCACAGCGGTTCGGCGCCGGACGGCAGCAGCCGCCGCAGCATCTGGTCGGCGGTCCACCGGACCGTGGCGACGGTCGGGATGCCCAGTCGCTGGTAGACCTCGGCCCGGCGGGGGTCGTAGATCCTCGCGGCGACGTTCTCGATCCCGAACATCTCGCGGGCGACCCGCGCGGCGATGATGTTGGAGTTGTCACCGCTGCTCACCGCGGCGAACGCACCGGCCTCCTCGATCCCTGCCTCCCGGAGAGTGTCCTGATCGAAACCCACTCCGGTGACACGGCGGCCGCCGAACCCGGCGCCCAGACGGCGGAAGGCCGTGGGGTCCTGGTCGACGACGGCGACCGTATGCCCCTGCTGTTCCAGGGTCTGCGCGAGAGCGGCTCCCACTCGCCCGCAGCCCATGATGACGATGTGCACGACCGTCCTTCCACCCGTCCGTAAATGTTCGGTCATAAATGTTCGGAGGGAAAAAGCTCCCGCCGGGGAATAAAGGGTCTCAGACGTGCGGCCAAGCTACACACGCACGGTGCCGGTGGGGACCCCTGTGCGCCCGGAGTCGCTGATTCCGAGAAGCTGAGGGGGGTGGTGGGTGGGCACCCCGGATACCGAACGCTTACGATCCTCACCGTGTCCAAACTGACCGACGTGCCCAAACGCATCCTGATCGGCCGGGCGCTGCGCAGCGACAAGCTGGGAGAGACCCTTCTCCCCAAGCGCATCGCGCTTCCCGTCTTCGCCTCCGACCCGCTGTCCTCGGTGGCGTACGCCCCGGGAGAAGTGCTGCTCGTCCTCTCCATCGCGGGTGTGTCGGCCTACCACTTCAGCCCATGGATCGCCGTCGCCGTCGTGGTGCTGATGTTCACGGTGGTGGCCTCCTACCGGCAGAACGTGCACGCCTACCCGAGCGGCGGCGGTGACTACGAGGTCGCCACCACCAACCTCGGGCCGAAGGCCGGGCTCACCGTCGCCAGCGCCCTGCTCGTGGACTACGTGCTGACCGTCGCGGTCTCGATCGCCTCCGGCGTCGAGAACCTCGGTTCGGCCGTCCCCTTCTTCGTCGAGCACAAGGTGTTCTGCGCGGTGGGCATGATCGTGCTGCTGACGCTGATGAACCTGCGCGGTATGAAGGAGTCGGGGAAGCTCTTCGCCATCCCGACCTACATCTTCGTCGCCGGCGTGTTCATCATGATCATTTGGGGTGCCTTCCGGGGGCTGGTGCTCGGCGACACCATGAAGGCCCCGACCGCCGATCTCACCATCCACGCCGAACGGAGCGGTCTCTCCAGCTTCGCGCTGGTCTTCCTGCTGCTGCGGGCCTTCTCTTCCGGCTGTGCGGCGCTCACCGGCGTGGAGGCGATCAGCAACGGCGTACCCGCCTTCCGCAAGCCGAAGAGCAAGAACGCGGCGACCACGCTGGCCATGATGGGCCTGCTGGCGGTCACCATGTTCTGCGGCATCATCGGTCTGGCCATGGCCACCGATGTGAAGATGGCCGAGAACCCGGCCACCGACCTGCTCAGGCACGGTGTCGGCGTGGGCTCGGGCTTCACCCAGGACCCGGTCATCTCGCAGGTGGCCGCCGCGGTCTTCGGCGACGGGACCTTCTTCTTCGTGGTTCTGGCCGGCGCGACCGCGCTGGTCCTCTTCCTGGCCGCCAACACCGCGTACAACGGCTTCCCGCTGCTCGGCTCGATCCTCGCGCAGGACCGCTACCTGCCCCGCCAGCTGCACACCCGTGGTGACCGCCTCGCCTTCTCCAACGGCATCGTGCTGCTGGCCGGCGCGGCCATCCTGCTCGTCGTGATCTACGGCGCCGACTCCACCCGGCTGATCCAGCTCTACATCGTCGGCGTGTTCGTCTCCTTCACCCTCAGCCAGACCGGCATGGTGCGGCACTGGAACCGCCATCTGGCGACGGAACAGGACCAGGCCAAGCGCCGCCACATGGTCCGCTCCCGTGCCATCAACACCTTCGGCGCCTTCTTCACCGGCCTGGTGCTCGTCGTCGTCCTCCTCACCAAGTTCACCCACGGAGCCTGGGTCGCCCTGCTCGGCATGGTGATCTTCTACGTGACGATGAGCGCGATCCGCAGGCACTACGACCGGGTCTCCGAGGAGATCGCGGCGCCCGACGCGCCGTCCGACGACAGCCTGCGCCCCTCCCGCGTGCACTCGATCGTCCTGGTCTCCAAGGTCCACAAGCCGACGCTGCGGGCGCTCGCCTACGCCAAACTGATGCGCTCCGACCATATGGAGGCGCTGTCGATCGGAGTCGACCCGGCGGAGACCAAGGCGCTCAGGGACGACTGGGAGCGACGCGGCATCAACGTGCCGCTGAAGATCCTGGACTCGCCGTACCGGGAGATCACCCGCCCGATCATCGAGTACGTGAAGGGGCTGCGCCGCGAGAGCCCACGCGACGTCGTCTCCATCTACATCCCCGAGTACGTCGTCGGCCACTGGTACGAGCACATCCTGCACAACCAGTCCGCCCTGCGTCTCAAGGGCAGGCTGCTGTTCACGCCCGGGGTGATGGTGACGTCGGTCCCCTATCAGCTGGAGTCCTCGGAGCTCGCCAAGAAGCGGGCGAAGAAGAGGGCCGACTGGAGCGCGCCCGGATCGGTGCGACGCGGTCCGGTGAGCCGGCCGAAGGAGCCTTCGGGCTCGTCGGGAACCAAGGGCAAGAGCTGACCGGCAGCACTCTGGTGAGCAGCCGGGCAACACCCACGTAGACTGGTGGGTCGTTGTCCGGCTGTTCCCTTTTTTGATCTTCTGGAGTCCCCCCGCCATGCAGACAGAACCCACGTCATCGCTGGTCGGGGAGGAGTACGAGGTCGAGGTCGGCCCCGTCGCACACGGCGGCCACTGCATCGCGCGCACCTCCGACGGGCGCGTCCTCTTCGTACGGCACACCCTGCCGGGCGAGAAGGTCCTCGTGCGCGTGACCGACGGCGACGAGAGCTCGCGCTTCCTGCGGGCGGACGCCATCGAGATCATCGAGGCGTCCAAGGACCGGGTCGAAGCCCCCTGCCCGTACGCCGGCCCGGGGAAGTGCGGCGGCTGCGACTGGCAGCACGCCAAGCCGGGAGCCCAGCGCAGGCTCAAGGGCGAGGTGGTCGCCGAGCAGCTGCAGCGCCTCGCCGGTCTCACCCCCGAGGAGGCCGGCTGGGACGGCACGGTCATGCCGGCCGAGGGCGACAAGCTCCCCAAGGGCGAGGTGCCCGCCTGGCGCACCCGCGTCCAGTACGCCATCGACGAGGACGGCCGGGCCGGTCTGCGCAAGCACCGCTCGCACGACGTCGAGCCGGTCGACCACTGCATGATCGCGGCGCCCGGTGTCTCGGAACTCGGCGTCGAGAAGCGGGACTGGAGCGGCATGGCCTCGGTGGAAGCCATCACCGCCACCGGTTCCCACGACCGCCAGGTCATCCTCACCCCGAAGCCCGGCGCCCGGCTGCCGCTGGTCGAGCTCGACAAGCCGGTCTCGGTCCTGCGCGTCGACGAGCACGACGGCGGCATCCACCGTGTCCACGGCCGCGGCTTCGTCCGCGAGCGCGCCGACGACCGGACCTACCGCGTCGGCTCCGGTGGCTTCTGGCAGGTCCACCCGCAGGCCGCCAACACCCTTGTCCGCGCGGTCATGCAGGGCCTCCTGCCCCGCAAGAACGACATGGCCCTCGACCTCTACTGCGGCGTCGGCCTGTTCGCCGGGGCCATCGGCCAGCGGATCGGCGAGAAGGGCGCGGTCCTCGGCATCGAGTCCGGCAAGCGCGCCGTCGAGGACGCCCGCCACAACCTCCAGGACCTCGACCGGGTCCGTATCGAGCACGGCAAGGTCGAACAGATCCTGCCCCGCACCGGCATCACCGAGTGCGACCTGATCGTCCTCGACCCGCCCCGCGCCGGCGCGGGCAAGCAGACGGTGAAGCACCTCTCGGCCCTGGGCGCCCGCCGCATCGCCTACGTCGCCTGCGACCCGGCGGCCCTCGCCCGCGACCTGGCGTACTTCCGCGAGGGCGGCTACAAGGTGCGGACACTGCGCGCGTTCGACCTGTTTCCGATGACGCATCACGTGGAGTGCGTGGCGATTCTGGAGCCGGTGAAGAAGGACGACTGAGCTGGGGTTTTGTGGTCCGGGTGGGTTGCTCGACCTGTTTCCCTCCGCCTACCACGTGAAGCATGGCGCACGCTTCCGCTGCCTGCCTGACCTGCGACTTCGTATAACGGGGTGTAGGTTGACTCGACTTCTGCGGGCCGGTTAGGAAACGTCTTGACGCTCGTTCGACGCTGGTTCTGACGGAGCGTTATGCGGTCGTCCCGGGTCAGGCAGCGCGGCTCAATCGGCGTGTCGGGCAGCAGCGTGCTTCCTACGGTGCACATCGGCGGCGGGCCGCTCAAGTGCGGGCGGGATCGTGCACGCCAGCTGTGCCGGCCTGGCGGGTGCGATGATGTTGGGTATCGAAGCCCATGGCCGGAACCGCCATAGACCCCTTCACCCTGTTCGAGTCAGGTGTCCTGGGAGCCGAGGGAGGCCCGCCTACTCCGTGCCGTCACTGCACACGACGGGCCGGCCGTCTTGGTCCCAGAGGACGCCCTCTGAGCCGAACGCACCGCGCATAGTTGCTCGACCAACACCGCGCCCTGGGCCGGCGTCCCCTCGACCTTCACCACGCCCTGCGGCGCAGCCTGCTTTAGGCCCTGCTGCTCCGCCTCGCCCACATCCCGAACGCCACCATTGCCCTTATTGCGGCACGACGGAAGAAGTCCTAAGGCGAGGAGGAGACCCAGACCACCAGCTGACAGGTGGAGCAGCTAAGAACTGATCATCGTTAAAGTCCCAGGCGGGCACCTTCCTGGGGGCTTCGGCTGTCTCGACACAGACCGGCGCCCATGTACCGCCGCCACCTGGTGCACGCCCACCCCAACCCGAAGGCCCTGGGAACCACATGGTTCCTGGGCCGTTGACCATGGCGATCACGCCTACTTCATGAGCTGGGTCTGGCTCGGTGAGGGCGGCGTCTACGTCGACATCTTCCTGCCCGACGGCTCCGCCGCCCTGACGGGCCTCAAGACCGGATGGATCAACGTGCCAGGAGACGCGAAGCCCTGGCAATTCCGTGTTCCCCGGTCTGATCCCCGCCGCGTGGTGGACCCGGCCCCGGAAGGGGGCCTCATGGTAGACCTTCCGCTCCCGGAGTTCAGCGGTGAGGGGGCTGCCAGCCGGGCGGCGATCAGCCGGGTGGGACCGGCGGCCGAGGGGGCGATGGACCTGGCCTTCAGCCGCGAGGAGCACCAGCTCGGCACGCTCGCCGGCGTACCGGTCCGAGGACGGTGGATCCGCGGTGACGTCCTCGGCGAGGCGCGTCACGAGGTACTGCTCGGAGTTCTGGGCGAGCGGGTAGAGGTGAACCGCCGTGCTCAACGCGAGCGGCTGGCCATCCTGACGGGCGATCGGCTCGATACGTTCCTCGACGGCCGCCTGCTCACAGCCGTACGCCCGGTCGACGGCCCCCGACCGAGCTGGGACCGGATCAGCGCGGGGCTGCTGGAGCAGTCCTGGGGCCCGTATTTCGCACGTCGGCAGGCAGGCCAGCCCAGGAGTTTGATCTTGGCGACTGGCCTGCTGCCCGTGGCGCATCGCTGCGCTGCAGCGGTGAATGCACCCTCCCTGCTCCTACACCGACGAACTCGACGACATCCCACAGGCCGACACCTTGGAACGGTGGGACGTGGCCATCCCCCACGAGGAGGCCCAAGTCGGGGCGATGACCGTCTACAGGTTGCACCTCGACCGGGAGTACACGCGGTCCGGGCCATGGAAGAGCAGTCCGAAGACTGTACGAGACCGCCCAGGCCCTGCTGGATGCGAGCACAGAGAGCTTCACCGAGGACGTCGGCGGGTGGCTGCCGTACGTCGGCTCCGCCCTGCTCGTCATGGACAGGGTGACTCCTGACGAGTAGTGGCGTGGTCACGGTCTCGGTGCCATCCTCGCCACGGAGGCGATCCACCGCCACGTGGCCGGCTGCCGGGGTGACGCGGGCGAACCCTGATCCGGGCCGTGGTGAAGGTGCAACGGTTCCGCGGGACGGACGCCTCACGTCACTCTTCGTCGGCCGTGCCGGTGTCCCGCTCAGCGACCGGAGGCGGCGTCGGCGGAGCCTGCGTCGGCTCGGGCCGACTGCCGACGGGCCGGTACCCCCTCTTCCCGTTGGGATCCAACTGTGGTCGTGTCTCGGTCACTTGCCGTGTCTCCCTCTTCGGCCCCGGGAGGTACCTCGACGAAGTCGAGGAACTCCACATCATTCATCCGAATATATATCCCGCCGGAACGCGGCAGTGGATGTTCGAACAGTCCGGCGCCGGACATGGCCCATGTGGTCTGCAGGTACAGGTCTGCGGCTTCCGGGTAGCCAGAGGTATAGGATCTTTCCCCGTAATACCCGCCCACCCAGAGACCGCTCTTCATGCGAGCGCGTACCAGACAGTGGCTCCGACGCTGGAAGACCTTGTCCCATGCTGTGGGGATCGGGTCGTAGGTGGACCGGCTTCCTCGTGAGCCCAGCCATGAGGTGAGCCAGGCGGCAGCGGCCGGCATCACGATCAACAGGGTTGTCGCCGTCAGCGCGGCGATGCGAAGGTTGTCGGCCGCGCCGGTCCAGCCCCGGCGACGGTCGTAGACGAGGTGCACCAACCACGGGCCGGCGAGCAGGACGTAAAGGGTGTCGAGAGCGATACCCGCGGTCACAGCTCGGAGTATGCGCTCTCCGAGGTCTCTGTGACCCGGGACCGGACCGCGGGCTCGTTCGCGGACGAACTGATAGGTCACGCCGGGGAGTACCAGAAGAAGAACGATCACGACCTGGGTGACCGTGGTGGGTGCGTGCGGCATCGTCGTATGCCCTTCCGAACAGCGGGTGCAGGATCTTCGCGACCCGATGGCCTGATGACCCCTGATCCCGCGAAGACTTGTGGGTACCGCAGACATACTGGCGTGGCGAGTGCTCACTGCCGGGGAGGCCGGGACGACTAATGCGGGACCATCTGCTTCGAATGCGCACCACATGGGTCGACGGCCTTGCAGCGCGGGTCTGCCACAAACTCAGACCTGAGACCTGCCGTTCCGACATGTTCCCCTCGTGGGTCGCGGATGATCAACTGACGCTTGCCACCGTGTTGACCCGGATCGCAACGGAGGACATCGGGTGCAGCTCTCCGCAGACCATCGGCGATCAGCTCCGATCGACCGGCCTCGTCCTCCCAGAGGTTCCCGGATCGATGGTGGCCTGCGACCTGGTCATGCCTGTCCTGCACACGGTTCGCAGAGATGGTGTGCCGTGGGAACGGTGGTGGGACGTGGGCGGACTCCATGCCTTGCTGATCGAGTTGTGGGCGGGACGACGGCTGTCGAAATACTCACCGGAGAAGGTCCGCGACGTACTCACGGCGGTCTGGTGCCATGAGGACGACCGGCTTGTCGACACCGTTCTGGAAAACGCTGAGGATCCCTTCGCCTTCCTGCCCCCGGATCTCCTGCACGAGTCCGCCACCGGAACGGCGAAGGTGTGCGCGCAGTTCCTCGTCACCAGAGGCTTGATGAAGATCACCCTCCCTGATCCTTTTCTGAGCACGAGGCCGGGGCTGGCTGACAGGCCGGACCTCACGGAGGTCGTGAAGCGCTGGCACCACCGGGTCGATCTGGAAGACACCGTGCATCGCGTCAGGGACCTCTCACCAGAACTCTTGACGGGTTTACGCAGGGACCTCGACGCGTGGGATGCACAGATGGGGCAGCTATTTTCTCTCCTCACGGCACATGAGCTCAAGCTGATCGTGCCCATGACGGAGGATGAACGGTACGGAGAGGAGTGCCTTCGGGCGGGCTGGGGCATGCATCGAGCCGAACTGAGTCCAGATGACGCTTTGTTGTGGCAACCGGATTCCGTCGCCCGGAACTCCTCGGTGCCCGACTGGATGTCCGAGGAAATCATTACGTGCGGAACCCGCTTCCTCCACAGACAGGCAGGTCCTCACCCCGTCTGGCTGGCCACAGTGGAGACGGACACGCACATCGCGGCCGTGCGGGAGTTGATGGAGCCGCCAACACGGTATGGCATCGGAGTCGAGGACTACGGTGACGGTCTGAGGCTGTGGTTCGAGTTCCCCACGCTTCCGGCCGACCCCGACCCTCCGTTCCGGGCTCCGTACACCTACTCCCTCTCCTGGGTGGAGCACGCTTGGGAACTACTGCATCTTGCGACCGTTGGTTATGCCCGCCTCAGCATCATCCGGCTTGTCGGCGACGGTGAGCTCAGGGCCGTGGGCAGCATCCGGCTCGGTCTGCCGGAAGAGGTGTGCGCCCAAGCCAAGGATGCCGCGATCGCAGCGCTCCGTCGGCTGATCGGGGACGAGGCGCAGACGATAAGGCAGAGGATCGCTTTTGAGGGGCACGATCAGGCCGCAGAGGTCGCCTTCCGGACCTGTGAAACCGCGAAGGGCGAGGACATTCATGACGAGCTCGTCCTGGAGTCCGACGCCGCCGAGTACGAATCCTTCATGGCATCCGCACGTCACCTCGCCTGGGTACGTTCTCGGCATGCCGCCGGCCTGCTAGACGGGAACAGCCCGCCGGAGGGAGACGCGGAGCTGCAGGCCGCTGCCGAGGGCAGGCAGCGCACTCTTGAACTCCTCCGGGCGGCGACGGGGCGAAGAGTCGGCAAGGCGCGGTCGACTGGACGCGCAGACATGCCCTCTGTGGACGAACAAACGGCGTTCGTCCACCTCATCAACCGGCACGGAACCCTTCAGCTCGCCGTGTGCCGGACCCGTGCGGGCCACCCGCACTTCGATCTGGTGTCGTGTGAGGAATTCCCCCTGGGGCCTTTCGCGGGCGCGGTCGATCAATGGGCGCGGCAAGCACCGGATCACCCTCGACGTGTGTGGCACGACTACCTGGAGCAGTTGGTCGCCGAGTGCGGTGGGCTGGCACGAGCCATCATCGAGACGGCCGCCCCCCGTGAGTTCCGTCGGCTGGTGCTCAGCCCCACGGCTCCGATGGAGCTATTGCCCCTCCACGCAGCTCCGCTCGACAGCGCCCGCACCTCTACTTTGGTCGATGCTTTCGAGCAGGTGGTCTATGCCCCTACAGCTCGACTCGTGTCCGCCATCGAGAGATCCCAGCGGCAAGCAGCCGTGATCGAGGTGCTGGTGGTGGCACACGGCGGTGGTCACCTCCCTGGCCTCGAGCTGATCGGCGGGCCCTTGTGCGAAGCCCACGTGATCGCAGGTCTTCACGACAGTGTGGAGGTTCTCACGCAGGAGGATGCGACCCCGGCCCGCGCTCTGCACATGATGCCCATGGCCCGGATCGTCCACGTGGCGGCACACGGCCTAACACACCCGAATCGCTGGGCTGCAGGACTCGCTCTGCACGGCGGCTCACTTGGGATGGCCACGCTCACTTCCAGCGGGGTCCTCGCGGACGGATTCTTCTCCAGCGTCGACCTGGTCATCCTGAACGCTTGCAGAACGGGCACGCACGAAAGCACCGGCCGTACCGTGCAAACCTTGCGTAGCATCGAGTCCGCGTTTCTCGCCCGCGGCGCGAAAGCCGTCATCTCTACCCTGTGGGACATCACTGACCTGCAAGGCGTAGTGTTCTCCGCTGTGCTCCACGCACACCTTGGCGTCGGCGCGGACTCCAACACCGCTTACGCCGATACCATCCGCTACCTACGTGGACACCGGTGGCGAGCGTCCTCCGAGGCGGGTGCGGTGTGCGTCGCCGAATCAGCCATCGACGCGATGCTCCCGGACTGGCGGAGCCACCTTGATCAACAGGTCGCCGAGAACCCGCTGTTCTGGGCTGCATTCAAGATCACCGGAGTTGTCTGAGCCACACGCTCATCACCGCTCCCTTTCGGCATGCTGTCAAGGTCGTCCGCCGGCCCAGTCGGATCTGAGTGAGGTCGGCCTCTACCTCTTCCCCGTCAGTGAGGGCCCCAGGAACGGACTGGGCGTGCCGTGCCAGAAGACGTCCACACTGTCCCGGGCCCGTGTGGCTGCGACGAACAGCAGGGAGCGGGCTCGTTGCATCTCATGGCGGAAGCGCACTGGATCACTGGTGCGCAACAGGTTGACCGCATCCCGCGGAACCAAACCGTCCGTGACGCCGCCGATGATCATTCGCTGGTACTCCAGCCCCTTGAACCGGAACATCGTGCCGATGTGCACTCCGCCGTCGCCGTGGGGCCCGTCGGCCCGGATCTCAACCGGACGAATGCCTTGCAGCCCGAGTGTGTAGCCGACCTCGGCAGCCATCTGGTTTGTCGGCACACAGATCGCGATCTGTTCGTGCGGGATGCTCAACTCCGGGTTGTCGTCCCATTCCTTGATGAGCGCAGCGATACCTTCACGCTCCTGGGCCCAGTCCGCGAATGAGTGCCCCGCCGGCTGCTTTCCGCTGAGCACGGACCGGTAACCGGCCAGTGTCTCCTGGCTGCCATCGAGGTCGTCGTATGCCGTCTCACCCAGAACGTCGAGAGCGGAGCGCAGGATCTGGCGCGTGGTGCGGTAGCTCAGGCTCAGCTTGGACGACCGCCCGCGAATATTGATCCCAAGGCTTCCCAGCGTCACTTGGTTCTTGTAAATGCGCTGGTGGGTGTCGCCGACGAGGAACAGGTCGTTGGCCTCACGCGGCGCCATCGCGCGAAGCATCTTCCAATGGGCGGGGCGCAGGTCCTGCGCCTCGTCCACGATGATGTGCCGGTAGCGATAGCGCAGCCAGCCAGCTGACCCGTCCTGGAGATGGACATTGGCGAGGCCTCCTGCCTCCTCCCGCTGACGTGCGATCGAGAGGATGCGGTGCTCACGTCCCATTTCCAGCCGAGCGGCACGCTCGGCGACCTGGTCCCAGGTCTGACGTCCGAGACGGTCCAGTCGCTGGGTGAAGCGCTCGGCGAGCTGCCAGATCTCGGCACGCTCACCGCGGGTGACGCTTCGGCCGCGCCCGGCACGGCGGGCACGGAAGTAGTCGGCGCGGGTGGCGACGGCCTGACCCAGGATCACCTGAGTCCATTCATCGTGCAGGAACTCGGGGTCCCAGGTGTCCTCGCCCAACTCGTCCAGCAGGGCGCGCCACTCACGTACGGCCTGACTATCGTCCATCGCCTGCTTGCCGCTGCCGGGTTCGGCCTCGCGTACCGTGCGCAGTGCCAGTTGGTCGACATGGCTCACATCCACCCTGGCCACGAGCTCCTCGCCGCCCAACTCCAGCAGGCGAGAGCGCAGATCCGCGGCGAGGTTCTTGTTGTACGTGGTCAGGAGGACCGGCTTGTCACGACCGGGCGGCAGCTGCCGAACGAGATGGCGCACCCGGTGCAGGGCGACGATAGTCTTGCCCGTGCCGGGGCCACCCCCGACCCGTGCCGGTCCCGAGTAGCGTCGCTCGACGAGTTTGGTCTGCGTGGGGTGAAGGAAGGCCTTCCAGCGGCCGAAGTCGCCACCCTCCAGCGCTTCCCGGAGGTCTTCGTCAGAGGTGGTCACCACCGTGGCCGGGCGTTGGGCCGCGGCCTTGAAGTCCGCCGGGTCGACCGGCTCGGCCGCGGCGACGGGCGTCGTGACCTGGTCGAGTACCTCGTCGAACGACCTGCCGTCGAAGAGTGCGAGCAGCACCTCGCCCGTGAGCTGAGGGGCGTACTCGATCAGTCCGAGCAGCTGGTCCTCGGTGGTGAGAGTCCGGATCACCGGCAGTAACGGTTCCGCGACGCCGAGGTCCGACAGCTCGGTGTCGGACCAGTCCGCGAAGAGCTCCGGCGGTTTGGCCGGTTCGGGTGCGACGACAGGGGCCGAGGGCGGGGCGGGAAGGCGTCGCAGGACGCTGTCTTCGACCACCTCGAGATCGACGTACTCGATGCCGCCGGTGACATGGTTGACGCCGGCGGACAGCCGATCGTAGACGTCCTTGCGGTGCTTGACGGAGACGATCAGCCAGTCGTCGTCGGCGAGCCTGATCAACAGGGCGCGGTAGTCGTCGCTGACGCGCGCCGACCACAGCCTGGTGTCACCTTTGAGATGCTGGAGCTTGAGGCCGGTGGTGTGCGGGTTCGTCTTGAACTTGTGTTGGAAGTCGAAGAAGGCGCCCTTGACCGTGCGGGGGAGCTTGAGGATCTCCTTGTCGGCCTTGTCGAGCAAGCGCAGTGTCACGCCCGAGGTGTTCATCGTCCGTGCTCCCCGTTGTCGGTGCTGTCGTCGTTCCGGTTCCGGCCGGTCACCCGGGCGATCAGCTCGTCGGCATCCCAGTCCGCGGCCGGGCGGGCGTCCCAGCCGGCTGCCGTGAACGCCCGGTCCCGGTCGACGGACTCGTAGTCGGGCTCCGGAACCTGTTCCGTCCCGCTGGTTCGGGGGGCCAGGACCACCCCGATTCGTACGGAGGGCCAAGCCAGCTCCGCCTGCCAGCCCCGCTCATCGAGCTCGTAGCCGTCCCGAGGGGCATGAACGCCCGCGTCGGCGAGTGCCCGGGCGAGGTCGACGAGGCCGGTCTCCTCCTCATCGAGATATTTCAGCACCTGGTCCCACGCCGGATCCTTTCCGGCCGCTGGCACCACAGGCGAGCGAGCCAGCGTAGCGGCCTGGTCACCGTCGCGGACGGCACCGACCTCCACCGCGGCCGTCGTCGGGGTGAGGGCCGGTGGGGCCTCCGCGGCCGGAGTTTTGACCGTGGTGGAGAGCAGCCATCCCTCGCCGCCGGTCACGGTGAGTACCTCGGCGGTGAAGCCGTCGAGGAGGCTGCTGGCGAGCTGCACGCTGTCACCGCCGCCGTGATCCAGGAACTGCAGCACGTTGCTCCAGTACAGCCAGCCCCGCCAGCGGCGTCGATGAGCCTGCATGTCGGCCAGTGCCGCCGCGCTGTCGTCCACTACCGCGAGCCCCGACCACACCGGTGGGGTGCGCCTGCCGTCCGCGACCAGGACCAGCCGGCAGCCGGAGGCATCCTGTCCGTGGATCAACCGGATCGGCCCTGCAGATCCCGAGACCGTCGCACCGCGAAGCGCCTGTTGGATGCCCGCTCCGACACCATCGGCCCCGAGGACAGTGGCACGGACGCCCTCCGTCCCGAACAGCCCGGCGGCAGCGGCTTCGGCCCTGTGCTGCCAGCGCGATGCGTCGGGTGAGCGCAGATAGGCGAGCAGGAGTCGGGCAGGATTCACCCACACCGCGTCGGACAGCTCGCCGGGCAGTCCGTTGCCCACCCGGCTGTAGTAGTCGCGCGCCTGGTTCCGCGCGTCTGTCCCGTACGGTTCCCAGACCGGATCAACCGGGCTGCCCCCCGTATAACCGGTGTCACGCACGCGCTCGCGCCACTCCTTGACGTCGTCGTACGTCAACTGGAACACCCGCGTGCCTTCGCCGCGTAGATCGGTCCGCTTGGCGGCGTCGTCGGCCAGGCGGTTGTGCTCGGGCGTCGCGTGGTACGAGAAGCCGTCGAGGTACACAGCAACGCGTGGGCCCGGCGCATCGAGGCGTTCGAGGAGTATGTCGGGCCGGGTGCCGTCCAGGGCGCGCTGCTGCGAGACACGCCAGCTCACCGTCGAACCGTCGGTCGCCGTCAGCCGCAGGTCCAGGGCGTAGGTTCCGGCCGAGGTGGTGTAGGCATCGGCCGCTGCCTGGGAGTCGGAGAGCTTGGCCCAGTCCTGGAGCGTGTCGATGAACATGATCTCAAGGTCGCTCTCCGCCTGTCGCTCCAGCGGAATGTGACGTGTCGTCTCCACGGGTGAGGTCCGCCAGCATTCCCCGTCCCCGCCCAGCAGATCGTCCAGCATCTGGCGTACCTCGTTGCGGCTGACCTTGTCGTAGTCGGAGGCCGGGACCCGCCGCAGCAAGCACTGGTGGCAGCCGTCGAGCCCCTTCTCGCGGCAGGCGCAGCTCTCGATGACCTCACGTGCCTTGAGAAGCACGTCCCGGAAGCCAGCCGCGGACGCGAGCCGGTGCAGATAGCCGGTGCCTCCGGGGAGCCGGTCGTAGATGACGAGGAATCGTCGCGGCCAGTCCGAGCCGTCGGCCCCCGCGTGGTCGGGCATCGTCGCCTCGGCGATGTCGATGTGGTCCGGGTCGCCGCCGTACTGCGCGGCGATTCCCGTGAACAACGCGGCGGTGAACGACGCCAACCGCTCCTTGGCCCGCGCCACGGAGGCGGGCAGCAGGACGCGCACCGCCTCGGTGCCCAACTCGTGTGCGAGGAGCAGCGGTACGTCCTGGCCGTTGCTCGGCTGACCTCCGTCACCGGCCGCGGATGCACCCTTGACCCGGCGACGCGGACACCACAGCAGGTGGTGGGCGGCTGCTGCGGTGCTCGTCGCTCCCGACGCAGTGAGTGCGTGCTGAGGGACGTCCACCACGGGGTGTCCCTCAGCCGTCGCTCCTCCGCAACTGGTGCAGACGTAGAAGGGATTGAGTCGGACGTCCGCGCCGGCGAACGGTACGGTGCTGCTCCCCTCCTCGCGGTCGAGTCCCAGATTGAACGTCCGGATCTTCGCCTGGCGGGTGAAGTCCACTCCGAACACGGCGGTTTCGTGCCGCCAGGAACCGGGGGCGATGCGTTCGGGGTCGATGTCGACCGTCGTCAGCACGGCGTAGCGGCGCCGGTCCCGCTCGTCGCGATCGTCCCGCACCCGGGCATCGTCGCGCTTGTCACGGGAGATGACCCGCCTCGGCTGGAGCACGTACTGCACGCATCCCGCGTCGGCGATTTCCCGCCCGCCGCAACGGGGGCACGGACTTGTGTCGTTCTTCGCGTTCTGGTGCGTGCGGGCGTATCCGCATGATGGACAGAGGCGCCATACCGACCAGGCCCGGCGGTCGGGGGTACCGACGTCGAGTGCGCGGACGACGTGACGGTAGCCGTTCACGTAGAAGCTGTTGCCGGGGGCGAGCTCCGTCAGCGCCAGTTTGCGGGAGCGTTCGTAGTCGCGGGTCTCGCTGCGGTACACCTTGCCGGGCGCCTCCCCATCGGGCTTCCCCGCCCGCGCACCCTCTTCGTCGTCCGGTGTCTCCGTCCAGTACAGCGTCGCTTCCAGCTGGGTCGTGGTGTCGGTGAGGCTGTAGTTCGGGAGCAGGCCCAGCTCCACCAGGGTGCCGTGGGCGCTCGACTGGCTCAGTTCACGGAGCAGGTCCCCCGCGCCGCGCCGCTCGGCGAGCAGCTCCCGGCGCTCGCGGTCCTGCACGGTGTCCGTCTTGACCAGGAGTCCGGCAGCCTCGTCGATCGCCGCGATCCTTCGGCGGAGCTCCTCGCGCCGCCCCGTCCAGTCCTCCTCGGCTTCCTGGAACGCCCTGACGATTCCCTCGGTGGCGTACGCCTTCAGCTCTCCGGCCGCATGTTCGGAGACTTCGGCATCGGCGGAGACGTCCGGTCCGCTGCCGTTCGGGAACAGACCGAGAAACTCCTCGACCAGCGCGGCGCCGTGGGTCTGCGCCGCGTCCGCCAGGTCCTGGCACCAGCCTGTGGTGCCGAACAGGGCCGAGGACAACCGGGGCACGGGAGCGAGCCGCTCGCCGTCGGAGGTGAACAGCGCGCCACGGGCCGCGAGGTCCAGCAGCCGAGCGGTGTACTGCCGGCGCAGGATCTCGACGGCGGACAGGTAGCAGCCCGGGGGCAGGATCGTCCCGGCGATCATCTCGCGCGGCTCGTCCAGGTAGTAGAGATCGCGGGCCTTGCGCCCGCCGAAGGCGACCACGAGCGCGTTACCGGTCCGTCGGCCGGCCCGGCCGGCCCGCTGCACGTAGTTGGCTGGTCCGGCGGGCAGGGAGCCCAGCAGGACAGCCGACAGATCGCCGATGTCGATGCCGAGTTCGAGCGTCGGCGTGCACGACAGCACGTTGGGGTCGGTGTAGTGGGTGCCGGCCTTGAACCCGCGCTCGACGCGTTCCCGCTCCGGCCTGCTGAGCATGCCGGTGTGCTCAGCCGTGACCACCCGGAACGTGCCACCGGTCAGGTAGAGCCGACGGTAATAGTCGCCGGTGTAGTCACGCTCGCGCACGGCCGAACCGAACCCGGAGACGCTGGATCCGCTCCCCGGCATGCCGGGTTGCGGGGCCTTCAGCATCCCCTTGCACCTATAGCGCGGACAGGGGTGTCCGTACCAGCGCGTGCGGCGTTCGGGCGCCATGACCTGCTGCCAACCGCAGTCCTCGCAGCCGACGAACGCCTTGTTGACGACGGAGTCGTCGAGCAACTGCGCTTGGATGTGCCCGGGTTGCAGACCGTAGATCCGGGTCTGCCGGTCACTCGTTGTCCGTGCCGCGAGGACTCTTTCGTCGGCGAGGGCGGGAAGCAGCCTGCGTAGACACTCGGTCGCCCCGGCCGTATCCAGCCCCAGGCACCGGCGCGTCCAGTCCTGGTACCAGCCGAGCCGCCCGGTGACGGCGTCGAACTCGGACCGATCCTTCTGACCGTCCAACAGGAAACGTGGCGGAGCCACACCGTTGGGGAAGGCGGGCATGCCATCGGGCCTGCGGCCGGAGATCAGATACCGGTTCGTACCCGCTTCCTTCATCCAGGTGTGGAGCCAGCGGTGGTGCACCGCACCACG
The DNA here is from genome assembly GCF_036088315.1 of Streptomyces sp. NBC_00344. Lineage (NCBI taxonomy): Bacteria > Bacillati > Actinomycetota > Actinomycetes > Kitasatosporales > Streptomycetaceae > Streptomyces > Streptomyces sp. NBC_00344. The sequence continues at coordinate 1,452,252 of NZ_CP107996.1, read as the reverse complement.
CAGCCTGAGTCGCTCCAGGAGCCCGCGAACGTAGGCGAGGTACCGTTCAGGTGTGGGGAGCCCTCCTGTGACCAGGAGCTGCCCTGGCAGGGACAGGTGGATGTCCCGGGCGACGTCCGTGACCCGGCTCGGCTGGTCCACGACGACCTCGGCCGCGGCGGTCCGTGTCAGCTCCAGGGTGCGCCCCATTCTGCTGCGCAACCCGAACTCCATCACGGTGGCGAAAGCGAGGCGCTCGCCGATCAGTTTCCATGTGCGGGCATCGCCGGTGCCGCGTCCCGACAGGAGCCGGTCGACCCCTGGTTCGTCGTGCAGATCGGGCGGCACGACGGCGGCCAGCGCCTCCGGGTCGTCCACGGACTCCAGCACATGGCCGATGAGGTCGTTGAGCGCTGTCGGCGCCCCCGACTCGTCCAGATTGTGGGCGAGAAGGGATCGCAGGGAGAACTTGTACGAGGCATTGGCGACATAGCCGGCCCGGTGTGCCGCGTCTTGGGTGGAGTCGTTGAAGAGCAGCGTCTTGCGTTCTTCGGGAACGAGCGCGATGTCACCGCCGGTGAACAGCTGCGTGACCGTCGCCGACGCCAGCGCCGCCTGTGCCGTACCGAGGAAGCGGATGCTGTTGTCGGTGTGGCAGGCGGGGCAGCGGTCGTCCTTAGCAGCCCGGTCGGCGGTTTTCTTGTCGAGCAGCGCCAGCGTAAACCAGGCATCGATCAGCTCGTCGGAGTCCGCGGCGGCCGGCAGCCGGTACGTTCCCTGCCCGCCGTCCAGTACCACCACCGACAGGGGGTCGACGCCACCGTCCGAGGGGCGGGCGCCGGTCAAGGCGTCGAGCACCTGCTGCCGCTCCCGCCGCGTGGCCGAGATGAAGTAGCGGATGCGCCGCTTGTCCCGGCCCACGGCTGCCCGCCAGATCCGGTCCTGCGCCATGACGAGCCGCTGGGGGTCGGCCTCGGGGGACAGGGACGCCCATCCGGAGCGCCCGCAGTTGCGGCAGTAGACCGCCGGCAGGTGCACCTCGGCCGGGCGGACAGCTGTGTCCGTGCCGGGAAGAGGCTGCGGTCGGCGCGCCGATGACCGGCCGCCGGAGACCCCGTCAGGCTCCTCGTCGGCGAGCGGAGCGGTGTTTAGGGCAGCCCGGCGCGCGGCGGTGCGATCGTCCTCGTACCAACGGAACTCAGGAGAAGGGCCCACGCCGCGTAGGACGCGGGTCACGGGCCTGACCCACAGGTGCGCTTCGATGTGCAGGAGGGGGAGGGGTCTGCGCTCGTCGGAGTCCGGGTCGCGTGCCGCCGACAGCAGGGCGACGAACCGGGAGAGGGCCTGTAGCACGAGTTGCGGGTTCTCCCGCGCGGTACGGCCCCAGGCGTATCCGAACCGGGCCAGCCGGTCCCGCAGACCCCACTCATCCAGAGGTTCTCCGCCTAGGAGGGACAGCACACCCAGAGTGAAATCGTGCCGCTTGAGCAGGCGCCCGAGACGGAAAGGGTCTAGGCCGGATCGGCCCAGCATCCTGGCGGCCAGGCGGTCCAGGTCCAGCAGATCGGGCTGGGCTTCCACACCGGGACCGCCGGAGAAGGTGATGACCTCCTGGGGCGTGGGAGGCTCCGGCAGCTCGTAGTCGACGGCGCCCGTGAACTCCTCCGCGGACATCCGCTCCTCACCGATGACGGCGTCGGCGGAGAATTGCATCGCAAAGACTCGTGAGGCGACATCAAGAATGCCGCCGGATTCCTTGTCCGCCGTGCCTTCTCCGAGGGTCGCCGACGTCGCCACCGGGCAGATCGAACCGAGCGGTCGCCCCGGTCGCGAAGCCCCGGTCGAGGCGGCCAGACGGCGCAGCAGCATCGCCACGTCTGTGCCCTGGGCACCGTCGTAGGTGTGGAACTCGTCGAGTACGACGTAGGTGAGGTCGGCGTTCTCCCACAACGGGCGGTCCTCGCCGCGCTGGAGGAGCAGGTCGAGCATCTTGTAGTTAGTGATCAGCACGTCGGGCGGCGTGAGGCGCATTTCCTCACGTCGCGTCATGACCCGGCGGAAGTCGGTGTCCGGCCGGTCGCCGATGTAGAGGCCGGCGGTCACCTGCGCCAGTTCGGGCCGGCTCAGGTACTCGGCGATGCGCCCCGCCTGGTCGGTGGCGAGTGCGTTCATCGGGTAGAGCAGAACGGCCTTGATGCCGCGGTTGCCCTGGGCCTGCTGCCGTCGGCAGTGGTCGAGAATGGGGATGAGGAAGGACTCGGTCTTGCCGGAGCCTGTTCCAGTCGTCACCAGCGTCGGCTGTGCGGGACCACGCAGGGTGGACAGCCGACTCCATGCCTTGGCCTGGTGCCGGTGGGGGGTGAAGCCGGGGAAGCCGCCCGTCCACTCCAGGTCCCGCTGCCAGCCGTCGTCGGCGCGGTGGAACGGGGTTCTGATCCGGAGGTAGGGGCCCCGGAAGATGCCTGTCTCGGGGTGGTCGAGGAAGCGTTCCAGCGCCCGCCGGGTGTCCTCGTCGGCGAGGGCGTACGTCGTCGTGAGGTACTGCGTCAGACTGCCGCGCAACTGGGCGGCGGCCATGGTGGGCTTCACGACGGTCCCCTTTGTCTTGCCTTTGCCCTGGTGATCAGGACCACCGTATATGCGCTGTGATGCGACATCGCCGCAGCAGGTGGAGTCCGGGCCTCGGCTACCAGGCGGACAGTTCGTCCATGAATTCCTGGAACGAGCGGTTCTTTCCGTCCGGCTTCATGAGTGTGCCGTCCTCCTCGAAGGCGTTCTCCATGATCTTCGGTGCGTGTGACACCAGATATGAAGTCTTCCACCCGTGCTCCGTGAGTCTTCGCTTGGGGTCATCCACTTTGGTGAGATCGCAACCTCGGTATTTGTTGTGCAGGGTCCATCCGGAGTCGAATTTCGAGAACGCTCGGGGGAACTGCATGAGCCATGCCTCGGTCTCAAAGGCAGCCAAGGCGAGAGCGGAGGGGCAGGGGAACGTGTTGCTGAGCTCGGAAGCGATGCGTTCCCGGACTTTGGTATATCGCGCGTCGTCCACGGCGTCCAGATCGACGTGGACCACGATTCCGGTCAGCTCCGAACCGACAGCAGCCGTATCTGCCAGTCGGCGAATCTCATCCACGCGCGGTCTCAAGTGTTTGTCGGCTTCGGTGAGTACGACCTTCTTCCTAATATTCGCAATTCTCGTTTTGGGGTGCACAGATTGGATGAGGTGGCGGAGTACCTGCCTGTCGTAATCGCTCTCACCCGCTACAACTATGACCGGACGATTGCCCTTTCCCTTGCTCGGCCTTGCTTTGGAGCTCACAGGCCGCCCCCCAGGGTGTTGGCGAACCACAGTTCGCCGATGGGCATACCTTCGGATGCTTCGATGCGTTCACGCACCTCATCCGTAGTGAGGGCGGGAATGACTGATGCGCCGTCCCGGCCGCGTTCACAGACGACGAACTCGTCCGGTTCTAGCTCATCGACGAAGGCGGGTGAGTGGGTGGTGACCAGGAACTGTCCCCGTCGGCTTGCCTCGCGCAACCTCCCGGCGAGGAGTTCCAGAGCGTGCGGGTGGATCCCGTGGTCAATCTCCTCGATGCAGGTCAACAGAGGAGGGTTCGGATCGTGGAAGATAGCCAGGAGGCAAATAAGACGCACGGTGCCGAAGGAGGCGTCCTGTAGGCGGGTGCGTCCTCGCAGGCTCTCCTCTTCCAGCTCTACCGAGAGGTAGCCAGCCATCCCCGGGACGTCCACCAAATGAATGTCGTGGATCTGGGGAACAACCGTCCTGACGTCGTCCAGCAATGCCTCCCAGATGACCCTGCGACCGTCCTTTTCCTTGTCCTTGAGGTCACGCAAGGTCTTGAGGAAATCAGCCAGGTTGGAGGCGTCGTCCTTCAGATGGCGCCCTTCATCAGTGATCGCAGAGGGCTCCCGCGCGGCGCGCACATTCGGGTCGAAGACCCGGATCTGCTTGAGGTGCCGTGCTACCTCGTTCATGCTCGTGGCCGGGGGGCTGTCCGAGGGAAGCGGCGCTGCCTTATGAAGCGCCGACGCCATGCGCCCGACAGCGGGGTGAGGCGCATCGGTCTCGCTCTCCAGCGGACCGGCGACTGTCATGCGGTCGCCGGACAGCTCGACGGCGGTCACAGCGCTTTCCACCGAGTGCTGTGTGAACAGCTCTCGCCGGTACATCGTGAACCGCTGGCGGGAGGCGTCCGGCAGCCGGCGCCGAGAGACGCTCAGCGCATAGCGGTCAGGGCTCTTCGATGACGCGAAGTCCGACCAGATGCCCTCAAGGCTGACCGAGATACGCGATACCGGCTTACGGCCTCCGCGGAAGGCCAGGACGTCGAAACCACCTCGATCATCGACCGCGGCCTCGATCCCCTGTCGACCGATGTCTCCCAAGAACTTCAAGGCATGCAGGACGTTCGACTTGCCTGCAGCGTTGGGCCCCACCATCACTGTCAGCGGACCCAGGGGCAGTTTCACGTCCGTCAGGGTGCGGAAGTTCCGGACCGTCAGTCCGAGTATGCGGTGGTTCACGCGCCTCGTGCCCAATCAGGGAGCAGCCGGGCACAGCTCGGCCGGTTCGACAGGAGTCAGCCACGGCGGATGCACCGTCATACGCGTGTGTGACGCGAAAGGTTCGGCTGCCGAGCACCACGAACAGTACCTCCCTGATCACAGAGCTACCAGGTTCTTGCGCGTTCCAGCCACCCGGGCCGAAAAGGCGTCATTCCGTGAAATGGCGAGGGGGCAGACCCTGAAGAGAAGAGGGAAATAGGGCACGGGCAGAGCCAAGGGGGAGCCGTCATGTCCGGACCGCTGTACGTTCCCGTCCTGCCGGCGTCGCCGCACGCAACCGCGGCATACCAGCAGTTGAGTCCGGCCGTTCAGGGAGCGGTGGTGCCGCTCTGGAATCTTCCGCCACGTCATGGGGCGGCCCTCGACGTACTCGTCGCACACACGCGGCGGGAGGCGCATGCTGTGAGCCGGGTGCAGCATCATCATCCGGCCTGGATCGACACCCCGTTCGCCGGAGAGCTCCAACTGAGGGCCTTCATGTCGGTGCTGGCCGACCTCTGTGAGTTGAGCGCACTGCGTCCGATCACCGGGCCCGGCCGCCCCGAGTTCCAGCAGGCCGCCGCGCTGGAGGTAGCGCGGCGCTGTGGGAGTGGCGTCGGTATACGTGTCGCACTCCCGGGGGAGTGGGACGACCACGCCGCCCATGCTGTTCGCGCGCTGCTCGACCGCCTGGATCCCGCCGACGAGGCGGATCTGCTCCTCGACCTGGGTGCGGTGCTGGGCGATCGTCCCGCTGCCGGAAAGGAGGCACTGCGCGCGCTCGACGCTCTGATGCCCCTGACACCCTGGCGGACCGCCGCCTTTCTGGGCGGTGGGTTCCCGTCCGTGACCGCGCAGATGCTGGAGGAGGGACTGCGCGCCGAACCTCGCACGGACTGGCGCGCCTGGCGTGAGCTGACCGCCGCCGCTCGCGGCTACATCCCGTGGCTCAGCTTCGGCGACTACGGTATCCAGCCCGCCCGGGCTATCGCACGCGAACCGTCGGCGGGCGGGGGCGGCCCCGCCTGGGGCGTGCTTCGTTACACCACCGCCGAGTCGTTCGTCCTTGCCAAAGTACTGGCACGGGGCGAGGATCGGACCGCCGTCAACCGGGACGCGGCCCGGTAGCTGCTTGAACTGCCGGACTTCCGGGGCACGGTGGCCGGTGCGGGGGAGAGCTGGCTGCGGGACTGCGCGCGCGGGCACGGTCCGGCGGGCACCGGCAATGCCTCCGTCTGGCTCCGTGTCGGCAACATCCAGCACATGACCTACGTCGTGCGGACCTTGCGGGCGTGACCGCGCACCTCTGCCGCTGTTCGCCTGCCCGATGCGTCAGGTGAACAGCGGCTCCAGCACTGACTCGCCGGCCAGGATCCGCCACGCCGGGACCCGGATCGTCCGGGTCACCGGCCCGGTCTTCGCCCCGGCGCCGCCGGACGGCAGGCCGGTGAGCAGGTCGCCGCGCGCGTGCGTCAGCCGCAGGTGCCGGGCTGGATCCTGGTCGTTGCGGGGACCGGGATCGATCAGCACCGCGGTGTTCGTGCCGTCCGCCGTGAACAGCAGATCCACCGTGTGTCCGCCGACGAGCGCGGCGCGCTCAAGATCGGTGATCCCGCGTACCCCCAGGTACTCCTGGAGCCGGTCGGCGAGCTCTTCGCGGACGCCGGAGACCGTTTCCGGCCTGACAGCGCTGTCCTGGTCGGCGTACGCGTCCGTGCGCAGCACCGCCGACCGCTCCGCGAGCAACGCGGGCAACCCCGCCTGTTCCTGCCAGAACGCGTGACTGCCGACGGTGATCAGCTGGGACTTCGCCCGGGTGACGGCCACGTTCCACAGGTTGGCCTGGCTCGCCACCCAATGCGTCGTACGAGGTGGGGTATTGCTGGTCGCCACCGGGCTCAGGACCATGACGTCGCGCTGCCCGCCCTGGAAGGCGTGCACGGTGCCCACCCTGACCCGCTCGCCGTCCGCCCAGACGCGGGCGAGCGCCTCCTTCTGGGCCCGGAACGGTGTGACCACACCGACCGTCGCGTCCTTCGGTAGCCGTAGCAGCAGCTCGTCCACCGTCTCCCGCACCCGCCCCGCCTCCGCCGCGTTGCGCCATGACTGACCGCTGCCACCCCGCGCCGACTCGCCGTGCGGCACGTCCACCCAGCCAAGCACCGGCGCCGGATCGGCCTTGCCGAACGGATCAGAAGCCGGAACCTGCCTGCGGACGTCGGTGAGAACCTGCAACTGCCCTGCGTAGCAGTATCCGTTGACGATGTCCGCGATCGCCGGATGGCAGCGGTAGTGCTCGTCGAGCAGCAGCGCCGACTCGCCGTGCTGCGCAGCCGCGTGGTACGACGCGTACACGTGGTAGGCGAGCCGGTGGTCCTCCAGCTGTGCCGCGCTGAGACCGGCCCGTTCCCGCGCCTGCCGTTCCTGCTGTGCCGTGATGCCGGGGATGTGTCCGAGCTGCATGGGATCACCGATGATCAGTGCCCGCTCGGCCCGGAACAGCAGGGGAAGGACCGCCGGGATCGAGCACTGGCTCGCCTCGTCGATCACTACCAAGTCGAAAAGCTTCGGAGCGAGTTCCAGCTGGCGCACCGAATGCGTGCTGATGGCCCACGCCTTGAGGTGCGCCATCAGGTTGCGCTGGCTCTTCTGGAAGCCCGACCGTCGGCGCAGCGCCTGGAGCCGCTGGCCCATGAGCGAGCGTCCTCGGGTCATGGCCTCCGCCGCCACCGCCCGGGCCAGTTCACCCGACACTTCCGACAGTCCGGCGGCCGTCTCCAGCCGGGCCCGCTTCAGCCCCTCCTCGTCCTGGCCGAGGACCCGCGGCACGAGTTCTCGCACTGCACGCTCCACCGCCACGGCCTCTGCAAGGGCGAGCAGGAGCTCGGGCGGCACCGGCCGAGCCGAGGCCCAAGGCGGCCACGGGTCGGCCGGAGCCGTACCGGACGCGGCGACCAACGCCGAGAGAGCCCGCCCTCGGCGCCATCGCCCGAAGGCGAACCATCGGGCGGCGGCGGCCCTCCGGGCCTGCTCCTCCCAACGGGAGAGCGCGTCGGTCTCACTGCCGGACCAGACCCCTTCCACCAGTTCGACAGCCAGCTGAAGATCGTCGGCCTGCCGGGCACGCTGCCGCAGCAGCTCCACCAGGTGCGTCTCCTCGCCCACCAGCCGCGCCGCTTCTGCCCGATGGGTGGCCGATCGCGCATGCCGGTTGCGCAAGTCACCGGCCACGGTCGCCGCCCCGCGCCCGGGGGTCTCGATGGGCAGGCTGAGCAGCCCTTCCAGTTTCGCGGCCTCGCGCTCCAACGCCGCCGCGTTACCCGTCCGCATGAGCAGCCCGGGCGAGATCGCGTCACAGCGCTCGGCCACCACGTCCACGGCGTCGTTGTTCGTGGACGCGACCAGCACGGTCTGACCGGCGGCGACGGCGGTCGCGACCACGGCCGTCACGACCTCGCTCTTGCCGGTACCAGGCGGCCCGGTCGCGACGGTCAGAGGGCGTGTCATCGCCGACCGGATCACCAACTCCTGGCTCTCGTTGCACGGCCCCGGGGCGACGATGCAGGGAGCTTCGCGGCTCATGTCTGCTCCATTACCGCCCGTCAGGAGCGCGTCCAGCGAGGTGCCGGAATTCTGCGCAGTACGGGTCGACATCTGGAGCAGGTTGTCCATGAGGGCCTCGGTCGCGATCCGTTCCACACCCGAGGGCGCGAGGAGAACCGCAGCGTTGTGGGCGCCGGGCCGCAGCGAGTCCATCACGGACCGCTCGCTGAGCGCCGACAGGTCAAGCGGCTCCAGTTCCGGAATGCTGAGTTCCGTCAGGAGTTCCCGCACGGCCCGCACCATCTGCGTGCCGTTGCCCTCCTGCCACGTCGGCTGCCAGCGGGCGAGGAGCTCGGCGGCTTCGTCGTCGTCCAGCAGGTCCGTGATCAGCTTGGTGTGAAGCGAGGGGACCCCGTTCGGGCGGAGCTTGTCACGGCCGTCCTCGTCGGGGGCGAGCTCCATCGACTGGATCAGCAACGGCGCGATCTGCACCGCAGCCCGGCGTCGGCCGTCCCCACCGCGCTCGGGGAGGGTGATCGCCGGATACCCGTACCAGTACTCCTGGAGCCCGGCACCATCGGCCGACCTCGCTCCTGTGCTCTTCGGCCTCGGTAGTTGGGAAGGAGCGGGAAGGGAGGGGCCGAGCCCGGACTGGATCGTCTCGGAGCCCTGCCCCAGCAGGAAGTACGCGGATCCTCGCCCGCTGTCCCGGTCGGGAAGCATGCCCGACGCGGCCTGCGCGCTCAGGCAGTGCACGTAGTAACGCAGCAGCCGTTGCCGGTCGACGCCGTCCCGGGCGTCGAGCCCGGCCAGTTCCCGTGCCTTGAGCAGCGCGGGGGAGGAGTTCTGGTCGGCTCGGGCGCTACCGCCGCCGGGCAGGGCGGGAAGGTTCACCGACCGTGCCACGGAGCGTGCGAGGGGAAGCGTATTCGTCGCCCGGATCGTGGACTTGGTCGGCCGCTGTTCCTGCGGCACGCCGGCACGCACCATCTGCGCGGTCAGGTACTCGAAGAGGTCGTCCGGCGTGATCCAGCCGCTGTCCTTGATGCGCCCCGAGCGCAGACCCTCCACGATCTCACCGGTGAACCGGGAGGTGCCGAGCGAGGACCCGGCCGGGGCCATCGCCGAAGCGGCCTGGAGGGCGTCGGATGCGGTGATGAAGTACACGCCGGTCGGATGCAACAGAGTGCTGGGCGCGGGCCGGGCATCCGAGTCGGCCGCACCCTTGGAGGTCCACCCCTGTACGACCGAGCCGCTGGAGCAGCAGTCCAGCAGCACCACCTTCGAGGACGCCCGGCAGGATTGGAGCATCCGCTCCAGGAACTCGGCGGGCACCGCAGTTCCCGGCAGGTCGTCCGGATCGGCGTCGCGGGTGAGGAAGTACAACTGGCCGTCCGCCTCGCAGAACTCCCCGTGGCCACTGAAGTAGAGCAGCGCGGTCTCGATGGGCTGCCGTTCCTCCAGGAACGTCTCGATCGCGTGCAGCATCTCGGCGCGGGTCGGCTCGGCAACCATCGCGCAGTCGTTGTACATACCGATTTCGGTGCTCTCCAGCACCGCCCGCATGTAGTGCAGGTCGGCCTTGACAGGCGGCAGATCGTGGTAGCCGTCGCTGTCGTACGTGGATACGCCGATGAGCATGGCGTACCGGTCGTTGTCACTCACTCCGGAGCCGGTCCGTCCCCCTGGCGGTCCTGCGAGCTTTCGGAGAGAAACCGCTCGATCCGCTCGTCGTCGGCCCGTGCCTCCTTGCCGGAGATACGCAACGTCGCCCCGTCGGGCCGGGTGACGACGATGGTCCGCTGCGGCACGCGGGCCAGCCAGATCTGAACGGCTGCGGCGACCATGGAACCGCCGCCGAACACCAGCCCGATCAGGTCGGTGACGGGTCCGCCCTTGAGGCTGCCGTCGGTGGCCGGGGCCTGCGGCCAGGGGACATCGACGGAGGCATGCGGATCGATGTCGACGATCGCGGCGAGCAACTCGCGCGCTTCGCGCCGGGCGCGCAGTGGGTCCTCGTCAACGATGGAGACGCGGTAGCCCGCCGGCCCCGCGTGGATGGTGCTCACGTTCGATGTCCCCCTTGGCTCCCCGTGCGGCGGACACACGGACCGGCAAGGCTATCGGGAGCGTGGTGCGAAGCCCCCGTGAGTATCCGAAACCGGCTGGTCAATGGCGGGAAACGCACAGCTCGGCCCATACGGTCTTGCCGGGCGCGTCGGTGCGCGGCAAGACCGCCCAACGGCTCGCGAGCCCGGCCACGACGAGCAGCCCACGCCCCGACTCCGCGTCACCGGGCGGCACGTCGCGGGACAGCAGGGGTACGCGCTCGGTGCGGGTGTCGGTGACCTCGACGCGGAGGATGTCGGCGCTCTCGGTCAAACGGAGGTGGAAGTCCCGGCCGGCGACATGGCCGTGGCGCACGGCGTTGCCGGTGAGCTCGGCGGCGATCAGCGTCAAGGTCTCGTTCGCGGCGGACGCGTAGGGGTGGCCCCAGGTGTCCAGCCGGTGGGAGACCAGCCGCCGGGCGAGGCGGGCCCCACGTGATGAGGAGGTGAAGCGCATCGAGAACTCGTGGGTTCCAACTGGCGCTGGTGCGGGCGAAGTTTCGCTGTGCATGGGGTACACGCTTCCGCCGCCGATCTACGGTTGAAAGAGACGGTGCGCTTACGGCCGGTGGCTGTACGCGACCGGTCTGCGCTTGTAGGCGGTACGGAGCGTGACGGTCGACGCCGAGCGGCGTTGGCGGGTGGAGGTGATGCCGGGCATGAGCGAACTGACGCGGTCGGCTGACGAGGATCCCAGGGCAGAGCCGGACTCGGGGGCGGGATCAGCGATCCTGCGGGTCTTCGGCCGCCAGCTCAAATGCTTCCGGCTGCGCGCGGGTCTGGAGCGGCGCGAGTTCGGAGACCGGTTGGGCTACTCGGTCTCGACGATCGCCGCGTACGAACAGGGTCGCCGGGTGCCGCCTCCGGAGGCCATCGACCAGGCGGACGAGCTGCTGGATGCGGGCGGTGTCCTGAAGGAGATGAAGGAGGAGGTTGCGCGGACGCAGTTCCCGGCCTTCTTCAGGGATGCGGCGAGGCTGGAGGGGGAGGCGGTCGAGCTGCACGTCTACGACACGCATGTGGTCAACGGGCTGTTGCAGACGGAAGATTACGCCAGGGCAGTCTTCCGCTTGTGGAGGCCGCTGTTGGAGCAAGAGCTGATCGATGAGCGGATCACGGCCCGCATGGCCAGGCAGGCGATATTTGCTCGGCGACCGCGTCCCCACCTGAGCTTTGTCATCGAGGAGGCCGTCCTCCGTCGACGCATTGGCGGCGACCGGGTCTGGCGAGGTCAACTGGAGCAGATCATCCTCATGGGGCAGGAGCGGAACGTTGACATTCAGGTCATGCCGCTGTGTCTAGGCGACCACGCCGGGCTGGGAGGCCCCTTCACCTTGATGGAAACGAAGGAGGGGCGGAGGATCGCCTACACGGAGGTACAAAGCGACAGCCGCCTGCACACTGAACGGAACAGGGTTCGGGAGTTGGAGGCCACGTACGGAACAGTCCGTGCGCAGGCGAAGACTCCGCAGGAGTCGCTGGCCTTGGTCGAGGAACTGCTGGGAGAGAGATGAACGAGGAGCGGTCGAGGCGCGCGATTGGTGCGCTCGTCTGGTTCAAGAGCAGCTACAGCGCAGGTGACGGCGGTCAATGCGTTGAAGTGGCCCTGGAGTGGGGCAAGTCAAGCTTCAGTGGTGAGGAGGGCGGTGAGTGCTTCGAGACGGCGGCCTGTCCGCATGGTGTGCACGTGCGTGACTCGAAGGACACGGCCCGCCCCAGCCTGACAATCAGCCCTACCGCCTGGACCTCATTTGTCAGCTCTGCGCACCAGTAGGACGTGCCTAGACCAACAAGGGGGTCTGTCCACGGCACTCAAGTGTCGCGGACAGACCCCTCCCTAGGCGCTACGCCAAGCGATCACTATTCCGGTGGCTCATGCTTCAACCGCTTCGCGGCTCGGAGGGACCAGCGGCCTGCAGCGATCTCCGCATCCAGCCGCGCCTGGAAGTGCGCGTGCGCGGCCCGCATCTCGGCTACGCGGTCGGCCTTGTAGAAGGGTGCCGTGTAGCCGACGGGGGGCGGGTTGGCGGCCGGGTCTTCCAGGTGGGCGAGCAGGTCGAGATAGTCCTGCTTGGTCTGGCCGTAGCCGAACGTGTTGAAGTCGCTGGCGATCTTGCGGCCTTTGGAATCGAAGTAGCTTGCCGCCTCGTAGTCGTACAGCTGCGGGTAGCGGGACTTGAAGATCGTGGCGAGCTGGTCGGCGGTGATGCCTAGCCAGACGGCGACTAGGGCGTCCAGCTCAACCAGCGCCGCCCGGCGCTCATGCTCCGTCCGGAGCGGGGTGGTGTACTCCCAGGTTGGCTTGAGGCCGGTGGCTAGGGGTTTGAGATGGGGCCAGTCCGGGTTGGCCCAGCCTTCGTAGCCCGACCACTGGCGGTTGAACAACTCTGCCCAGAGTGGGGCGTAGTGGGAAGTCAGGGCGTTCAGACGGAGTGTACGGAGGAGGAGAGCGGAGGCCAGGGGGTGCCCGGGCTCAGGTGCGGGCATCTGATTCGCTTCGCTGACCTGTAGGTGCGAACGGCTCGTGATGCGCAGGAGGTAGTCGAGAGGCAACGCTGCCCAGAACCCTGCGTTGAGAGCAGTCAGACGATTGCTCTCCAAGGCCATGGAATGCACCGTGTGGACGTGGGCAGGGCCAGGTGGGAAGAGGGCTGCCAATAGGCTGCGATAGGTGTTGAAGGGAATCATGGTTCGCCACGCCAGCCGGAAATAGGAAGTAAAGGGTGCTCCGTTCCAGGAGTTTTGAGCGGAAGTGTAAGATGTCCGATCTGTGGCTCGCACGTAGTTGGTCACTGGTACGTACGCCTCCGGCAATGCCGTAGGCGACACAGGTTCCCAGTCTCTGTGATTGTGGCAGGGAGTCCTTGGCTGCTTTGTGAAAGGATGGGCGACTGAGATGTGAGGCCCTTGCAGGATGACATCCTCTTGCTCGGGAACAGCTTGGTTACCCCATCGGATCAGACCGTCTTTCTTGGCCCCGGCTTCGTGGTATCCGCTTGTGATCATCGGCTGATAGCTGGCGAGAGTAGTGTCGTGAGCGGCAAGCGCCTCGATAGCCGTCTGCTCGCCACGCAGGAGGGGATAGAGCAGGGGTGCATCTGTTGCCGGTCCCGATGAGCCCGTCAAGGTCTGCCAGATGGTGAGTAGCGCGGTGTCGACATGCACTACGCGTTCTAGATGCGGCCGCACGTCCCAGATGTCGCCGTATCTGATGCCAGGCGCTTCGCCCTGGCCGCCATGAACCAGAGATTCGGGCAGGACTTCGGCGGCGCGTAGCTCGCTGACGTGCAGGAAATCTGGCTCGCGTGGAACGCTGTAGATATGCGTTCCGAATTCCTGAGTCCGTCCGAGGTCATCAAACGCCCAGTTGGCCGAGTTGACGAAATGTCCATGCACCCGTAGATGGCGGTATGCGGCTGCCCGGAGCGCGCCTTCGCGAGCTCCACCGAAGTGCGTGTCCGGGTGGATGAGCCCTGCGCTCCCGTCATGAGCCATATGCCGCCAGACTTGCGCCATGAAGGCGCGATAGAGATCTCCTTGGGTTCCTACGAGTAGCTGATATGCGCCGGGGCTGCCCAGCACGGCGACGGTTCCTTCGTGCGCTGCCAACTCGTTTAGGAGATAGGCAGGGCTTCCATCAGCGGTCTCCAGTACCTCCTGCCTGCGCAGGCGCCATTCCGCTGCGCTTGGCCGTTCCTCCAGTACAAACCACGGCTCCAGCTCAGCCAGAACCAAGTCTTCCTGCCACCGCGGCCTCACCCAAGGCGGATTCCCCACCTGAAGATCGAATCCACCCCGCCCCCCAAACACCTGAGCGAACTCCAACTCCCAGTGGAAGAACCCCTGCCGCTCCGCGACATCACTCGCGACACCCACCCAGGGGAACCGCCCTTCCAGCCAGTACGACCGGTCCATGCCCATCCAGTCGGGCAGATCGTCCTCGTACCGCTCCAGCGCGTCCAGCGAGTCGAACGACGCGACCAGCGACTCTGCCGGCACATCGTGCGTGCCGAGCAGTGCCTCCGCGAAGTCCAGCCAGTCGCTCAGGTCCGCGAGCGGGATTACTTCGCGGCGCTGCCCGGCGAACGCCTGCTCACCCTTGCGGGCACCCTTGCGGCGCTTGTCGATATCGCCGCGCTTGATCTCCTTCACCGTGACGTTGCCGAGGAGGTCGACCTCCTCGTACGTACGGATCACCTCACCGGCCGTACCGCCGACACTCGTCGCACCTGAGGCCCCGCCCCCCGCCTCGGCGGCGTCCTCCGCCCGCGCGTACCTTCCGTCCGCCCCATCGAGGAGCCCCACCTCCTGCACCGGCCAGAACCACAGCGCGCACCAGGCATCCATGACCTTCTTCAGCCGCCAGTACGGGGTGTCCACCGCGAGCAGGTCCGCCAGCACCTTCTCTCGCGGCACGGCGTCCTTCGGCGACCGCAGCCACCCGTCCTCCGCGCCCCACACATCCACGCGCCGGGAGATCTCCCGCTCGGAGATCGTCAACCGCTGCACCACCAGGTCCCACAGGTACTCGGCCCGGCGCGCCAGGCCCTGAAGGCGGGCGGTCTGCTTCGGGGTCGGGGACTTGGTGATCGCCTTGCGCCACGCGCCCAGCGCCTTCGCGGCCTCGGGTGCCAGCGCCTTCGCCTCCTTCTCGGCGGCGACCGCGCCCCACTCCTTTGCCGGAAGTAGGAAGTGGTGGACCGCCCCCTCGGGCAGCGGCGTGCCCGACAGCGCGTCCGCCAGCGGGTGGCGCTCCGGCGTCGTGCCCAGCCAGCCGCCCTTCCTCAGACGCTCCGCCGCGTACACCTCGCGCCGGCCGCCGATCAGGGAGTTGCCCCGGCGCAGGTGCAGGCCGAACCACGGGGCCTCCATGCCCGGGTGCATCGTGTTGAGCCACAACGAGACCTCGGCCAGCTCGACCGCCGTCTCGTTGAGGTCGACGCCGAACGAGTTGTGCAGGGCGATGTACGCTTTGGCCTTCTGGAACTCGACCGCGTACTGCTCCGTGTCGATGTACTGGCCCCGTTCCTGCTGCCGCCGGCGCAGGTACTCGGCCGCGACCTGGTTGATCGCCTCGTTGAGGAACGCGCCGGAGCCGAGGGCCGGTTCGCAGATCTTCCAGTCCAGCAGCTCTCGCGCCTCGGTGGTCGTGCCGTCCTGGTCCAGGCGGTGCTGGAGGGCCAGCTGGACGGTGACCTTCGTCAGGGATTCCGGGGTGTAGTACGAGGCCGAGGTCTGCCGGTCGCGGCCCGAGAGCCGGTAGACGAACGAGCCCGGGGCGTAGCGCACCCGCAGTTCCTCGCCCGTGTCCTTGTCCTGCCGTTTGACGAAGACCGCGTCCCGGTATTCGTCCGTCTTCGACTTCGGGACGAGCCAGGAGCCGTCCTTCGGGTCGCCGCCCTTGGCGACCTCGTAGAGCTCCTCGCCCGCGATGAAGCCGCTGTACGACATCAGGCCCTCGTACACCGCGCCCAACTGGTTGATGCCCAGCTGGGCGTACGAGATGAAGCCGCCGCGTTCGCCCTTCTTGCCCTTGGTGAGCATGAGCTTGTGCAGGACCTCGTACAGCGTGGCATTGCGCAGCCGGGTGTCCAGGTAGCGGACGTCCTCTCCCCGGGCGAGGGCTTCGTCCGAGTCGTGGCGGGGATCGGGGATGGAGTCCGAGCCGATCAGCCGGATCGACTCGCGTTCGAAGAGCTTGGAGTGCAGAGGCTCGAAGCGCAGGCCGAGGTCCTCGCTGGCCTTCGCGTCGACGGCCTCGGCCGCCTCCCCGTGCGTGCGGCGCGACCGGTAGCCGTCCTGAACCTTGCGGAACAGCAGGTCCAGGGACTCGTACAGATAGAAGCCCTTGCGGGACTTCTCGTCGATGAGGTCCCGCTCGGCCACGAGCTCGCCCAGCCGTCCGAGGCCGTAGCCCAGCTGGTACTCGGGGTAGTCGGACGGCAGGATGCCGAGCTCCGGGCGGGCCTCGGCGTACAGCAGGAACAGGATGCGGTAGAGGTAGCGCAGCGATTCGCGCGTCAGCTGCTTTCCGAGTTCGGGGAGTTCGCCGATGTCCTGCGGGCGCACCCCCTGCTCGTACAGGCGCTCCAGCACCTCGTTGGCGATCAGTTCGACGCTCACCCGCAAGCCGTCGCGGAGCTCGCTGGAGACGCCCACCGCGTGCTTGGTGGACTTGCCGACGAGTTCGGCGAGGGGGTTCTCGCCGCCCTCCTCCGGGGTACGCAGCGAGTCCGCACCGAACAGCGCCGCGACCGTGTCGAGTTCGCCGCCCGCCCTGGTGTCATTGCGCTGCAGTGCGGTATCGAGGGAGACCGCAAGATAGCGGCCCTCGCCCCACACCACGCGGTCGGCGAGGACGATGACGCCGCCGACGAGCAGCAGGACGTAACGCGGCGCGTCCTCGCAGGCGAACAGGAACGACGCCAGCTTCGACCCGGTGGCCAGGGCGTCGGTGCCGCCCAGGGGCACCGGTTTCAGGAGCCGGCCCGGGCCGTCGGGGTCCAGGGCGGCATCGGGTTCGGCGGCCCAGCCGCAGTCCACCGCGACGAGGCCCGTCTCGGCGTGGGCGACCGGGATCTCGTAGGTCTGCCGGGCGCGTTCCACGGTGAGGGTTCGCGGCTTGGCGTCGTAGCCGAGGGCGCGGAGCACGTCGGCGTTGAGGTCCCGTACGCGCTCCCGCCAGGCCGGGGCGCCGTACGTCGCCGAATCGTCCTCGGTGTCGGGAGAGGCGGTGGCGCCGTCGGTGTCCTCCGGGAGCGCGAAGGAGGACCGCGCCCTGAAGTAGTCCCGGCGCAGCGCCCGCAACCCCGCACGCGGGGTGACAGGGAGTGCCACACCCTTCGGCTCCCGCACCGTGCCCAGTTCGGCTGTGGGTGTCTCCTCGTCCGAGGTGCCGGCCGGTGCCGGGGTCGACGCGACCCTGTCCGTCGGTGGCTTGGCTGCCTCCTCCCGCTCCTTCCACGTCTGGAGCAGGCCCGACTTGAGGTCCTTGGGCAGTACCTCGGCGAGGTAGTGGGCGGAGAAATAGTCGCCGCGGTTGACCAGGGAGTCGTACGTCATGACAGGGCTCTTCTCACAGGGCGGCGGGCGCGGCGGACAGGGACGCGGCCGGGGCGTCGGGGTCGGGGAGCAGGACCGCGAGCACCCGCAGCATCGGGCGCTGTCCGGTGGTCAGCAGGTCGTCGGCGAGATCGACCAGGCGCTTCCTGGTGTGCTCGCCGGAGAGCGTGGGCTGCTCCCACTCGCCGAGGCGTTCCTTGTGCTGTGCGATCGACTCGCGCAGCGGCAGGTCCCAGGCGTCGCGATGCTCCTCCATGAAGGATTCGGCCGCGGTCAGTACGTCCGGAATGGCGGCGCTCAGCGGGGCGGGGTCGCGGTAGCGGAGCTTGTTCGCCATGGTGGAGCCGACTCCTGAGCGGCGCAGCAGGGACACCATGTCCGCGTCCACGGCCCCACGCCTGGTCACGCCCATCCACTTCACGACGGTGGGTCGGCCGAGGCTGTTCGAGTACACGCCCTGCACGAGGAACGTGGGCTCCGTGACACCGGCGGTGATCATCGGGGCCTCCTGGCGGCCGAGCCTGACGAGGACCTTGTCGGTCAGCCACTCGACCACCGGGTGAAGGTCGGTGAGTAGCGAGATCTCCGGCCAGCTCGACGTGGAGTCCGCCTCGCGGGCCCTCTGGAGCGAGTGCTGGGCGAGCCGCCGGTTGAAGGTGACGAGCAGGCGTTCGCGCAGGCCCTGCTCACGCAGGTAGTCCACGGGAAGCGCCTTGAGCCGGTGGAGCAGGTCGGCGGGAGGGCGGAAGGACAGTAGCCCCGACTGGTCGTCGCGGTCGAGGTCCAGCCGCTCGCGGGCGTCGGGGTACACCTCTCGTAGCGCCTCGTCCAGGAAGTGGGCGGTGGACTCGAAGAGGCGGGGGAGTACGGCGCGGCTTGGGCCGGCGCCGCTCGCGGGCGCTTCCGAGACGCCTGTCGTGGCATCGTCGGCGTCTTCCGCCGGATGCTCTCCGACCGAGCCGAAGAAGTCCGCGAGGAAGTCGTCCATCCCTGTCGCATCCGCGTCGGCTCCGGACTGCCGGGCGTCCAGGGACTCGTCCACGCTCTTGCCGCGCAGCAGGTCCTGAATCAGTGACTTCTCCTCGACCTCCGCCCGGTAGAGCCCGCTGACGGCCTCGGCGGTGCCGAGCGCGCGGTATGCCTGGTCCTCGCGCTCCAGCAGGCGCTCGGAGACGAGCGTGTCGTCCTTGGCGCCTTCGACCTCGCTGGTGAGGATCAGCGCCCGGAACTGCGGCTGATGGGCCTGCCCGTAGCGGTCGATGCGGCCGTTGCGCTGCTCGATGCGGATTAGCGACCAGGGGACGTCGTAGTGGACGAGCTGGTGGCACTGGCGGTGCAGGTTGACGCCCTCCGAGGCCACATCGCCGGTCAGAAGGATGCGTACCGGAGCGCCGGCGAGCCCGAACTTCTCCACGACGTCCATCTGCTGTTCGTCGGAGAGGCCGCCGTGCATTACCTGGGTGCAGCCCTGCGCTGTACGCCCCCGGAAGCCGAGGGCGGCGGGCAGGACGGTGCCGAGCCATTCCAGGGTCTGGACGCGTTCGGAGAAGATGACGACGCGGGTATCGGAGGAGGGGCCGACACCGATGGCCTTCAGCTGCCGCACCAGTGCGCCGAACTTCGCGGAATCCGCCTCGCTCATGTCCGCAGCCAGTTCCGCGAGGCGGTGAAGGGCGGACAGCTCGGCCGCGGTGCCCCGCGGGTCGTCCTTCTTCTCCAGCGTCTTGACCCGTGCGGCGACCGTGGCCTTGAACGCCGAGTGTGAGGACAGGAACGACTTCAGGAGCGTGTACGGGAAGAGCGGGACCGAGCTCACGGAGCTGCCGCCGTCATACGGCAGCCAGACTGCGGCCAGCTCCTCGAAGATCTTCTCTTCGGCGGGGGTGGCCGGGCAGTGCACCGCTTCGGACGGGCCGCGGTCGGCCCACTGGCCCTTCATCTGCTCGCGGACCTCGGTGCTGACCTTCGTACGCCGGATGAAGAGGTGCTCGATGTCCTCGGCCCGGTAGTTCTCCGGGTCGCGGATCGCTGCCGGGTCCAGCAGACTGATGAGCTCGGCGAACGACCTGGCGTCGCCGTTGTGCGGAGTGGCGGAGGCGAGGATTAGGGCGTCGGTGCGCGGGGCCAGGGTCTGGGCGAGTTGATTGCGGAGCGAGCCTCGGTTGATGAGGTTGTGCGACTCGTCGATGACGACCGCGTCCCAGCGGATCTGCTCCAGGTGGTGCCGGTACTGGTCGGTGTTCTTCAGGGTGTCGATGGAGACGATCACGCGCTTGAAGAAGGTGAACGGATTGCGCCCGGCCGGGATCTCTCGCTGGATCCGCTCGATGCCCACCGAGTCCAGCCGCACCAGCGGAATCGAAAACCTAGTCCACATCTCGTGCTGGAACTGCTCCAGTACGTGCTGCGGGGTGACGACAAGGATTCGCTCACCGCGGCCACGGCGGATCAGCTCGGCGAGCGTGAGGCCGATCTCCAGGGTCTTACCCAGGCCCACCACGTCCGCGATGAGGAGGCGGGGGCGGAGATTCGCGCCGGAGAGGGCGAGTTCGGCGGGTCGGCGCTGATAGGGGAGCGCATCCATGAGGAACGAGTCCGCGAGGGCGAGCCGACGTTCCGACTGCGGCAGCGCCGTACGGCGCAGGACGGCCTCCAGGAAGAGACGGGAGCGGCGGTAGTTCGGGGAGTCGTCCGCGATCAGCCGGGTCTCCCGGGGGTCGATCAACTCGATGGCGTCCAGCCGAGTGAAAAAGACGGCTTCCTGGTCGCGGACGAAGTCGGACGCGCCGACCACCTCGACGCGGGCCCCGTCGTCCTTGGTCTGCACGCAGCTCTTGACCAGCCACACCTCGTCACGTACGAGAACCTGAGCACCCGCAGGGAACTGCTCATGTCCCAACTTGTCCGAAACGTCGCCGTGCTGCTCGGAGCTGGACTGGACGACGGTCACCCGTGGCCTCCTGTGGCGTTTCGTGGCGGATGGGGCAGGTCCTCCAGTATCGCGGGTCCGTGCCCGTCAGAAGGCCGCGGATGCCGCATAGACCTCGCGGAGCCGCTGGGCGGTGATCCGGGCCTGGGCTGAGTGGCGGGGTCGCCCGGCGCGACCCTTGGTCGTGGGGCCAGGTTCCGGGCGGGTGGTCGGCGCCGCTCGGCCCGTGTCCGCGGCCGACGCCGTGGGAGGGGTCTGGGCCTGACCTGTGGCGCCAGGGGTCGCGGGCTGCGACTCGGGACGGTTGACGAGTGTGGGCGTCTGCTCTGGGCCGGTGGACGGCAGCACACGAGTCGTCGCGGTACCAGGATCGGCCGTCGTGGGTGCGGCAGAGGCCGTTGCGGCGGTGAGCGCGGAAGGGGAGACGGGGACGGTCGGTGCCTTGATCGTAGGAAGCAGGCTGTCCATCAGCTGTGTGGGTGCGGCAGTGTGGCTCGTCAGCCGACGTCGCGCCTGGGCGACCTTGAAGCCCTGCGCCTCGATCAGGGCGCGGCTCTGTTGCACCACGTCGTCGAGTGCGGGTCGGTCCTGGGCCTGGTGCGCCAGCATGGCCGTCAGCAGGGGCACGAGCTCGTCCGGTACACCCGACAGGTCGGGAGCTTTCGCCGGGTCGGTGACCTGGTGGAACAGGACATGGATGTTGCCCGCCTGGTAGGGGAGGTGGCCGGAGGCGGCGAACAGAAGCACGGCGCCGAGGGCATACACGTCGACGGCCGGCGTCAGCGGCTTCTCACCGTTGGCCTGTTCCGGCGGCATGCAGGACGGGGTGCCGACGACGGTGTTGGGTGCGGTGAGGGACACGCTCGATTCGGCGAAGACCGCGAGGCCGAAGTCGATGATCTTCGGACCATTGGGACCGAGCAGTACGTTCGCGGGCTTGAGGTCGCGGTGCAGCAGACCCTGCTTGTGCACGGTCGCGAGTGCCTCGGCAAGAGTTGCCCCGAGCGACGCCGTGAGCAAGGAGGGGAGCGGTCCGTGGCTCGCCACGTGTCGGCTCAGGTCGAGCCCCTCGATGTACTCGGTGGCCAGCCACGGTCGGTCCGCTTCCGGATCGGCGTCCAGGAGCGCGGCGATCCGGGCGCCCCAGATGGTCTTGAGGATCTCCACTTCCTGGGCGAAGCGCTGCCGCGTCTCGGAATCTACGACGGACGGCTTGATCACCTTGACTGCGGCGGGCTCGCCGCCCGGGGACTCTCCCAGGTACACCTGCCCCATCCCGCCTTGCCCGATACGACCGAGCAGCTCGTAGCCGCCCAGCTCGGTGGGGTCGTGTGGGCTGAGAGGTGCGATGTGCACGAGCTGCCTTTCCATTCGGACGCGAGGATGGAGCCTCCGCGACGACCGGCCGGGACGGGCGCGAGAGTGTCAACGCCACGGCAGGTGTCACAGGGAAGTATGTGACCACGGCGACGCCGCCACGTTATCCATTCTGAGTGCGGTTCCATACCGTCTCGCAGCGGCGGTACGAATCGCCCCACGAGCCGCCAGCGTCATCAAGCCTGCCAAACCGCTGCCGTTGTGTGTGCGGCGGCGAGGCTCCGACGACAAAGGTCTCGAAAGCTTGACTGCGCCCGGCTGGTTTCGGCAGGTGTTCTGACCCCCTTCCCTTTTGCCGCGACGGTCTCCTCCCCGTAGATCATGGCTGGTGATGCGGGGCCGGGTCAGCTGCACCCAAGAAATACGGCATCGCTGCGAGGCGACGTGGAATACGCCGTACGGTTGCGGGTGAGTGGTGAGAATCTAGGCGGCCGGCGGTCTGGTTCAGGGCACTGGAAACGAGGGGAGTGGGCATCAATGGGGCCGTGCTCAACAGGTCCCCATCAGTTCCTGAGCCAACCCGCCGGAAGATGACTTCGCATCAGTGTCATAGTCGTCTGCCACTCTGCTCATCATGACGCGGACAGAATTCGTGAACCTCTCGTTCTTCTGGGGCTGGTGGACGTTCTTCGAGGCCGTATGGATCTCTTTGCTGTGGCGGACGCGCACTCGTGTGCTCGGTGGCGTGGTGTACCGGATGCCCGGTGTGCGACGCATGCGGCGCAGCGTCTGCGAAAAGCGCGTCGAGGTGCTGCTGGCCCAGTTGGAGCGCAGAGAGATCCCGCCCGAAGCGCGACCGGACCGCGAGGAACTCGTTGACCGGTGGCACCGCATCTCCATCGGGCGATGCGTCTCCGTGTTCCTCCAGGCGGTACCCGTGCTGGTCGTGGTGCTGGCCTTCTGGTGGGCGACATCGCTCGCCCGGACCGCAGTCACGCCTTTCTGGATGTTCGCCGTCATCGCCGGTTTCGGTGCCGTCTCCATCACGCTCATGGATGTTCGGGCGGCTCTGCAACTCCCTGCGCACCCAGGCACGGTACACAGCTCGTACGATGCCGCCTGCCGCCCGAGAGCGAGTGGGGGCGAGCACGGAGCATCTGATCGCCAAACTCGGCGACGGCAACCAGCGTTACCTGTTCTGCGAGGGGGCGGAGCGTGATATCGCGGTTCGTGACTTGTCTTGGCTCGTTTCCGACGCACTACGCCGCAGCTGCCGTCCGCGTACACAGCGCGACGGTCTGCTGATTGCCGATGTCGCAATCCTGGCGGAAGTGCCGGAGCCAGACGCTGTGAGCGTCGTCGAGCCGCTCAGGAACCGCCTTCTTGCGGGGGCGGGCAGGATGGCGTTGGCGGTGGGGCTTCTCACCGGGGCGGCCCTCTTCCCGGGCGGGGGTGCCGTTTCGGATCTCCTGGCGGCCGCAGGTCTGGCAAGCGTTGCCCTGATCTGCCCGCCGCTCCGCGAGGCTCTGCACCGAGCCAGAGACCTACTCGTCAGCAGTTCGATAAATGACAACAGGCTAACTGAGACGACGGACGAAGACCTGGGCCCTGAGCGCTCCTCGTCGGCTACCCCCGCCCCCACCGCGCCGACCACTCGGCCGTCGCCGCAGGAACACGGGTCAGCCGGCCGATAGCGCCCCGCCTTGTCACCTCGCGTGAGCCACCCCGTGATCGAATTCTCCACGGATGCCATGGCGGCAAGCCCCGCAACTCCCAGCTGCATGCACTGCCGTCGACCATGCGGGCGAGCCAGTGACCATGCGACGGGCAGGGCGGCAATATCGGCCAAGAGCCGCGCTGGCCGCTGGGCTAACGGCTGTCATCGGATTGCTGACCATGGAGCAGTTGGAGGCGTTCCTGCCTGCCGCCGACGTCACGTTGTAGGCCGACGTGCTCGATGCCATCGACGAGATCGTTGCGCCCGGTGGCACGGCCTGCAACAGCGACGACGACTTCGAGCTGCGGGCCGACCATCGACGGCGCTGACGCGAGTCGGCTCGGTAGGCCACGGTCGGTCGGGTTGCACTCCGGGTTCACTGCGACGGCACGCTGGCGAGGCGGACGGTATGGCTGGATGTGCAACCATCGATGCGCGTCGGCTCCCGTGCGAGTGCCGCGAGCTCCCCGACCCCTGCATATGCGCCACCAGGGATCACGCCTCGCCGTAGCCCCCGCGTTGCTACAGGCTTCGCCCTGACGCTCATCTGACGCTCCACGCGTCCAATGACTGATAGGCGAGCCGGTAAACTCGCGCTGACCTGCGGTTTTGTTGGTTCGTCTCGAGGCCACGTGTTTCCGATGACGCATCACGTGGAGTGCGTGGCGATCTTGGCGCCTGCGGTAAAGGCCATCTGACCTGCGGTTTTTCTGGGTCCTGCCGTTTCCGGGTGGGTCGGGTCAACCTGTTTTCGTGGGTGCAACAGGTGGGGCGATCCGGGGGGCCTGCGCTTTTTGGGGTGAGGGGTAGTCGAAGGGCGTCGGGGTGACTGTCTTGCGAACGTTCTACGCTCAAATGACGCTGGCTTCGATGGTCCGCCGGGCTATGGACATTGGTGAGACCGAGGCCTGCAAGTCCACGGCTGTCCTGGTCGTCGGCGTTGAGCCGAAGTCGCTCCTCTGGGTCGACGACGAGATCAGCGACCTCGACCGCGCATGGATGGCGACACAGGACCGGGGACAGACCCTGCCCCGCCGCGTCGATTTCGCAATCGCCGTCTCTTTCCCTGCCTGGACGAGGAATGCACCGCCGGTCGGCCCGCCGTGCGATCTCGCACCAGGTCGACCACCAAGGCATCGGCGGGCAGTATCCCTCGTAGGGGGCTCCGGACGACGAGTTCGCCTCGTTCCGGCCGGTCCTGCGGAGACCGTAGGCTCTGGGCATGGCGGGTATGCAGCGGGACGGGGCCGTACGAGGGCCGGGGCGCCCGCGCGAGGAGCGGGTCACAGGAGCCGTCCTGACCGCGGTCGTGGACCTGGTCACCGAGCAGGGGATCGGGGCGGTCACGATGGACGCCGTCGCGTCGCGCGCCGGGGTGAGCAAACCGGCCATGTATCGGCGGTGGCCCACCAAGCAGGAGCTGATCATCGCCGCTGCCGAGAGCCGTCTCGGCGTCCTGTCGGTGCCTGATCTGGGCGACTTCCGCGCCGAGCTCCGCTTCGTCCTCACCGCTCGCCTGGAGGCGTATCGGCTGCCTGGGTCGGACCGGCTGATCGCGGGCCTGATCGGAGCGGCGGCCGAGACAGGCGCGGCACGGGGCCAGTACGCGGAGTACACCGAGCGGATCACGAGTGAGACGAGGCGCATCCTCGAGCGGGGGATGGCCCGCGGTGACGTGGACCCGGACACCGATGTCCGGGCCGCAGCCACTCTGGTGGCCGCTCCTCTGATCTTCCGGCTGATCGGCGAGCAGGAGATGCCCGACGCCCGCTTCGTGGAGACGCTGGTCGAGCTCGTGGCCCGAGCTGTGGGCCCGACCGGCTGACGCCTGGCATCCACGGCTTTCCCGCGCCCCATTTCTCGTGGTGCCAAGCCCTTGCCTCGCCGCACCCTGATAACGATACTTCCGGTAACGATTTTCCCAGCCGTTTCGGAGGACCCATGGACAGCGCCGTCACCACCCCCGCCCCCGCGCTCGACAAGCCGCTGATGCACTACGGCAAGCGCACGCTCGACCGCATCGCGCCGGACGCGTCCCAGCCCGACTACCAGCTCGTGGACATCCGCCCGCTCACCCCGCACGTCGGCGCCGAGATCGAGGGCGTCGACCTCTCGCTCCCGATCGGCGAGGACGTCGCGGAGGAGATCAGGCAGGCCCTTCTGGAGTGGAAGGTGCTCTTCTTCCGCGGCCAGCACGGCTTCGACCCGCAGTCCCAGCTTGCGTTCTCCGCGCTGTGGGGCGAGCCGGAGGCAAACCCGTTCTTCCCCAAGGGAGACACGGTCGGAGTCTCCCGGCTGGCCAAGGACGCCATGGCCATGGGCACCGAGAACATCTGGCACAGCGACCACTCGTTCATGGCCGCGCCGGCCCTCGGCTCCGTGCTGCGGGCTGTCGAGGTTCCGTCCGCCGGCGGCGACACCATGTGGGCGGACATGGCGGCCGCCTACGACAACCTCACCGACTCCATGAAGGAGCGCATCGACGCCCTCACCGCGGTGCACGACTGGGTGCCCAGTTGGGGCTCGCTGATGACCGAGGCCCAGCTCGCCGCGCATCGCGAGAACCTGCCGGCCGTCGAGCACCCCGTGGTCGTCCGCCACCCACGTACCGGCCGCAAGCTTCTCTACGTCAACGAGCCCTTCACCACTCGGATCGTCGGCCTGTCGGACCCGGAGAGCCGTGAATTGCTCGACGAGCTCGTCCTCCAGGCGCGCATCCCCGAGTACCAGGTGCGCTTTCGCTGGCAGCCGGGCTCGGTCGCGATCTGGGACAACATCGCCACCCAGCACTACGCGATCAACGACTACTTCCCGCAGCGCCGTGTCATGGAGCGCATCGCGATCGTCGGCGTCCCGCTCTCCTGAATGACCTCCCGGCCCTTCCTCCCCACCCTGCCCAGTCTCCGCGGAGCCCTTGTGACCGACACCGATGTCGCACCCGCTGTGCCCGCCGGCCCCCCGAAGGCGCCGAGCGGAACGAGGCGCCGAGCGTGGACCGTCACCGCGCTGCTCGTCGTCCTCATGATGATCAATTTCGCCGACAAGTCCGTACTCGGTCTGGCCGCGGATGAGATCCGACAGGACCTCGGCCTGTCCGCATCGGCCTTCGGCCTCGCCAGCAGCGCCTTCTTCCTGCTGTTCTCGATATCCGGTGCCACCGTCGGGCTCCTCGCCGACCGCGTACGGCCGAAATGGCTGCTGCTGATCATGGCCGTTCTGTGGTCCGTCTCCCAGGCACCACTGGCCGTCGGAGGAGGGCTCGCGGTGCTCATCACCTCACGTGTTCTCCTCGGCGCCGCAGAGGGGCCCGCCTTCCCGGTCGCCCAGCAGACGACCCTTTCCTGGTTCCCCAACCACCGGCGCAACCTGCCAGGGGCGCTGATCGTCCTGGGGATTACGCTGGGGGTCCTGGTCGCCGCTCCCGTGCTGACGTGGTTGATCAACCATCACGGCTGGCGCTCGGCCGTCGCCGCGGTGGCGCTGGTCGGCGTGGTGTGGACGCTGCTGTGGATACGCTTCGGGGAAGAGGGGCCGTACGCGACCACGTCGGACAAGGACTCCCCGGCCGAGGCGGCCTCCGGCAACGGGCCAGGGACGGGCAAGGGGACTGGGGCCGTGCGCCAGGCACAGCCCAAGATGCCGTACCGCCGAATTCTTGCGACCCGTACCTGGATCGGCGTCACGATCGCCTACTTCAGCACCTACTGGGTGATCGCCTTCGCCCTGGTGTGGCTCCCCTCCTACCTCCGTGATGGTCTTGGCTACTCATCGGCCGTGTCCACACAGCTGCTGATGCTGTTCTGGGGCCTGAGTGGAATCCTCGTGCTCGGACAGGCGGGCCTGACCGGATGGATGCTTCGCCGCGGAATCGCGAGCCGGTGGGCCCGCGGTTGGGTCGGCGGTGTCCTTCTGCTCATCTCCGGTGTTTCCTGTCTGGCCCTGCCCGTGGCCCCGGCCGGTGCCGTGACCGTCGTGCTGCTGGTCGGTGCGTTCGCCCTCGCCGGGGCGATGGGCAGCATCGCCGCCACCACCATCATGGAGCTGGCTCCTGCCGATCGTCGCGGCGGCGCCCTGGGCATCATGAACGCCGTGGTGACCACCGCCGGTCTGATCGCCCCGACGCTGATCGGCAGCCTCGTGGACAGCCATGGAGCGGGGGGCTACCAGTACGCGGTCCTGGTCACCGGTGCCTTGCTCCTGGTGGGCGGAACCGCCGCCGTCACGCTGATCAACCCCGATCGCGACGCCCGCCTGCTCTCCGTGTGACGACACGTACGGGCCTGCTCCTTGGCACAAAGCACGGGGCAGGCCCCGCCCTTCCCACTCCCACCTTCCGTAAGGGACGACGTTGAACACCAGCGCCCTCGACATCTCTTTCCTCGACCGCACCGTGGCCGACGTACGCGGCACCGCCGAGTCCTGGTCCACCACCCCGCTCGCCGAACGCATCGTCCTCCTGGAGCGGCTGCAGCCGCGTGTCATCGCACGTGCGGCCGCGATGGCCGCTGCGGGCTCTCGGGCGAAGGGGTACGAACCAAACTCCCCCTGGGCGGCGGAAGACTGGACGGGTGGCCCGTGGGCTCTGGCTCAGAACACCGCGGCGCTTCTTCACGTCCTTCGACGGATCGCTGCGGGCAGGGATCCGCTGGGCCCCAAGGCTGTGCTCGAGGAGAACGGCCGCACCCACGTGGACGTCTTCCCCGCGACCGGCTGGGACACCCTGCTGCTCAACGGATTCACGGCCCAGGTGTGGATGCGCCCAGGCGTCACGGCGGAGCAGGCGCGGGCGCGCGCCGCGGGCGAGTACCGGGGCGGGCAGGGAGACCCGGCGCTGGCCCTGGTGCTGGGGGCCGGCAACGTCGCCGCCATCACCGCGCTCGACATCCTGCACAAGCTCTACGCCGAGGGCCAGGTCGTCATCGCCAAGATGAACCCGGTCAACGCCTATCTGCGCCCCCACTTCGAGTACGTCTTCGCCGAGTTCGTCGAGCGGGGCTGGGTGCGCTTCGTCGACGGCGGCGCGGCGGAGGGCGCCTATCTCACCCGCCACGAAGGCGTCGACGCCATTCACGTCACCGGCAGCGACCGCACCCACGACGCCATCGTCTGGGGCACCGACGAGGACGCCGAGCGACGCCGCCGTGACGACCTCCCGCTGATCGCCAAGCCCTTCAGCAGCGAACTGGGCGGCGTCAGTCCCTGCATCGTGGCGCCGGGCCCCTGGAGCGACGCCGACTTCCGCTTCCAGGCCGAACACATCGTCACCAGCAAGATGAACAACTCCGGCCATAACTGCATCGCCAGCCAGATCCTGGTCCTGCCTCGCGCCTGGGACGGCACCGAGCGGCTTCTCGGCGAGATCCGACGGGTACTGCGCGATCTACCCCCGCGCACCGACTACTACCCCGGCGCCGCAGGCCGCCTCGCCGCGGTACGCGAGGCACACCCGCAGGCGGAGACGCACGGCGACGACTGCCGACTACTCGTCCCCGACATCACCGACCACCACGACGACGTCCTCATCACCGGCGAGGTCTTCGGCAGCGCCCTGGGCGTCGTACGCCTGCCAGGCGCGACCCCGGCCGAATTCCTGCGCCAAGCGGTCGGCTTCGCCAACGACACCCTGCCCGGCACCCTCGGCGCAACCCTGATCGTCCACCCGAGGACCGAGAAGGCCCACGGTGAGGCCGTGCGCGCCGCCGTCGCCGATCTGCGCTACGGCACGCTGGGCGTCAACTGCTGGTCGGGCGTCGGCTTTTTGCTCGGTTTCACTCCGTGGGGCGCCTTCCCCGGCCACACACGCCAGGACATCGGCAGCGGCATCGGCTTCGTCCACAACGCGTTCATGCTCGAAGACGTCGAGAAGACCGTGCTGCGCGCCCCGTTCACACCGGCCCCGCGTGGACTGGTCACGGGCGACCCGTCGATGTCCCCGCGCCCCCCGTATTTCGTTACCCACCGCACGGCGCTGACCACGGTGGAGCGCCTCACCCGCTTCACGGCGGCGCCGAGCCTGGCGAAACTGCCCGCACTCTTCGCCGCCGCGCTGCGGGGCTGACGCCTGGCTCTCGGCCGGCGTATCCGCCGCGTCCGCACGCACGCGCACGCCGAAGTACCTGTACGGAGACCTGATGCTCAATCTTGCCGGCCTGCTGGAAACCAGCGCCCGTACCGTGCCCGACCGCACGGCGGTCGTGCTGCGAGCGCCCGCAGCAGGCGGCGCAACGGCTCGATGTGCGCGCCGCATCTCTCGGCCAGTGCGCTCACCGGAAGCGGACCGCCAGCCTCGTCCAACATCGTCGGCATGTTCAGCTTGGCCACGACGTAGACGGCCTGGGAGACCTGAATCCTCCCATCATCTGCATCATGACGTCTGTCGGCTTGGGCGGGGCCATCTGCGCTCTCCTCTTAAGTCCGTCGGTGACGACGGATTGGTCGAACAGTCGATGGCCGACGGCGATCCTTCCCCCAAACCAGGCAGCAATCGCGCGCGAGGTCGTCGGCCACGCCAGGGGTGGTAGTGACGAGTTCAAGCGACAAACCACCCTTGATGGCAGGCGCTCCTGCAAATTTTCACGTAGCCACCAGCGGCCACAAGGAGATTGGGGTTGGAATTATTCAGCTCTTGCAAGGACCTAATCGCGCAGACCGGTAACGGGCCTCGGAGGACGCCGGACCGAGACGTCGAAGCTTGATGTGGTCGACTTCGGACGCAACCCGCTGGCCCGGCAGTTCGGCCGGTACGGCACGCTCAACGTCCGTTACGGCAAGGTGAAGAAGGGGCAGCCGCCGCGGCGGCGGAACGTGCTGTCGGTGATGGACTGGGCCGTCGAGGCGGTCGCCGATCATGTCGAGAACGTCCGGCCGCGCTTCGGATTCCCCGACCACCCGGCTGTGTGGATCACCGAACGCGGGGGCCGTCCAGCCCGGCTCGATCAACGACCGGTTCGAGGCATACGGCGATGCCCTAAAGCTCCCAAAAGATCTAACTCCCCACTCAATCCGACCTTCTTACGTCACGCATCTGACCGAGGACGGAGTCGACCGCCGGTTCATCCAACTTCTCTTGAGCCGCTGGAAGCGCGTCCACGACGTTCAGCACGAGCCTGTGGTGGGCGGAGATCTGTGTGGTGACGGTCTACCACCGTCCATCACGCGGTTTCCCCGGAGGTCCGATGCTGGTGCAGAGGGTGTTGATGCCCGCCTCGTCGCTTGAGTCGTGGACAGTCCTTGGCGATGGAGGCGGCACGGTCGAGCCGATCGAGCGCTACTTGGCCTACCTGACCGGCATCGAGCGGTCGCTGGACACGGTCAAGGCGTACGCCCACGATCTGAAGGACTGGTTTGTCTTCTTCGGCCAGCCGCTGGCACAACCCCGAGGGGCGCCTGGTGACGCTGGTCCTGATGCGGTGCGGACCGCGGGTCGGCGACACCTGCAATGCCGCCTTCGACTGCATCGTCCGGGGCGGGGACGGCGCCACCTACCTGCGCTACGTCAACCGGAAGATGAAACGCGAGGCCCTGGTCACGATCGACGAGGAGGTCGAGGGCGAGATCACCGCCCAGCAGCGGCGGGTGCTGGAACACTGGCCCGACGGCAGCCGGTGGCTGTTCCCGGCCCCGCGGATCAACCCCGACGGCACCCAGCCCCGCTGACCACGCACTCCCACCCGTGCTGCCCCGGAGACGATGCCCGTCGCTTCCGCAGCAATTCCGGGCTTCAGGAGAAGACGATCGGGTGGATGAGACGCTGCGCGGCGTGTTTACAGGGAGAACAGTTCTTCCTGATAGTTCTCGACCATGTCGCACCGCGGATAGAAGAGACCAGGCAGCATGAACGTCCTGGGCCGCTTGGCCGGGTTGCCGACGAATCAGTGGACGACGTCGTCCGGGGTGAACATCCGGGTGGGGCCGAAGCGCCCAGGGTCAGGCCCGGACACACGGCCTGTCAGTCGGCGGCGAGACGGTCCTGGAAGGAGTCCGCGCAGCGGCTTCTCCAACGACCCCAGGGCGGCCAGTCCCGGCTCCGGACGGTTGACTTTCCCCGCATCCAGGTGTGGTGATGCAGCCGCCTCCGGGCCAGGCCCCCGTTCGGTCAGGGCGGCCGAGCGCCGTGGCCTGACAGGAGCCGCCGCTCCTACTTGGTGGTGTGGGTGGGGTAGACCTGGACGTCGGTGTAGGCGCCCTTGATCTGGCCGGCGGCGGCGGGCCAATTC
This sequence comes from Streptomyces sp. NBC_00344, assembly GCF_036088315.1. Classification (NCBI taxonomy): domain Bacteria; kingdom Bacillati; phylum Actinomycetota; class Actinomycetes; order Kitasatosporales; family Streptomycetaceae; genus Streptomyces; species Streptomyces sp. NBC_00344. The sequence goes on along the minus strand of NZ_CP107996.1, from coordinate 1,420,809 downwards.
AGGCTGACGGTGTGGGTCTCGTTCGGGGGCGTGACCAGGATGTTGGTCGGGGTGGAGAGGCTGTTGCCGGTGGTGTCGATGGTGTAGGCGAGGTCGAAGATCGCGGCGTCGCCGGGCTTGAGGATGGTGATGCGCGGCTGGGCCGGGCCGCGCTCGATGGGGTTCGATGTGTGGTCGGCGTCCTTGATGTCGACGCCGGCGAAGCCGGTGGCCGAGCAGGTGGCCGAACCCCGGTTGATCATGGTGATGTTGATCCGGCCGGAGGTCTTGTCGGGCGCGGCGTTGGTGGCGTCGATGGCCAGGTCCTCGGTCTTGCAGAACGCGACCTTGTTGCTGGTCGTCGCGGCGCCGTTCGTGCTGCCGGGACGGGTGCCCGCCTGGGTGCCCTGGCCGCCGGAGTCCGGCTTCGTGTTGTCGGCGGTCGAGTCGCCGGAGTTCGAGCCGCCCCCCGGCTTCGAGCCACCGTCCGAGGACGAAGAAGACCCGGCCGAGGACGGGGTGGAGTCGCCCTTGGCGGAGGAGTCCTTGCCGGAGCCGTCACCGCTGCAGGCGGTGAGGGAGAGGGTGGCGGCGAGGCTGATGGCGGCGAGAGCGGCGATGCGGGTGTGCTTCATGGTGTTCCCCCGTGAGTAGTGCGGTCCGTGCGGTCAGAAGTATTTGTATCTCGCACCGAGTTACAGGCGGTTCTTCGCGACGTCTTCGTTCTGTCACAGGTGTATCGGCCCAACTGGCCACCCGGGGAACGTCGCAGAACCCGCTGCCTTCCCGAACGCGACTGCTCGTGGTCACGCATGTCGTCGCGTGCGCGGCTGGACGGGGCTGCGCAGTTGCCGACCGGGGCGGTCGCTGTCGAGTTCCAGGCGCGTGTCGCAGCCCGTCGATGACGATGCTGAGCATGCGCTCGGTGCGTTCCCGCCTGTCGGGACCGCTGCCGGTCTTCGACAGGAACGGCATCAGCAGGAGGACCTCGTCGGCATCGGCACAGGGTCTCAGCTGTCTGGCGCCTTGAAGGCGGTGAGTAGCTGGTCCAGTGCCGCGGCGACCGGCGGGTAGAAGTGACTGCCCAGATCGGCGCGGGTGGTGGCCTCCATGGCCGGGGGCGCCCCGTGTTTGCTGCTGCCGTACGTGGCGAGCTGCCGGAACCGGAGGCGCAGTGCGTCCATGGGTTCGTGTTCGTTGAGCAGGCGTGGGTGGCTTCGACCAGTTCTTCGATGTCAGTCCGGTAGACGGCGAGGAGCAACGCCTCGCGGCTGGGGAAGTGCAGGTAGATGGTCCTCTGGCCTACGCCGGCTGCTTTCGCGATCGACTGGAGGGCCGTGTCGGGGGCGCCGGCGGGGCGTCCATATCTTCCTCGGTCGGTGATCTGTCAGGCGAAGGGCACCTGGACAGCCCGAGCTGCACTCTTCTCGAACGGGTGCTGCCACAGGCCCTCTGAGGCCAGCCGGGGCAGCACGCCCTCACCGAACCAGTACGCCTCCTCCAGGTGCGGATAGCCGGAGAGGATGAACTCGTCGATGCCGAGGGCCGCGTACTCCTTGATTCGCTCGGCGACCTCTGCGTGGCTGCCGACGAGGGCGGTGCCCGCGCCGCCGCGCACCAGGCCGATCCCTGCCCAGAGGTTGGGGTGGATCTCCAGGCCGTGCCGGTCCCCACCGCTGTGCAGTGCGAGCATCCGCTGCTGTCCTTCGGACTCGCTGCGGGCAAGTCCTGCTTGCACGGATGCCACAGTCTTCTGGTCGAAGCCCTCCAGGAGCCGGCCGGCCTCGGCCCACGCCTGCTCGGACGTGTCCCTGGTGATGACGTGCAGCCGGATGCCGAACCGTACCGAGCGCTGCTGTCTCGCGGCGAGCTCCCGGATCCGGGTGATCTTCTCGGCTACCTGTGTGGGAGGTTCGCCCCAGGTGAGGTACACGTCGACGTGCTGGGCCGCTATCTCGCCGGCGATCGGCGAGGAGCCGCCGAAGTAGACCTCGGGGACTGGATCCGGCGTGCGTGCCAGCCTCGCGCCCTCGACGCTGAGGTGCTCGCCTGGCAGGTCGACCGTTTTGCCTTCCCACAGGGCCCGGACGATCCCCAGGAACTCTCCGGTGCGGCGGTAGCGGGCGTTCTTGTCGAGGAAGTCGCCGTAGGCGCGCTGTTCGTGGCTCTCGCCGCCGGTGACCACGTTGAGCAGGAGCCTGCCTCCCGTCTGCCGCTGGAAGGTGGAGGCCATCTGGGCGGCGAGCGTGGGGGAGACGAAGCCGGGGCGGAAGGCGACCAGGAACTTCAGCCGCTCGGTGTGCTGGGCCACCATCGCCGTGGCCAGCCACGCGTCCTCGCACCAGGCGCCGGTGGGGGTGAGTGCGCCCACGAAGCCCAGGTCTTCGGCGGCGCGGGCGATCTGGCTCAGGTAGGCCACCGTCGGGGGCCGGTCCCGTCCGCTGGCGGTGGCCGGCGTTCCGTGACCGCCGCCGACGACATGGCGGCTGTCGCCGTTGGTGGGCAGAAACCAGTGGAAGGTGAGGGACACGTGGTGTCTCCGTTCAGGAGGTTCCGGGTGTCTGACAGGTCCTGGGAGCCGGTCTGTCAGAGCAGGCCGTGGCGGGGCGGCCGGGTGTTGTTGAGTACGTGGCGTCCGATGTGCTGGATCTTCCAGCGGACCGGATCGTGGAGCGTATGGGTGCGGGCGTCGCGCCAGTACCGGTGCAGGTTGAGGGAGTTGAGGGCGGAGCGGGTCCCGGCCACCTCGAAGAGGGCGCCCGCCACCTCCACGGCGGTCTGCGCGGCCAGTACCTTGGCGGCTGCCACGGCGATCGACGCCTCGGCCGCCGAATCGTCGGTGAGGTCGACTCGGGCGGTGTCCACGGTCCGCGCCGCGTCACCCAGCAGTGCCTTTGCAGCCCTGACCTGGACGGAGAGTTCGCCGAACCGCTGGATCAGCAGCGGATCCTCGGCGGCCGATCCAACGCCGCTCTCGAACCAGGGGCGGCTCTTGGTCCGTACGAACTGGGCCGCCTCTGCGAGGGCGGCTCCGGCGATACCGGTGTCGATCGCCGCGTGCAGCAACTGCGCGACCGCGCCGTGGAGTTGCGGGCCTTCGAAGGTGAGGTGGTGCGGTAGGACGCGGTCGGCCGGAACCCGTACGCCCTCCAGGCGCACGGTGCCGCTCGCGGTCGTGCGCTGGCCCAGGCCGTCCCAGTCGTCGACGACGGTGAGGCCCGGGGCGTCCCGGGGCACGTAGGCCACCTGCAGGGTCTCGTCGTCCGTGCGGGCCAGGACGGGGATCCAGTGGGCGAAGAGGGCGCCGGTGGAGTAGTGCTTGACTCCGGTCAGGTCGTACGAGCCGTCGGGCCGCCGTTCCAGGCGGGTGCGGATGTCCTGGACGTGCTTGGTGCCCGCCTCCGACTGGGCGTTGCCCAGGCGTGCCCCGGAGAGCAGTTCGGCGAAGAAGAACTTCTGCTGTTCGTCGGTTCCCTGGCGTCGGATCACGTTGACGTAGGCGAAGTGGCTCTGCGGGATCTGGGCGAGGCTGGCGTCGGCGGCGGCCAGCAGCCGGAAGATCTCGGCGAGGGTCTCCGCGGAGACGTCGGCCCCGCCGTGTTCGGCGGGGACGGTGACGGCGAGCAGCCCGGACGCGGAGAGCCGGTCCAGCTCCGCACGCGGCAGGCGGCGTCCAACGTCCCGCGCGGAGGCGTCGGCGCGGAACTCCTCAGCCAGCGAGGCGGCGACCGTGAGGGCCTCCGCGTCGTTGGCGATGACGTGTGCGGTCATGGCTCAGCCCGCCACGGCCAGCAGTGGCGCACGGCCGAGGGCCGTCACGAACTGGTCGAGGACCTGGGACAGCGCCTCGCTCGCGGCCGGAGCTACAGTCAGGGAACCGTCCTCGTGGGCGGTGAGGTCCTTGTCGAGGGTGAACCAGCCCTGGACGATGTGAGCGGCGCCCATGGAGCTGAGCACCGGGCGCAGGGCGTAGTCGATGGCCAGGACGTGTGCCGTGGTACCGCCGGTGGCCAGGGGGAGCACGGTCTTTCCCGCGAGGGCGTACTGCGGAAGCAGGTCGAGGAGGGCCTTGAGGACGCCGGAGTATGCCGCCTTGTAGACGGGGGTGCCGATGACGACCCCGTCGGCGCGGGCGAAGAGCTCGGTGGCCTCGATGATCGCGGGGTGGCGGAAGTCGGCGCCGAGCAGCGCTTCGGCGGGGATGGTGCGGACGTCGAGCGGGATCACCTCGTGGCCCTGGGCGGCGACGCGCGCATCCAGGTGGCGCAGCAGTCTTCCCGTGCGGGAGGAGGCAGAGGGGCTGCCGGAGACGGACAGGACGGTGGCCATGGGTGCCCTTTCGGATGGTGGGGGCGCCTTCCACGGCGGAAGGCGGCCCCGGAGCGCGGTCAGGAGTACCAGGTCGGTTCGGGCAGCTCACCGCTCAGGACCCAGCGTCCGACCTCGCGGCGCTTGTAGGAGACCGGGTCGTGGAGGGTGTGGGTGCGCACGTTGCGCCAGAACCGGTCCAGGCCCTCGGCGCTGGCGGTGGAGCGGGCCCCGGTGACCTCGAAGATGCGGCTGGAGACTTCCAGGGCGACATCGGTGGCTCGGGCCTTGACCGCGGCCACCCGTACCTCGAATTCGCCACGTGCCTGCTCGGTGACCGCGTCGGGGTCCTCGTGCAGTCGCTGCCCCTCGGCGGCGACGGCGTCGGCCAAAGCCTCGACCGCCCACAGCTTCGCGGTGAGGTCGCCGTAGACGTCGATGACGTACGGCTCGTCGGCGGCGCGCTCATGGCCTCCGTGCAGCCAGGGGCGGGTCTTCTCGCGTGTGTAGGTGGCGGCCGTCTGCAGCGCGCCGGCCGCGATGCCGAGGTAGAAGTTGACGAAGACCAGCTGGATGGTGGGGACGTTGAGGGTGTTGTAGATGCGCGGCTGGAACTTCTTGTCGACGTATCCGGCCGCGGAGGACCACGGGGTGCGGACGCCGTCGAGGGTGACGCCGCCGCTCTCGGTGAGCCGCTGGCCGATATTGTCCCAGTCGTCGTGGAAGGTCAGGCCGTCGCTGTCGGAGGGCACGATTGCGAAGACGTGCTGGTCGGTGCCCTCGAAGACGCCTTCCAGAACGGTGACGTCCGAGATCCTGCTGCCGGTGGAGAAGGTCTTTCGACCGGTGAGGACCAGGTCGTCGCCGTCCTCGGTCACGAGGACGTCCGCGTCGCGCGGATTGACGGCTCCGCCGAAGAACCAGCGGTGCCTGGCGGCCTCGGCCTCCACGTGCTCCCACTGTTCGCGGGTGCCCACCAGGCGGGCGGCCCAGTTCCACAGGTAGTGGTAGCCGAGGAGCTGGCCGATGGAACCGTCGGCCTTGGAGACCTCGCGGACCACCCGGTAGGCGGTCGTCCAGTCCTGACCCGCGCCACCGTGCGCGACGGGGCCGAGCAGGGTCACCAGGCCGGATTCCTTGAGGAGTTGGACCTCGGCGTGCGGGGTGGCACCCGCGTGGTCGCGGGCGGCGGCGTCGGTGGCGAGGACGGTTGCGACCTCGGTGGCGCGGGCGATCCATTCCTCGGCGGACTGCGGAGCGGTACGGGTCTGCCAGTCGACGGGCGTGACAGTGCTCATGGTGAGTGACCTCTTTCGCGGCGTGCGGTGCGGAAGGCGGGAAGTACGCAGGGCGCGCGGTGATCTCAGGCGGGGACGGGCGCGGACCCGGCTTCGCCGTCGGGAAGCTGGGACTCCAGTTCACGGACCAGGGGCAGGACCCGCCGGCCGAAGTACTCGACCTCCTCGTGGTAGTGCAGGAAGCCCAGGAGGAGCATGTCGACGCCGAGCTTCTTGTACGCGACGATCCGCTCGGCGATCTGCTCCGGCGTCCCGATGAGCCCGGTACGGAAGCCGTCGTTGTACTGCACCAGGTCCTCGAAGGAGGAGTCCTGCCACATGCCCTTGCCGTCCGCGGCGGACCGGCCGGCCTGCTTGACGGCCGCGCCGAAGCCATCGACGGCCTCGGTGTCTGCCCGGGCGACGATCTCGCGCAGCGTCTCGCGCGCCTCGGCCTCCGTGTCACGGGCGATGAGGAAGCCGTTGAGGCCGAACTTCGGTGCGCTGCGGCCCGCTTCGGCGGCGGACTTGCGTACGTCGTCGAGCTGCTCGGTGACCCCGGCGAAGTCCTTGCCGTTGGAGAAGTACCAGTCGGATACACGGCCGGCCATGGCGCGCGCGGCCGTGGAGTTGCCGCCCTGGAAGATCTCCGGATGGGGGCGCTCGGGTGAGTTCAGCGGCTTGGGCTTGAGGGTGAAGTCGCGCAGCCGGTAGAAGTCGCCGGCGAGTTCGGTGTGGTCCTCGGTCCAGAGCTGACGGAGCGCGCGGATGAACTCCTCCGAGCGGCGGTATCGCTCGTCCTGCTCCAGCCAGGGCTCGCCCAGGGCGGTGAACTCGCCCTTGAACCAGCCGCTGACGACATTGACGGCGAATCGCCCTCTGGAGAGGTGGTCCGCGGTGGCACCGAACTTGGCGAGGACGCCCGGATGCCACAGGCCGGGGTGTACGGCGGCGATGAGCTTCAACCGCTCGGTGGCCAGCAGCAGGACGAGGCTGAAGCTGGTGGACTCGTGCTGGTACTCGGCTCCGTAGCTGGCCATGTAGCGGACCTGGCTGAGGGCATAGTCGAAGCCGTTGTTCTCGGCGAGGACGGCGAGTTCCCGGTTGTAGTCGTAACCCCAGTCGGTGCGCTGTTCGATATTGCTGGTGACCAGGCCGCCGCTGACATTGGGAACCCAATAGGCGAATTTGAGGGGCGCGGGCATGCAGAACTCCTGTCGCGGAATGCTCGGAATTTCAGGCACGCCGAATTCGGCAGGCTTGTGCGGGAGCCGGATTCAGACGGTGTGAGGACAGCGCGGCACGCGTGTTTGTACGACGGGTGCGGGCACTGGGGGAGGGCGGCGGATCAGCGAGTCAGGCCGCAGGAACGACAGGAGGCGCTGGAGACGCGAGCGAGGTCGACATGGCGTCGCCGCGTGAGGTCCAGTCGCTTGTTCATGAACTCGATGCTGGCAGCAGTCCATGAGAACCGTCAAGGGGAACCCGACCGGTTTCGTATCGTGGACCATTGGATTTCACGAACCTGTGACAGGGGAAACCTTGCACTGATCAGAAAACCAAAAGCATTCTTCTTGTATGCGGACCGAACAATTGGAATACATCTCCGCGGTGACACGGCTCGGTTCTCTCCGTCGGGCGGCGGAGGAGCTGCGCATGTCGCAGCCCGCGTTGAGCGAGACGGTCAGAAATCTGGAACGGGAGCTGGGCGTCGACCTCCTGGAGCGCAAGCGGTCCGGATCGACGATGAGCGCACAGGGGCAGGAGCTGCTGCCGCACATCGCGAGCGTGCTGGAAGCGCTGGACCGGCTCCGGGCCGCAGCCGGCGAGCAGCACCGGATCAGCCGCATGGTGCGGGTCGGCACGGTGAACGCGGCAACCGTGCCGCTGCTCGTGCCGGTGGTACGGGACTTCCGCGCGACGCATCCGGTCACACAGGTCGAGGTGGTCGGTGTACAGCAGACAGAGATCCAACGAGCCCTCTCCGAGGGCGGCTTCGACCTCGGACTGGTCAACCACCTGGACGGCGACGACGTACCCGCTGGCCTCGAGACATCCCGGCTCCTGCGCGGCCGGCCGGTGGCCTGCATGCACCCCGGCAGCCCCCTCGCCTCCCGTACGGCGATCACCGTGGAAGAGCTCCTCAGCGAACCTCTGGTCGCGATGCGCTCCGGTTACGTCATGCACCGGTTCGTGCACCGGCTCCTGGCAGGCCGGGACCCGGTCTTCTCGTACTCCACCGACGGCGCCGAGATGGGCAAGCTGATGGTGGCCGAAGGACTCGGTGTCACGGTCCTGCCGGACTTCAGCGTGATCGGCGATCCGCTGGAGAGGCTCGGCAGGATCACCCACCGACCGCTCGCGGACGACTCGACCCACGTACTGCTGATGCTGCAACGCCGGAAGGGCGACGCGGTCCCGCAGGCGGCGCAGGACCTGCACCAGGGATTCGTGCGCAGGGCCAGAGAGTTGAACGGGGTATCAGATCTCGTCGCTCCGACAGCATGCTCGGCCGGGGCCTGACAACTTTCGGGGCAGGTTCCGGACGCCAAGCGGCGGGGGTTGTGGTGCTCGTGGCCGCGGCGGATTCAACGCACGCACGTTAGCGCGGGGCAGCTCACTGCTCAGATCTTGATCACGGTGGCGCGTGCGCCGCAGAGTGTGGCGATGTCCTCCGGGTCGGAGGTGAGGACGGTGATGGGGCCGGGTGCGGCGAGGGCGGTGGCGCTGAGCATGGCATCGATGGCGTACTTGTGCCCGTGCAGCTCGGCATCGGCGAGCAGTGTGCCTGCGTGGCGGGCGATCTGCTCGGTGACCGGTTCGACCACGAGGCGGGACAGTGTCCATTCCAGAGCCGGGCGGTTCATCCGGGGTGTACCGCCTCGACGAGGGTGGCCGCGGACGTGATCACCCGCAGGTCGTCGGCTCGGGCGAGGGCCAGCCACGCGGTGACTGTGCGGTCACGCAATACGGCCTTGGCCAGCCCTTCGCTGTCCAGCACGAGGGTGCCGCCCGGCGCGGGGGCGGGGAAGCGGGTCACGCGGTGTTTGCCCCGCCCTGCACCTGTGCCTGATGGAGCTGAACGCGCAGAGCCTGGATCTCCTCATCGGTGATGGCGCCATGTTCGGCCTCGGCGACGGTGATGAGTTCGTTGAGGTTGTCGCGTTCGATCTGGCGGGCAACGGCGGCGGCGACGTAGAGCCCTTGCCGTGCACCCCAGGCGCCGCCCGAACGTGCAGGTCAGCCGGCCTTCGCCGCAGGCACCAAGATCGTCACGCACGGTCGCGCGTGACGAATCGCGTGCGACCGCGATCAGGCCGTCACGGCATCCGGTACTCCTGCTCCGGCCGCCCCGTCGTCCCGTAGCGCAGGCTCATCCGCAGGAGGCCCGAGGAGACGAGCGAGGCGAGGTAGCGCTGTGCGGTGGCGCGTGAGACGCCGATCAGTTCGCCGACCTGTCCTGCGGACAGCGGCGTCGGGGAGGTCCGGACGGCCGTCAGCACCGCGTCACCGGTCACGGTACGGGCCGTGGGCCGGCGAGCGGGGCGGCGGGCGGCGGTCTCCCGCAGTGCGCCGTACGCGTCCTCGACGGTGCTCTGGTCCACGGACTCCGCGTCCGTCAGCTGCCGGAACCGGGCGTAGCCCCGCAACTTCTCCGCCAGCAGCCCCGGTGGGAACGGTTTGATCAGATAGGCCAGTGCGCCCGCCGACAGCGCGCGGCGCACCACCGGGCCCTCGGCCGCCGCGCTGAGGACGAAGGTGTCGCAGTCCAGACGGTGCAGCAGGTCGATGCCGCAACCGTCGGGGAGATAGATGTCGACGAGGGCCAGGTCGATGGTCGTGCCGGCGGCCGTGGTGGCGGCGATGGCCTCAAGTGCCGTCGCCGCTGTGTGTGTTGTACCGGCCACCGTGAAGCCAGGGACGCCTTCCACCATCGAGGCGTGGATACCGGCGACGCGGAAGTCGTCGTCGACCACGAGGACGGAGAGCGGCGGCCGGGCGGGTGCGGGTACGCGGTCCGTCACTGGTCCGCCTCCATGACGTCGTGGAGCCGGGCCACGAACACCGCGCCGCCGGAGACCGGTTCGGTGGCCCGGTCGATGTCCGCACGGGCGCCCGGGCCGGCCTTCCGGGTTCCGTCAGGGAGTCCGGGGGAGGGCGGCGGCCCGCCGGGTTCCGCGAGGTACACATCGCCGCCCCCGGTGCGGGCGATCTGTCGGGCCAGGGCGAGGCCGATGCCGCGTCCGCCCACGACCGAGGCGTGGTTCTTCGTCGACACGCCTTCGGTGAACACGTCGTCCGCCGGTACGGCCGGGACACCGTCGCCGGTGTCGGCGACGGTGATGAGCAGGGTGGTGTCCTCCGTCATGAGTTCCACTTCGACGGACTTCACGGCGCGCAGTCCGTGCTGGGCGGCTTCGATCGCGTTGTCGACGAGGTTGCCGAACACGGTGGTGACGTCCACGGGCGCTGCGAGGGCGCCTTCGACCCAGGTGGCACCCCCGATGACCAGGGTGACCCCGCTCTCCCGCGCCTGCGCGGCCTTCGCCGACAGGAAGGCGCGCAGATAGGAGTCACGGACCGCGTCGATACCCGGCAGCGCCTCGCCGAGCCGGCCCGTGCCGAGGATCGTGTCGATGTAGTCGGTGGTTTCGTTGAGATGCCCGCCGCGGGCCAGCGCGGAGACGACGTGCAGCCGGTTGGCGAACTCGTGGCGCTGCGCGCGCAGCGCCGAACTCATCGCCTGCACCGCGTCGAGCTGGCGAGTCAGGGACTCCACATCGGTACGGTCCTTGACGGTCAGCAGCGTGCCGAGATCGCGGCCGTCCCGGAGCACCTTTCGGGACGAGATCACCAGCACCCGCTCGCCGACGGCCGCCATGACCGGGCCCTGTGCGGGGCTGCGCAACGCCTCGGCCACCCGGGGTGTCAGCCCCAGTTCCCCGAGGTCCCGGCCGGGGACGGCGCCGGGCACGAGCAGCCGGCGCGCCTCGTCGTTGACGACCGTGACCTTGCCCTCGGTGTCCACGGCGAGGACACCCTCGCCGATGCCGTGCAGGACCGCTTCCTGTTCCTGTACGAGTCCGGCCAGTTCCTCAGGTTCGAGCCCGAGGGTCAGGCGCTTCCACCGTCCGGCCAGCATCGCGGACGCGGCGACGCCGAGCAGCAGGGCGACCACGAGCCAGCCGAGGCCACCGAGCAGAACGCGGAGGAACTGGGCCTGCACTGCGGATGCGGCGAGCCCGGCGTTGGCCTCGCCGACGACCTCGGTGGTCGAGCCTGGTGCGTACACGGGGACCTTCGCGACGACCTCGTCACCGAGGTGAGCGTGATGCCGCGCCAGCACTTCGCGTCCGGCGAGCGCGCCGGAAGGGTCGGTGCTCACCTTCCTGCCCAGCTGCGAGGGTTCCGGGTGGGCCAGCCTGATGCCCCGGTCGTCCGTGACGACGACGAACAGCGACCCGGTCCTGACCCGCGCGGCCTCGGCCACGGTCTGCACCGTGCCTTCCGCGAGCGTCGCGCGCGCGGCGTGTGCCGCGCCGCTTCCCGGGCGGTTGTTGGCCGCGGAGAACTCGGCGGTGGTGCGCCGGACGGATGGCTCGGAGGCGACCGTCCGGGCCACCGCGAGCGCCCGCAGCTGGTACTCGCGGTCGAGCCGGTGCTCATTGGAGTACGCGAAGGCGGCGAACACACTGGCGAGGGTGACCGCGACCACCGCGCACTGCAGCAGCAGCACCTGGGTTCGCAGCCGTACCCGCTCGGACCACCGTCTGCCGGCTAGCCGCCGGCCGGTGCCCCGCCGCCCGGTCCGCCACGGCGCGGACGGCTTGCCCGGGGACGACTGGTCCCGGGAAGACGGCACCCGTCCCGGCGGTTCGACGATTCTCACCCGCCGACGGTAACCCCGGCGCGGACCGTGCACAGAATGCGCAGAACGCACAGATCAGGGGTTTCACGGGTTATGTGCACAACCTGGAGGCGCCCGGCGCCCGGCCGATACGTTCCCGCCGGAACACAACGAGCCGCACGCCAGGAGTTCTTCAATGACGACAGCACTCACCGCACCCTGCCCGGGTACGGCCCCCGACGGCCGATCGGGAGGCCGGCTGTGACGGGCCACACGTGGACGCTGCTGATCATATTGGCCGCGGCCATCGCCGCGCTGATCACACTGATCAACTCCCGGCTCAGGTTCCACCCCTTCATTGCCCTGATGGCCGTCTCGGTCGGGGTCGCCCTGGCGGCGGGACAGCCGGTCGAGAAGATCGCCGAATCCCTGGAAACGGGTGCCGGCGGCATCCTCGGCGACGTCGGCGTCACCCTCGCGTTCGGCGCCATGCTGGGACGGCTGCTGTCGGCGTCGGGTGCCACGGACAGGATCGCCCGGCTGATCGTCGACCGCGCGAGCACCCGCTCCCTGCCGTGGTACGTGGCGGGCGCGGCCTTCGTCATCGGCATTCCGATGTTCTTCGAGATCGGCCTCATCGTCCTGCTCCCGCTGATCTTCAGCGTGGCGCAGCGTCTGGAACGTACTCACAAGATCAACGGATCCCCGTACGTGTATCTGGCGGCGCCCGCGATCGGCGCCCTGGCCACCCTGCACGGCATGGTGGCCCCGCACCCCGGTCCGCTGGTCGCAGTGGAGGGCCTGCACGCGAATCTCGGCATGAGCATCGCCGTGGGCCTGGTCTGCGCGATACCCACGATCATCATCGCCGGCCCGGTGTACGGCCGATGGATCGCCCCACGCCTCGACGTGCGCCCCGACCCCGAGCTGATCGCCCGGTTCACCGGGAACGGCAGCCCCTCGAACGGCATCGCGTCGGACGGCGACCCCTCGATCGCCAGCCCCTCGGACGGTGCCCCGCAGATATCCGGGGAGCATGATTCCCTGAGGACTTCGGCCGAGACCGATGCGCCGCAGGGGCCCCGGGAGAACACGGTCCGCACCGGCTGGGCCCTGGCCGCCGTGCTCGTTCCCGTGGTCCTGATGCTGCTGCGCACCATCGCGGAACTCGTGTACGACGAGTCCAGCCAGGTGCGGCACGTACTGGCCTTCACCGGTGAGCCGGTGATCGCCATGTTCGCCGGTTTCCTCTTCGCGCTGTTCGCCCTCGGATACCGCAGCGGCCTGTCGCCGGATGCGATCCGCTCCTCGCTCACGGACAGCCTGAAGGCCGTTGCGGGCATCCTGCTGATCATCGCCGGCGGCGGGGCGTTCAACCAGGTCCTCGAGGACTCCGGGATCGGGCAGGCCGTCGAGTCCGCGGCATCCGGCATGCACATCAATGTGATCGTGCTGGGCTGGCTGCTGGCCCTGCTCCTGTCCTTCTCCACCGGCTCCGCCACGGTGGGCATCGTCGCCGCGACGGGCATCCTCGCCGCTCTCGCGCAGGGCGGCGGCAGCTTGCACACCTCGCTGCTCGTGGTGGCCATCGGCGCCGGCTCGGTCGGCCTCAACTACGTGAACCACGCCGGGTTCTGGCTGGTCAAGGAGTCCTTCGGGATGACGCTCGGGCAGGCCACGAAGTCGCACACCGCCATCCAGACCATCGTGAGCGTCTGCGGACTGCTGATGGCGCTGCTTCTGTCGACGCTCGCCTGACCCGGGAGGCGGGCCGACCGCCGCGCGGGGGATCGCGGACCTGAGGAGTCCCGCCCCGGAGAGCGAGCGGGCAGTCGCGTGGGGAGCAGCCGCATGGGAGCTCTCAGCCGGGCGCCCGACGCGAGCTCGGCCGGACCGACCGTGTGCGAGGCGGTATCGAGGTACGGACCGGCACCGACGGCGTCACCGCCAATGCTCCGGGCCATGAACGGCCGGACCCCTGGCTGGGCTTGGTCGACGTCAAGGGCAAGGGGGGCCGCGATTCTGCTCGATCTCACAGTCCTGGTCCCGCGCATGTGTGGCGGGTGTTACAGCCCGTGATCAGCCGAGGTCACATCAGCGTAATGGGCGTTTCGTACCGTCGGGGCACGCTTCGGTCGACAGAGAGGCTCTTCGGTGCCCCCACAGGATTCGCCGGCGGTTGTCTCCCGGGTGCGGACGGTCTGTTCGTACTGTGGCGTGGGCTGCGGCATGGTGCTCGACATCGCCTCGGTCCCGGACGGCCGCCGGAAGGTCGTCAAGGCGTCGGGCGACCCGGCGCACCCGGCGAACTCCGGGCGGCTGTGCACCAAGGGCGCGACGACGGCCGACATGCTCGCCGCTCCCGGACGGCTGACCACCGCACTGATGCGTCCCGAGCGCGGGGCCGAGACCGTACCGGCAGCCATGGACGAGGCGATCACGAGCACGGCACGACGGCTGCGGGCGATCATCGACGAGCACGGGGCGGACGCGGTCGCCTTCTACGTGTCCGGGCAGCTGGGTCTGGAGGCGCAGTACCTGGCCAACAAGCTGGCCAAGGGCTTTGTGCGGACCAACCAGATCGAGTCCAACTCCCGTCTGTGCATGGCGAGTGCGGGCAGCGGCTACAAGCTCTCCCTGGGTGCCGACGGCCCGCCGGGTTCCTACCAGGACTTCGAGAAGGCGGACGTCTTCTTCGTCATCGGCTCCAACATGGCCGACTGCCACCCGATCCTGTTCCTGCGGTTGATGGAACGGGTCAAGGCAGGCGCCAGGCTGATCGTCGTCGATCCGCGGCGCAACGCCACCGCCGACAAGGCCGACCTCTTCCTCGGGATCAACCCCGGAACGGACCTGGCACTCCTCAACGGCCTGTTGCACCTCCTTCACGAGAACGGGCACACGGACGCCGCGTTCATCGCGGAGCGCACCGAGGGCTGGGAGGCGATGCCGGAATTCCTTGCCGATTACCCGCCCGAGACCGTCGCCAGGATCACCGGTATCCCGGAGGCGGACATCCGCCGGGCGGCGCAGTGGATCGGCGAAGCAGGGGAGTGGATGAGCTGCTGGACCATGGGGCTCAACCAGTCCACGCACGGTACGTGGAACACCAACGCCCTGATCAATCTGCACCTGGCCACCGGAGCGATCTGCCGGCCGGGCAGCGGCCCGTTCTCGCTCACCGGCCAGCCCAACGCCATGGGCGGCCGCGAGATGGGCTACATGGGCCCCGGTCTGCCCGGCCAGCGGTCCGTGCTGGTCGATGAGGACCGTGCCTTCGTCGAAGGGCTCTGGGGCCTCGAGCCGGGCACCCTGCGCAAGGAAGGGTCCGGCAAGGGCACCGTCGAGATGTTCCGGCGGATGGCAGAGGGCGAGATCAGAGCCTGCTGGATCATCTGCACCAACCCGGTCGCCTCGGTCGCCAACCGCCGGACCGTCATCGAAGCGCTGGAAACGGCCGAGTTCGTCATCACCCAGGACGTGTTCGCCGACACCGAGACCAACGCCTACGCCGACGTCGTGCTGCCGGGCGCACTGTGGAGCGAGAGCGAGGGCGTACTGATCAACAGCGAACGCAACCTCACCCTCGCCCGGCCGGCCGTGGACCCGCCCGGTGAGGCGCTCGCGGACTGGCGGATCATCGCGCGGATCGCCTGCGAGATGGGATACGCCGATGCCTTCACCTACGGCAGTTCCGAGGAGATCTTCGAGGAGATCAAGGGCGCCGCGAATCCGCGGACCGGCTACGACCTGCGGGGCGTGACGTACGAGCGGCTGCGCACCACGTCCGTGCAGTGGCCCGCTCCGTCGGTCGAAGGCCCCGATCGCAACCCGATCCGCTACCTCGCCGAGGACGGCGGTCCGGTGTTCCCGACACCGAGCGGCCGGGCCGTCTTCTTCGCCCGCCCGCACCTTCCAGGCGCGGAGATGCCGGATGACGACTACCCGTTCGTCCTCAACACCGGCCGTGTACAGCATCAATGGCACACCCTCACCAAGACCGGGAAGGTCGCCAGACTCAACAAGCTCAATCCGGCCCCGTTCGTCGAACTTCACCCCGGGGACGCGGGACGGCTCGGGATCGCGGAGGGCGACTCCGTCGAGATCGCGTCCCGGCGCGGCCGGGCGGTGCTGCCGGCCGTGGTGACGGACCGGGTGCGGCCGGGGTGCTGCTTCGCGCCGTTCCACTGGAACGACCTGTTCGGCGAGTATCTGAGCGTCAACGCGGTGACCAGCGACGCCGTTGACCCGATCTCCTTCCAGCCCGGCTTCAAGATGTGTGCGGTGACGCTGAAGAAGGTCGCTACCGCAGTCATCGTCTCCCCGGCACCCGCCCTCGCTGCCGAGCCGGTCGCGGTCGTGCCGGCCGCGGCTCCGTCCGGCGCCGTAGCCGTCTTCGGGCTGGAGAACACGCCGCCACCCGTGCTCGCGGAGCACGAACGCCAGTACCTGGTCGGATTCCTCGCCGGGCTGCAGCCGGGCACACCAGGTGTCCCCGTGCTGCCCGCCGGTGCGCCGTTCAGCGCGGAGCACGCGCGGTGGGTGAACGGTGTCCTCGCCGGTATGTACTCGCGCGCCCCGCAGGCCGCAGAGGAATCGACGGCGCAGGCCCCTCTCCTGAGCCGTGACGTGCTCGTGCTGTGGGCTTCGCGGACCGGCAACGCCGAGGAGTTCGCCAGGGCCGCCGCCGACCGGCTCACCGCGACCGGACACCGGGCCCGGCTCGTCGGCATGGACGAAGCGGACCCGCGTGCCCTCCCGCCTGCGGCAGACCTCCTGTTGATCACCAGCACCTTCGGAGACGGCGACGCGCCCGACAACGGGTCCGGCTTCTGGGAGGCCCTGACCGCCACCGACATCCCGCCGTTCCGTGGCAGGCGGTATGCGGTCCTGGCGCTCGGTGACTCGTCGTACGCCGACTTCTGCGGGCACGGCCGGCGCCTTGACAAGCGTCTGGACGAGCTGGGGGCCATACGTCTGGCGCCCCGTACCGACTGCGAACCCGACTACGAGCCCTCCGCCAGGACATGGCTGGACCAGGTCCTCACCGGCCTCGCCGCACAGCCGTCGCCGGGGGCGGCGGACCCACCGCCGGCCGCCTGGCCCGCCGCCTCCGGCGCCACGCCCCCGCGCAGCGCCAGGCCGGCACCTACCGCCGCCCGGCTGGTCGGCAACAGACTCCTCAGCCTCCCCGGTGCGGGCAAGGAGGTCCGCCGGTTCACCTTCGACACCCGGGTCGCCGGCACCCCACTCGTCTACGAGGCCGGTGATGCCCTCGGCGTGCATCCCGTCAACAGCACCGATCTGGTGACCGAATGGCTGGCCGTCAGCGGACTTGACGCCGACGCCGCTGTCGACGTCGCCGGTCTCGGAGAGATCCGGCTGGCCGACGCGCTGCACAGGCATCTGGACATCACCGGACTCACCCCGGCGCTGCTGGGATTCATCACCGAGCGCACCGGCGACCGGACGCTGAAGAAGTTGCTGCGACCCGACAACAAGGGCGAACTCGCCCGCTGGTCCTGGGGCCGGCAAGCCGTCGACGTCCTCGCCGAGCACCCCGTCCGTGCCACACCGCAGGAGTGGGCCGGCATTCTCAAACGGCTGCAGCCCCGCCTGTATTCGATATCGTCCAGCCCGCTCACCGACCCCCACCTGGTGTCTTTGACCGTGTCCGTCGTCCGGTACGAGAACCCGCACGGCCGACCCCGCAACGGGGTGTGCTCGCCGTTCCTCGCAGATGCCGCCCCCGGCGCCCCGGTGTCGGTCACCGTGCAGCGCGCCCCGCACTTCCGGCCGCCGGCCCACCCCGACACCCCGATGGTGATGGTCGGCCCCGGGACCGGAGTCGCTCCGTTCACCGGCTTCCTGGAAGAGCGCCGCGCACACCGCCACCGCGGCCCCAACTGGCTCTTCTTCGGCGAACAGCACCGTGCCACGGACTTCTACTACGAGGACGAGCTGACGGCCTTCCTCGACGACGGCACCCTCACCCGCCTGGACACCGCTTTCTCACGCGATCAGCGGGCCAAGGTCTATGTGCAGGACCGGATGCGCGAGCACGGCGCCAAGCTGTGGTCCTGGCTCCAGGACGGCGCCCACTTCTACGTCTGCGGCGACGCCGCGCGGATGGCCAAGGACGTCGATCACGCGCTGCGCGACATCGTCGTCGCTCACGGCGGTCTCGATCACGACGGGGCTGCCCTGTACGTCAAGCAACTCGCCGCCGGCAAACGGTACGTCCGAGACGTCTACTGATCGGCGCGGGTGACACACCGCACGAACGGACCGGCCCTCCGTCAGTCGGCGGACGGGGTGCGGATGGCGGCGATGTCGAACTGGAGCCGGACTTTCTCACTCACCATGGCACCACCCTCGGCCAGCCGGGCGTTGTACGTCAGCCCCCAGTCGGAACGGTTGATGGTGGTGGTGCCGTCGAAGCCGACCCGTTCGTAACCGAACGGGTCGGTGACGTAGCCGATGTAGGTGAGTTCCAGGACGACGGGGCGGGTGGTGTCCCGGATGGTGAGATCACCGGTCATGCGGAAGACGTCGTGGTCGGCGAGTTGCACGGCGGTGCTGCTGAACGTCATCCGCGGGTATTTCGCGGCGTTCAGGAAGTCGCGGCCGACCAGGTGGCCGTCACGCTGTTCCACTCCCGTATCGACGCTGGCGGTGGACAGGGCGATCTTGGCATGGGAACGGGCAGGGTTGTGGCCGTCGAAGTAGAGGCGGCTCTCGTACTCGGCGAAAGCGCCGCGCACCGTCGTCACCATGGCGTGCCGCACGGAGAAGCCGATCCTGCTGTGCGCCGGGTCGATGATCCATTCTCCGGTGAGCGCCGCCATGGCGGGATCCGGCAGAGCCGCGCCACGGGGATCCGCACCGTGGGGAGCGGCACCCTGGGGAGCCGCCGGAGCGGCGTATGCGGCCGCGCGTCGGGGGGAGGGGCTGCGGCTGAAAAGGTTCATGGAGCTAGCTATTCCGGTACGAGTGGTGCCCGCAAGGTGTGGTCGGGAAACCCACCCTCCCCAGAGTGGATCTTCACAGTTTGTAGGCGCACTCAGCACGGCGAAGGCCCTCGCGGATACCGGCCGCTCACCGAGAGGCATGTCCCGTGTCCGCACCGGGACACGGCAGGGCAGAAAAACCGCTGTCGGGGATCCGGCTCGTCTCCCTACACTCGGATCGCTCGGTGCACACGGCATCGCAGCGCGTTGCGAACAGCGGAGGGGAGCCCGGCCATGCGTCACCGCACCGCCGTCGTCGCTCCCCGGTCACGCTATGACGTGATCCTGCTGTCCACGTCCACCCGGTGCCGGCTGCGCGGCCGCCACCGGAATTCCGTGCCGAACCTCTGAGCCCACAGGCCCGGTGGCGGCGACCGCCGAGTCGCCCGCCGAGCTCCGCCCCGATGTGTGGACATGCCCCGCGGCGACCACGCAGCTACTGGGGCGGGCCGTTCAGCACGCGCATCGCGCTGCCCTCCCTCCCGAACACCCCGAAAGGCCACGGGCCGTGCGTACCGACCTTCGACAGCGATCCACCAGTCCGCTCGACCGCGTCCGGAATCTGGGCATCCTCGCTCACGTCGACGCGGGCAAGACCACCGTCACCGAACGGATCCTCTACCTCACCGGCGCCACCCACAAGCGCGGTGAGGTCCACGACGGCACGACCGTCACCGACTTCGACCCGCAGGAGCGCGATCGTGGCATCACCATCTTCGCCGCTGCGGTGAGCTGTGTCTGGGACGGCCACCGGATCAACCTGATCGACACCCCCGGTCACGTCGACTTCACCGACGAGGTGGAGCGTTCGCTGCGGGTGCTGGACGGAGCCGTCGCGGTGTTCGACGCCGTCGCGGGCGTCGAAGCACAGAGCGAGACGGTCTGGCGGCAGGCAGACCGGCATGCGGTGCCCCGGATCGCGTTCGTCAACAAGCTGGACCGCGCCGGGGCGGACCTCGATGCGGCCGTCCGGTCGATCAGGGAACGGCTCGGGGCTGTACCGCTGGTCGTCCAGCTGCCCATCGGGCAGGAGAACGAGTTCACCGGAGTGGTGGACCTGCTGCGTATGCGCGCCCTGATCTGGAGAGCCGGTCATGACACCTATGAGGAAGGCCCGGTGCCGGACGACCTGCGTGCGGAGGCCGAACACCGACGGCGCCTGCTCGAGGAGACGGTGGCCGGACTCCACCCGATCGCACTGGAGGAGTTCTGCACGCGTTCGGCTCTTTCCGCGCGGACGCTCGCCGGAGTGCTGCGCGACCTGACCCACAGCGGTGAGGGTCTTGTGGTGCTGTGCGGAGCGGCGTACCGCGACTGCGGGATCGAGCCGCTGCTGGAGGCGGTCGTGGCCTACCTGCCATCGCCGGATGACGTTCCGCCGCTGCGCGGCACTCATGAAGGGGAGGAGTGGGAGCGGACCGCCGACCCGGCTGCGCCGTTCGCGGGGCTGGTGTTCAAGGTCAACTCGACCGCCACCGGCCGGCTGACGTATCTGCGCGTCTACGCGGGAACGATCCGGAAGGGAGACGCCGTGCTGGACGTGGGCGCTCGCCGGCCGGAACGGATCGGCCGGATCCTCCGGGTACAGGCAGACCGGCATGCGGAGATGGACCGGGCGGTCGCCGGGGACATCGTCGCCGTGGCCGGGCTGAAGGCCGCGGGTTCGGGTGCCACCCTGTGTGCGCCGTCCGCGCCGGTCCTCCTCGAACCGCCCGCTTCGGCGGACCCGGTCGTCTCGGTCGCGGTCGAGGCGCGCAGGCGGCTCGACACCGGACGGCTGGCGGCAGCGCTGGCGCGGCTGGCCGAGGAGGATCCGTCACTCGCGGTTCTGACCGATGCCGAGACCGGCCAGACGGTGCTGTCGGGCATGGGCGAACTGCATCTGGAGGTCGCGGTGGAGAAGATCCGGCGGGCCCACGGCCTGGATCTCGGCGTCGGCCGACCCCAGGTGGCATACCGGGAGACCGTCGCCCGCGGCGTGTCGGGTTTCGTCCACCGGCATGTCAAACAGGCCGGTGGGGCAGGGCAGTTCGCGCATGTCGTCCTTGACGTGGCGACGCTGGAGTGCGCCGCGGGCAGTGCGGCGGATGACAGCGCAGGCGCGGGAGGCTTCGTGTTCCGGTCGACGGTCACCGGTGGGCGGGTTCCGCAGGAGTACGTCCGCGCGGTGGAGGCCGGCTGCCGGGATGCGCTGGCCGAGGGTCCCCTCGGCGGTCATCCGGTGACGGGTCTGCGAGTGACCCTGACCGACGGGGCGACCCACTCCAGGGACTCGTCGGAGATGGCGTTCCGGACAGCGGGCAGACTCGGGCTCAGGGAGGCGCTGGGTGCTTGCACGATGAGGCTGCTGGAACCGGTGGTCGAGGCCACGGTCACGGTGCCCGACGACTTCGTCGGCGCGGTGCTCGGTGATCTGGCCGCCAGGCGCGGCCGGGTCACCCGACAGGCCGCGCGATCCGGTACGGCGGTGGTCACCGCGACCGTGCCGCTGGCCGAGCTCTTCGGCTACGCGTCCCGGCTGCGCGGCCGCACCCAGGGCCGGGGCGTCTTCACGACCCGGGCCACCGGCTATGCCCCGGCGCCGGCCCCGGTGGCCGACGGAACACCGCGGTAGTGCCGAGGACGGTCCCGCCAGCCGGGCGGGACCGTCCTCGGCAACTCGCTGGTGCGCGGGGCCCCGGCCCCACGGTGCCTCCGGCCGGCGTCAGCCGGCTGCTCCCGTCGCGTCCTGACGCGCGGGGCAGCCGCCCTGTCCGGGCGCACCGGACCCTCCCGCCGCATCGAGTGCCAGCCACACCCGGTCGCGGGTCAGCGGAACCTCCGTGAACCGCAGCCCGGTCGCGTCCCGCAGGGCGTTCGCGAAGGCCGGGGCGACGGGGTTGAAGGGACTCTCGCTCATCGACTTCGCGCCGAGCGGCCCGATCGCGTCCGCGGTCTCCATGAAGTGGACCTCGGTGCGCGGGACGTCCGCGTACTGCGGCAGCCGGTAGCTGCGGAAGGCGGTGGTCCCGACCTTTCCCCGGGCGTCGATGCGTACGTTCTCGAACAGGGTCGCGCCCAGCGCCTGGGCCACCCCGCCCTCCACCTGGCCCCGGCACTGCATAGGGTTCATCACCTTGCCCGCGTCGGCCGCGTGCACGCTGCGCAGTATGCGCATCTCGCCGGTTCCCGGATCGACCGCCAGGCGGAACCACTGGGCGTTGAAGGCCACCGAGCGCGGCGTACCGCCGAAGTGGCCGTCGGCCGCGAACGAGACACCGAAGGTCCCGGCCGCGTCGTACAACTCCTTGAGCGGGAGACGGCCACCCGGATATGTCACCGCTTCCTCTTCGAGCCGGCAGTCGGCGCGCGGAGTGCCCAGATGGGCGGCGGCGAAGTCCAGGAGCATGTCGGCGAGGGCCCGGGAGGCGCGCAGGGTGGCCTTGCCCGCCACCACGGTGCCGGTGGACGCGAAGGCCCCCGTGTCGTGTCGTACGACGTCGGTGTCGGACTGCCGGATGGTGATCCGGTCGACGGTCGTGGCGAGTTCGCCCGCCGCGATCTGCCGGTGCACGGTGGTCGTGCCGTTCCCGAACTCGGCGGTGCCGACGGCCAGATCGAAGTTGCCGTCCGGCAGCAGCGCGGCGCGGGCGTCCGCGATGTGCCCGCCGGGCGGTCCGGTGGCGATCATCGCGAGGGCCGTTCCCTCGCCCACCAGCCAGCCGTCCGGGGCGGCTTCGGCCGGCTCGGCCTGCGCCCGGCGCACGATGCCCAGGCACTGGTCGAGTCCGTAGCTGGCGATGTGGAGGTCCTCCTCCTCACCACCGGGGGTGATCATGGGCTCGCCGGGACCGATGATGTTCCTTGCCTTGAACTCCAGTGGGTCCAGGCCGAGTCGGCGGGCCAGCTCGTCGAGTGCCGACTCCATCGCGAACATCACCTGGCCCAGCCCGTAGCCGCGGAAGGCGCCGGCCGGGACGGCATGGGTGTAGACGGAGAAGGCGTCCACCTTCTTGTGGGGGGCGCGGTAGACGGCCAGTGACTCACCGACGCTGTGGAACATCACCGCGGGACCGTGGTTGCCGTACGCACCTGTGTTGGAGACCACCCGCAGCTGGAGGGCGGTGAGTGTGCCGTCCCGGCGTGCCCCCGCCTTGACCCGGATCGTGAACGGGTGCCGGGTGGTCGCCCCGTAGAACTGCTCGGCGCGGGTGTATTCGAGCTTCACCGGTCGGCGCAGCCGCAGCACGGCGAGGGCCACGATGTCCTCGACGAGCATCTCCTGCTTACCGCCGAAGCCGCCACCCACCCGGCCCGCGACGACCCGCACCCGTTCCGGTGGGAGGTCGTACAACGCGCACAGGGCCCGCCGGGTCAGGAACGGGGTCTGCGAACTGGTGCGTACGGTGAGCCGGTCGTCCTCGTCGAACCAGGCCACGGCGCCGTGCGTCTCCAGGCTCGCATGCTGCACCCGCTGCGTGCGGAACGTCTCCTCGTACACCGCGTCGGCCTCGGCGAACCCGACTTCGACGTCGCCGATCTCACCGTGTGCCTCACCGACGACGTTGTTCTGCGGACGCGAGATCCGCGCCGTCCCGGCGTCCTTGTCGTGTACGACGGGTGCCCCGGGCCGCATCGCCTCCTCGGGGTCGAGCACCGCGGGCAACACGGCGTAGGTCACCTCGATCCGGCGGCAGCCCTCCTCCGCCGCCGCTTCACTGTCGGCGACGACCGCTGCTACCCGCTGCCCGGTGAACCGGACCGTGTCGTCGAGAACACGGGTGTCGTCGGGATCCTCCCCGGGGTGCTCGTGGCGGGCGGTGGAGAAATGCCGCTCCGGCGCGTCGTGATGGGTCAGGACGGTGTGCACGCCCGGCACGCGCAGCGCCGCGGAGGCGTCGATGGAGAGGATGCGGGCGTGGGCGTGCGGGGAGCGCAGCAACTTCATGTGCAGCAGGCCGGGCACATCGATGTCGAAGGTGTAGCGGGCGGTGCCCGTGACGACCTGGGGTCCGGCCGGGGCGGGCAGATTGCGCCCCACCGCCTCGCCCGCGGACGGGGCCTCCGCATGGCAGACACCGCGGACGGCGTCCTCGATGGCCCGGTAGCCGGTGCAGCGGCACAGGTTGCCCTTGAACGCCCTTGGCAGATCGGTGAGCTGGTCCTCGTCGAGGGCGGCGGTCGTCATCAGGAACCCGGCGGTGCAGAAGCCGCACTGGAAGCCCTGCGCGTCAAGGAACTTCCGCTGCACCGGGTGGAGTTCACCGTCCTCGGTGGCCAGGCCCTCCACCGTGGTGACGGAACGGCCCCGGGCGCGGAGGGCGGGGTAGAGACAGCTGTGCACCGGCTCGCCGTCCACATGGACCGTGCAGGCCCCGCAGTCGCCGGCGTCGCAGCCCTTCTTCACGCCGAACCAGCCACGTTCACGCAGATAGGTCCGCAGACACTGCCCGGCACGCGGCTCTTCGGCGAACGCCCGCCCGTTCACGTCCATCTCAAACGTCATCGCGCCTCCCGCTGCAGTTCCCGGCGGATCTCCTCCGCCAGCCGGAACGTCATGTGCTGCCGCCATTCGGGCAGCCCGTGGATGTCGTCGAACCATTCGCCGTCCGCGACGGCGGCGCCGATCGCCGCACGCAGTCCGCGGGCGGTCGGCGGCAGCGGGAACCACAGCCGGACCGGCCGCACGGTCGAGGCGGTGACCGTGACGGCCATCGACCGGTCCAGCGGGTCGAGCGTCCCGATGACCAGGACACCCGAGCGCCCGAGTCCGTACAGCGACGCCTGCCGGAACGCCGTACGACAGCCCAGCGCACGGGCTGGCAGGGTCACCGAGCGCAGCAGCTCGCCATCGGCGAGATCGTTGCGGCCGGCGCCTTTGACGAAGCCGGCGGTACGGATCCTGCGCATCGCTCCGGTCTGGGAGCGCAGCAGGCACTCTCCCTCGAGCGCGGCGGTGAGCGAGATCATCGGGCCGGCCGGCAGGGCGTTGCAGAGGTTGCCGCCCACCGTGGCCATGTTCCAGATCTTGAACGAGGCCAGGAACGCCCGGCAGCACTGCTCGAACAGCGGAGCGGCCGGGACCTGAAGCTGCTTCGCGAACCGGGACAGCTGGGCGATGGTGCACGTCGCGGCGATCTCCAGCGAGCCGTCCGCGTCCAGCCGAACGGGAGTCCAGCCCGTACGGCTCAGGTCGACGAGGCGCCGCAGACGCGGCTGTGGCTCGGAGAACAGGTACGTGCCGCCGCCCAGCCAGGCATCGCCGGGCCGCCAGGGCGCGGGATGCCGCGCGTCCCGTATCTCCACCACGGTGTTGAGGTCCATGGCGCTCAGTGAAGCAACAGGACCGCGGCCGGGACGACTGGTTCACCACACGGAAACTCGGCCCTTTCCGGCACCGGACCTGGATGATCGACCAAGAGGCATACCGTTCTCCAGCCCTGGCATTTACGATGCGATTACTCGCACTCACCTGGTGAATGTGAGATGCCGGATGTGAGCCCGTCGTCCGGCTGTCGCACAAGGAGCCGGAACGCATGCACGTCGAACACCTCCTGAGAGACGATTCCTTGGGCCTGCGGCTCCTCTGGGGCGAGGACGCCCTGCTGCGGCGGGAGATCAGTGGAGTCACCGCCACCGACCTGGAGGATCCCGGCCGTTTCGTGCGCCCCGGTGAGGTAGTGCTCAGCGGCCTGGTGTGGTGGACCCCGCAGCGCGGGAAGGGCAGGGCCGAACGCTTTGTCTCAGCCCTGCGTGCGGCGGGCGCCGCCGCACTGATGGCGGGGGAGGAGACCCACGGACGAGTGCCCGACGAACTCGTCCAGGCGTGCCGCCGTCACGGCCTTCCGGTGGCGGCGGTACCCACCCACGTCATGTTCCGGACCATCACCGACACGGTCTATCTCCAGCAGTGGGGTGAGCTGAGCCGTCATCGTGCCCTGCCCGAGGCCGTACACGCCCGGCTGGCCCGGCTGCTGGTGCAGGACGCCGACCCGGCCACCCTCCTGGAGGGTGCCTTCGCCCACCTCGGCAGGCCTGCCGCCTATCTCCTCACCCCCTCCGGCCGCACCGTCGCCGCCACGGAGGACGCCACCGCCATCACGGCCCGGGAAGCCGCCCGCCTTCTGGGCAGCGGGACCGGAATCACGGTGCGGGCGGAGGCCGGCACCGCGTCCGCGTACGAACGCTGGTATCTGTATCTGCCCGATCCTGGTCACGCGCCGCCGCGCATGCTGCACGAGATCGCCGCGTTCATGGCCCGCTGCCAGGAGTCGCTGATCCGGAGCCGTGCCACCGGGCACCGGGCCGCGGACGAACTCGCTGCGCTTCTCGACGGCGCCGGAACGGACACGCCCGATGTGGAGGCCGCACTGCGGTCGTGCGGGCTACCGGCGTCGGGTCCCTATCGGGTGCTGTGCGCCGACGCGGGACCGGGGAGGGCGGGGCAGGCGGCGGGGGCGCTGGCTGAGGCGGTGGCTCACGTGATGCCGGAGCGTGCCGCTACGGGATGTCTCCCGGACGGCACCGCCTTCGCGGTTCTGGCCGAGGCGCGGACGGTGGAGCCCGCTCCCGGAGACGCGGACGCGGTGAGCAGCGCGCTGAGCGAGGTGTGGCTGCGGCTTGCCGCGTGTGAGCCGTCGGTCTCCCTGCACGGCGGGATCAGCGAACCCGCTGCCCGGGCGCGGGACATGAAGGGAGCGCTGGCGCAGGCCCGTTACGCGCTCGCTTCGGCACGAACGACCACGCCCGGCGCCTCCTCGCTGTCCGGCGCAGCCGCGCTCACCGGCCTGGCGGCGCTGCTGAGCGGTATACCCCAGGAGGTCCGCACCGCGTACAGCCGCACCGTCCTCGGGCCTCTGCTCGACGGCGCGAACACCTCGGCGGCCCTTCTGCTGGAGACCCTGGAGACCTTCCTGGCCCGCGACGGATCGTGGGCGCGCACCGCTGAGGCGCTGCATCTGCATGTCAACACCGTCCACTACCGCATAGGACGCATCGAGCTGTTCACCGGTCGCGATCTGTCCAGGCTCGACAACCGCCTCGATCTGCGGGCCGCGCTGCTGTGCCGGGCCCTTCCGGGCTTCGAGTGACCGGCGTGCCCGCCCGGATCAGGGCGGGCACTCGTGCACGGAACGTCCGTCCATGCCTGGTGAGTCACGGCTGGCGCCGATCACCCGACCGTCGGTGTGGGGGCCGGCGTCGCCGTCGGCAGGCCCGCGGGCGGGGTGAGGGCGACGACCGGGGCTCCGGGCTGGGGCGGGGGCGGGGTGATCTGGCTGGGGGGCAGCGTCGGCGGGGTGGTCTCCTGGAAGAGCACCGAGTCGAAGTTCACCAGACCGGTCTTCTCCAGGACGGTGATGTGATCGAGGACGGTGTCGTTGGCCTGGTCGGCCAGAGCGCGGACCAGGCTGTTCTTGGTGGTGGCCCGGATATTGGCGATGGCCGGGAAGATCTGGCCGTGCGTGGTGCGCAGGATGTTGGCGAGGTCGGTGTCGAACTGCTTTCCCTGGTCCGACGAGAGCGTCGCCACGAACCCCTGCTGTTGCGGGGACGCCTGGTTGGGCAGGGTGATCCCCAGGGCGGGAGCGACTTTGCGGCAGGTGGCGTCGAGTCCGGCGTGCCCGGCCACCAGATGCTGGCCCGCGGTCCTGGCTGCTGCGGTCGTGCCCTTGCGCAGGGCCATCTCGCCTGCGGGGAACTCCCACAGCCCTGCCGCGCGCACCTTGACGACGAAGTCGCGGTCGGCTTCGGTCAGCGGGCCGTAGCGGGTGCTGGCGATGACCCGGGACGGGGCACTGGACGTCTTCTGCACCCCGACTATGGCGGGATAGGCGAGCGCGGCCAGGGTGAATACCAGGCCACCGCTCACCAAGGCGGTGCCCGCCATGTTCCCGGGTATGCGCACGGTTCCTCCTGGCCTCAGCGGTACGGACGCCCGGGAGTACGGATGTACTACGACTTCTGATCATCGAACCGGGATAATTCTTCTGCACCGACGTGTGTTGTCGGTCACAGTCGGCGCTCCGATGCCGTCGGGCAGAGCGCGACGCGCCGGCGGCCAGGATGCCACGGGGTGGGGAACCGGGGGAGCCGTATGCGCTTCGTCGTGCCGGCGGAGGGTCCGGCTCCGGCGTGAACTGCGCCTGCGATGGCCGGAGTCGGCGACCGCCGATGACGGGCCTTGTCTGATGGAAAGTCATCGAGGGGTACCGCACAGCCCATTCGCCTCCCGGAGGGACCGGTGACGGGTTCGGATCGGCGCGTCCTCCAGGGCCGGGAAGCCGGGCCGGGCCGGCGGCCGGATCGGCCCGGGAGGCGTGTTGCGGCACCCGGCCTCTGTGTGCCGGCCGGACCCCCTCACCGGTGCGGGCGCCGGTATGGCCAGCCGGCCGGTACGCGTTCGCCTGGTGGCCGGCGGGGCGGACGGTCAACGCGCCTTTGCGCAAAGGGAATAGAGAAAGGCCTGAAATCCCGTGTCATACAGAATCGCTCCGCCGTGCGGCCGGGGGCGGGCGTCGGCTCGCAGCGCCGAACGAAGAAAGCGGATCTTGTAAAGCGATCGGGGGCCGGTGGGTGATTCGGCTCGCCCGCAGTGAACGGAAACCCATGGGCGGGACGCAAAAGCGGGAGCGGTCGGCCGGGACAATTCAAAGGCGTCAAGATCGTCCATCCCCTGCGAATGCCCCGATGCGCGGAATTGCTTCGAACGGTACGGAGGGCAGGAGTCACCCGGGTGTGCGGGACGGTCGTGGCCGCTTCGCCCTCCTCGCCGCCGGTCCGCACATCCGATGCACCGAGGGGGCGTAGCCGCCCATATCGCCCAGCATTGGTATCTCCCGTATGGGCGTTTTGTGCATGTTTTCCCTGAAGTCCATATGCGCCGTATTGCTCCAACTTGTGGTTGTATATACGGCGTTGCAGTCGATGGTTGCGTGTCGGGCAGGTGATGTGCGTCACGGTGGTCGCTGGCTCTCTCGTCCCGTCCCCTCGCGCATTCCCCTCGCAGGGAGAGCGAGTTGAGGCCTTCTGACGGCCTATCGATAACCGGCCGGATAGCCGCCCTGGCCGCCATGAGCATTGCGCTGTGAATTCTGGCCTTGTTTTGCGACGTGCTTCCCGTTTACCTTCAGGTCGATCCGGACGGACCGCCGAATCCTGCCGCTGTCCGGAAAAACCCAACCCACTCACATGCGGCAGGAGCGGGGGACCCAGGTAAGCCGCCGATCCGAAAACCGGACCGGCTCGGGGTGAAGTCGCATTACATGCGACGGGGCATCTCCAGCCCGAACCCGACAGCTCACCTCGCAGGCGCCGGAGAGGAATTCAACATGCCCAACACGGGTAAGCACCGTCGTCCCAGGACCAGCTCGATGGCCCGGCGTCTCGTCGCCGTAGGCACCGGAAGTGCCGCACTGGCCATCCCGCTGGTGGCAGCCACCTCCGCCAGCGCGGCACCTGCCGCCGCCCCCGCGAAGCACAGCCCGGCGACCTACACCGTTGTGGCGGGTGACTCGCTGGCGAAGATCGCGAGGGCGCACTCCATCAGCGGTGGCTGGAAGAAGCTGTACCACGACAACCGTCAGGCCATCGGCGACAACCCGTCGCTGGTCCACCCCGGCCTCAAGCTGACACTCGGCGGCAAGGGCACCGCTTCGCAGACGTCGGCCAAGACCACGAAGTCCGCCACGACCGCCACCCCGGCCTCCGCGAAGACGTACTCCAACGATCTGGACGGCTGGATCAAGGAGTCGCTGGACGTCATGGCCAAGCACGGTATCCCCGGCAGCTACGACGGCATCCACCGGAACATCATGCGCGAGTCGTCCGGCAACCCCATGGCGATCAACAACACGGACTCCAACGCCGCGGCTGGAACACCGTCCAAGGGGCTGCTGCAGGTCATCGACCCGACATTCCAGGCCTACCACGTGGCCGGCACCTCGATGAACAGCTACGACCCCGTCGCCAACATCACGGCCGCGTGCAACTACGCCGCCGCGACGTACGGCTCGATCGACAACGTGAACGGCCCCTACTGACCGGCCCTCACCCACCCGGCGCCCGTCCCGGCCGCGGCACTTCCAGCCGTGGCCGGGGCGGGCGCGCGTGCGAAGCCGGCGCGTACCGGTTCCGGTGCGGGATCGGTGCCGGACGCGGTGACGCTATGCGCCGGGGCCCGCGAGGAAGTCCAGCGGGATGCCCGCGCCCAGCTCGCCCGGCGCGGGGCCCGGCGCCGCGGTCATCGCCCCCACGCGGTCGCTCAGCCCGGTGAGCATCCGGGAGAGCGTGGCGCACTGCTCGCCCGACAGATCCGCGAAGATCTCTGTGATCACGGCTCGGCGGGTGGCCATCGCCACATCGTTGGTGTGCTCGCCCGCCGCAGTGATGTGCACCAGCCGTGCCCGGCGGTCCTTCGGATCGTCGCGACGCTCCACGAGCCCGTCGCGCTCGAGGCCGTCCACCAGCTCGGTGATCGTGCGCGGTGCGACATCGAACTCGGTGGCCAGTGTGCTCTGTCTCCTCGGCCCTTCGGCCAGAGCGCCGAGCACGCGCTTGCGGGGGACGGAAACACCGTGCTGTTTCAGCCGTTCGTCCAGCACCCGGCGGATCCGGGTGACGCACGTCAGCATCTGGTCGGCCAGCTCGGACTCGTCCACGGTGACCACCTCCGACAAAACAATACGCCCGCATGATGAGGGCCCTCACTGAGTGCCGGTGGAGGCGCGCCCGCCGCACCGCCGCCGCGCTTCACGCGGGGCCGTGCCGACCGGGCCGGGGGCGGCTCACCCGGAGGTGGCGGGGGGCTTCTCACTCGGAGAAGCCCCCCCCCACCTCCCGCTCTACCGCGGGCAGGCCGGCGGTACGGCGGGCGGCACTCAGGCGTCGATGATGACCGGGATGATCAGCGGATTACGACGATGCGTCCTGAACGCCCAGGAGGCCACTGCCCGGCTGATGAGCTGCTCCAGCTGGTGCACGTCTCCGACGCCCTCCTTTGCCGCGGTGGCAAGGGTCTTCTCGATCACCGGGATCACCGGGTCGAAGGTGGCGCTGTCGTGGACGAAGCCACGGGCCAGGAAGTCGGGCGGCTCGGCGAGAGCGCCCGTGTCGGCATTGACGATCGCCACCACCGTGACGACCCCCTCCTCCGCGAGGGTGAGGCGGTCCTTCAGTGACGCCTCGGTGGCGCCGCCGACCGTCATGCCATCCACGTAGACGTTGCCCGCGGGCACCTTGCCTGTGATGGACGCCCGCCCGTTGACGAGGTCGACGACGACGCCGTCCTCGGCGATGACGACCCGCTTGGGGTCGACGCCGGTGCGGATGGCGAGATCGCCGTTGGCGCGCAGATGGCGCCATTCGCCGTGTACCGGCATGACGTGCCGGGGCTTGACGATGTTGTAGCAGTACACGAGCTCACCGGCACTGGCATGCCCCGAGACGTGCACCTTGGCGTTGCCCTTGTGCACGACGTTGGCCCCCCACCGGGTCAGCCCGTTGATGACCCGGTAGATGGCGTTCTCGTTACCCGGGATCAGCGAACTGGCGAGCAGAACGGTGTCGCCCTTGCCGATCCGGATCATATGGTCCCGGTTGGCCATCCGGGACAGCGCGGCCATCGGCTCGCCCTGAGAGCCGGTGCAGACCAGAGCGATCTTGTGGTCCGGCAGCTTCTCCAGCTCCTTGAGGCCGACGACCAGCCCGGACGGAACCTTCAGATAGCCGAGGTCACGGGCGATGCCCATGTTGCGGACCATCGACCTCCCCACGAAAGCGACCTTGCGTCCGTGCAGGTGAGCGGCGTCGAGTACCTGCTGGATACGGTGCACATGACTGGCGAAGCTGGAGACGATGACCCGGCGCGGTGCGGTGCGCAGGACCTGCTCGATCGCGGGGTTCAGCTCACTTTCGGAGGTGGTGAAACCGGGTACCTCGGCGTTGGTGGAGTCGGTCAGGAAGACGTCGACGCCCTCTTCGCCGAGCCGGGCGAAGGCCCGCAGGTCGGTGATGCGCTCGTCCAGCGGGAACTGGTCCATCTTGAAGTCCCCGGTGTGCAGCACCATTCCGGCGCTGGTACGGATGGCGACCGCGAGACCGTCCGGGATGGAGTGGTTGACCGCGACGAACTCGCAGTCGAAGGGCCCGAAGCTCCGCCGGTCGCCCTCACGCACGCGCACCGTCCGGGGCCTGATGCCGTGCTCCTTGAGCTTGGCCTCGAGGAAGGCGAGCGTCAGCTTCGAACCGACGACGGGGATGTCGGCACGTTCACGCAGCAGATACGGCACACCGCCGATGTGGTCCTCGTGGCCATGGGTGAGGACGATGCCCACGACGTCGTCCAGCCGGTCCCTGATGGCGGTGAAATCCGGCAGGATGACATCCACCCCCGGCTGGTTCTCCTCGGGGAAAAGTACCCCGCAGTCGACGATCAGCAGCTTCCCTGCGTGCTCGAAGACGGTCATGTTGCGGCCGATCTCACCCAGGCCGCCGAGGGCGACGATGCGCAGCCCTCCGTCAGGCAGAGGTGGGGCGGCTTTCAGTTCTGGATGCGGATGGCTCATGATCCGACGTTACCCGCAGACCGGCCGGAGGGCTGCCACCGAGGTGTCGGCTCGGTGACAGACCTCCGTCCGGACCACCTGTTGTCACCAGCGGTGATGCCCGCGTCACCCGGGGTCACGTACTGGCGGGGGCGGCGAGATCATGGGGGCGAACTCGCCGCCGGTGGCGCGGCGGATTCCTGCGGCCGTCGGTGCTGGAGCCGTCGTCGCGCGCCCGTCAGGGATTACGGGACAGCCCTTGGCTTCCGTAGACCTCCAGTTCGTAGATCCGGGCCGCCGCGTCGGTGTTCTGGGCCGGGGTGATCACGCTCAGGCGGACATAACGGGCTGTGGCGGTCACCTGGTGGGTGGTGGAGTCGGCGGTGTTGCCGCGGACCTCGGCGGCCGTGGTCCAGTCGGTGCCGTTGGCCGATGTGCTGATGTCGAAGTCCTTGGTGTCCCAGGCCGCGTCCTCGCCACCGGCGCCGGCATGCCGGACGGTGACGGAGGACAGTGCGTGGGAGGCGCCCAGGTCCACCTGGAGGGTCTTCGTGCCGGAGGCCAGTGAGCACCACTTATCGGTGTTGCCGCCCCCGTAACTGCCGTTGACCGCTTTGTCGGGTGTTTCCGCACTGCCGCAGGCGGCGGAGCCGGTGGCGGTACGGCCCACCGCGAGATCACTCTGGCTGCCGCCGTACACCTCGAGCTCGTAGATCCTGGCTGCCGTGGTGCCCGACACGTTGCCGGGGGAGGAGATGGCAAGCCTGACGTAGCGGGCCTGCCGGGGCGAGACCGCGTTGTAGGTGCGGCTGGAACGTGATCCGGAGACGGTGGCGGCCGTCGACCAGTTGGTGCCGTCGGTGCTCGTCTGGATCTGGAACGCACCGGTGTTCCAGCCGGTGTTCTCACCACCGAGCCCCGCGTGCTTCACCACGAACGACGAGACGGTCTGCGCCGATCCCAGATCGACCTGGAGCGTGGGATCCGCCGCCAGGGAACACCATTTGCTGTTGTTCCTCAGCGAGCCGTCCACGGCCTTGTCCCCGGACTCCGCCGTCGCGCAGGGCGCCGAGTTCGTGACGGCTCTGCCCTTGGCGAGGTCGGTGCCGAGCTCCGGAGCGGCCGGCACCGCGTTGGCGCCGTCCTGGAAGGAGGGCGGCACGTCGGATGCGCCGGTGCCCCAGGTCGTACTGGGTGCCGAGCCCATCGTGTAGTCGAGCGTGGCGCCGCCCGCGACATCGGGATACCGCAGGTAGTTGTGGCTGGTGGCGCTGCCGCCGACCTTCAGCCCCTGCACGTAGCCGCCACTGCCCGACGAGTTGATGGTGATGTTCCCGCCGGGCCGCTGGAGCAGCACGGAGGGGAACTGGGGCCCGTTCGCGGCGAGTGTGTCCGCACCCGGCGTCGCCGGGTACATGCCGAGTGCCGCCCACACGTACCAGGCCGATGTCGCCCCCAGATCGTCGTTGCCCGGCAGGCCGCCGGCGCCGGTGGTGAAGGACTCCGTCATCACCTTGCGTACGGCATCGGACGCACCCGCCGGGTCCCGGGCGTAGTTGTACGCCCACGGCACCCCGTGCTCCGGCTCGTTGCCAATGTAGTAGTACGGGAGACTCTGCCCCGCGTTGACCTGGGTGAAGTGATGGTCGAGCCGCTGTACGGCAGTCTGCCGGCCGCCCATCGAGTTGATCAGGTCGGTGAAGTCGTACGGCACCATCCAGGTGTACTGCGCCGCGTTGCCCTCGGTGAAGTTGTTCTGGCTCGCCGGGTCCAGCGGCCAGCTCCAGCTGCCGTCGGAGCTGCGCGGCTGCACATATCCGGATTCGGAGCCGTAGGTGTTGCGCCACCACTGGGCGCGAGTCATGTGAGTGCCGTAACTGCCGGTGTTGCCCAGTGCCTTGGCGAACTGGGCCACCGCGAAGTCCGATGCGGAGTACTCCAGCGAGTCCGACGGGGCTCCCGGAAGGTAGTGGAGGCTGGTGTACGTCGACTGGTTCCCGCGGATGGGGGAGCCCTGCGCGGTGCCGCCGCTGGATGCCTTCTCCATCAGTGACAGAGCCGATGAGGTGTCGAAGTCCCTCACTCCGAAGGCGTACATGCTGCTGATGATGATCGGCCCCGGATCGCCGGTCATGACGAAGTCCTCGTTGGTCTGCTGCGACCACTTGGGCAGCAGTCCGCCCTGCTGGCCGTCGAGAACCATCGACTTCGCGATGTCGGCGGCTTCGGACGGGGCGATCAGAGCGATCAGGGCGGCCCAGGAACGGTAGATGTCCCACCCGGAGTAGTTCTGGTAGACGGGATGTGCGGAGTTGTGCACCGCGCCGTCGAAGCCCCGGTAGTCGCCGTTGACGTCACTGGAGATGTTCGGGCTCTGGAAGACGTGGTAGAGCGATGTGTAGAACTTCCGCAGTTCGGCGGTGGCGCCGCCGGTGACCTGGGCGCGGTTGAGTATGCCGTTCCAGGAGGTGTCGGCGGCGGTGCGGACCGCCCCGAAGTCCCAGCCGTTGTTCTCCGATGTGACGTTCGCCTTGGCGCCGTTGACGCTCACGTAGCTCAGGCCGATCTTGAACTGCACGGTCGCGGAACCGGTCGTGTCGAAGGTGAGATAGGCGCCGGTGTTGGTGCCGCTCGCACTGGTCGAGTCGGAGTTGACGGTGCCGCCCGACCATGTGCCGTGGCCGGTCGGTGTCCGGTCGAAGCGCAGATCGAAGTAGATCTGGTAGGTCTTCGACGAGCCGCAGAAGCCGCCCGCCGTGACACTGCCCGTGACCTCGGAACCGCTGATGTTCACCGAACCCGATCGATTGCCGGTCGCGCTGCGTCCGGTGTTGATCAGCAGCCGGGACGAGGCGGACGACGGATATGTCAGCCGGCCCATACCGGTGCGGGTGGTGGCCGTCAGTTCGACGTCGGTGGAGTACTTGTCGAGGCGGTTGCGGTAGTAGCCGGGCGAAGCGGACTCGCTGGACTTGGTGTACCCCGACGCGTAGCTGGTCCAGTTGCTGCCGGGGGAGGAGCCGAGAGCGCCGGTGACCGGCATCAGCGGGAGGTCCTCGTTGTTCTGGCAGCCTGCGCCGTCGAAGTGGGTGAGGCTGAAGTCCTCGATGGACTTGTCCGAGTAGCGGTAGCCGGACGGCGAGGCCGTCGGGGTGTCAGGGCTGAACTGCACCCCGCCGAAGGGCACTACGGCCCCCGGATAGGTGCTTCCGCCCGCGCCGCCGCCCACCGGGTTGGGCGCGTTGCTGTCATCGGTACCGACGAACGGATCGGCGTACTGGGTCAACGGCAGCGTCCCGGCGTGGGCCGGTGCGGCGGTGAGGCCGCCGACGCCGAGGACGGTCAGGAGGAGGGCGCCTAACGCGCCGGCGGTTCGGGATCTGAGCACTGCTGGGAGCACGGAGGACCACACCTTCTCGCGGTGGCCGTCCGTTGTGAATGCCGTACGGCGCGGCCTGGGGGCGGGGGCTGCTCTGAGCGCATGTGAACGTTACCAAGCAAAATGGAAGTGTTGATGTGTACCTGACTGCCTGTCAAGAGTGCCGTCATTTCCCGGACCGCCCTGCCGGGTTCGGTCCGAAGGGAGGGGCCGGAGACCCATGGTGTGGGGTGCGGCGCTGTCACCAGCGATGGACTGTGCCGGAACCATTGGGATCGTTCACAGCGATCCGCCGTTGCACATCGGCGCGAGCCGACGAAGCGGGGTCCGGACGGCGGCTCCGGTCGAATGCCGTGCAGGGGCGGCCTGTTGGCCGGGGGTGCGGCCGGCTGCCCGGCCGGCCTGCCATCATCGACGCATCGTCACCGGGCTACGGGTACCGCGACAGTGGCGACGCATCGGCCGACCGGCGGATGCCGGGAGGATGGCTGATTGAGGATGTCCGTGAAGCGCCCGACGATGAAGGACGTGGCCCGTGCGGCAGGGGTCAGCCCCATGACGGTCTCGCGCGTCGTCTCCGGCGAGCCCGGGGTGTCGCCCGGTACTGCGGCAAGGGTCGGGCAGGCGGTGCGGCAACTGGGGTACCAGCGCAATGACACCGCACGCCATCTGCGGCAGAAGAATCTCGGCACCGCCACGATCGCTGTCGTGGTCGACGATCTCGCAAACCCCTTCTACGCGCTCATGGTGCGCTCCATCGAGGACGAGGCGCACCGGCGCGGTCATGTCGTCCTCGTCGGCAGTACCAACGACGAACCACGACGCGAACGTGAGGTCATCGCCGCGTTCACGGCCCGCCGGGTGGACGGCCTGATCATCGTCCCGACCATCGGCAGCCACACCTTCCTCAAGCAGCCCATGGAGGGCGGTACCCGTGTCGTGTGTGTCGACCGTCCGGCCAGGGGCCTCACCGTCGATACGGTGACCGTCGACAACCGGGCCGGAGCCGAGCGCGCCGTCACTCACCTGCTCGGCCACGGGCACACCCGTATCGCCTACCTCGGCGACCGGTTCGACATCTGGACCCAGGCCGAGCGGTACGCCGGCTATCTCGACGCCCTTGCCGCCCGCGGTATCCCCGAGGACCCCGCCCTCGTCCGGCACGAACTGCGCTCCCACCGGAAGGCGCACGCTGCCCTGGCCGGACTGCGGGCCCTCCCCGATCCGCCCACCGCCCTGTTCACCAGTAACGACATCATCACCATGGGCGTGCTCGACGGTCTCGACCACCCTGCCCCGGTCGCCATCGTGGGCTTCGACGACCTGCCGCTCGCGGAGCGGCTCAATCCCCCGCTGACCGTGGTCAGCCAGGACCCCGTGGCCATCGGCGGGACCGCGGCCAATCTGCTCTTCTCCCGTATAGCGGGTGACATCTCCGCCCCGCGCTCCGTGGTGCTGCTGACCCGCTTCATCGTGCGTGGCTCCGGCGAGTCCAGGGCGCGGCCGGCCGGCGGCTGAGGGCGGGCCGGGCGGTCCGAACCATTGACATGGGCACGTCTCAGCGATGTTATGTGGTTGTTTTCGTTCGACCCCGTTGAAATGTGCGCCATTCAACCCACCCGGAGCCGCACATGTCCCACGAACGACACACCGGCAGGCAGCGCTTGGCTGCCTGCGCCGCCTCCTTCACCCTCCTCGTCGGTGGGGTCACCACCGGGGCGGGAGCCCTGGCGCTGGCCGCCACCGCTGCCGTCACCGCCGACATCGCCACGGCGCCGTCCGCGGAGGCCGCTGACAACGGCCTTGCCCTGACCCCGCAGATGGGCTTCAACAACTGGAACTCCACCGGTTGCGGTTCGCAGTTCAACGAGGCGATGGTCAAGGGCATCGCCGACCTCTTCGTCTCGCAGGGACTCAAAGCGGCCGGTTACACCTACGTCAACCTCGACGACTGCTGGGCGCTGCCGAACCGCGACGCGTCCGGCAACCTGGTCGCGGACCCCGTACGGTTTCCCGACGGCATCAAGGCAGTCGCCGACTATGTGCACTCCAAGGGGCTGAAGTTCGGCCTCTACTCCAGCGCCGGCACCAAGACGTGCAACAGTGCCGGATTCCCCGGCGGTCTCGGGCACGAGAAGCAGGACGCCGCGCTGTGGGCGTCCTGGGGGGTCGACTACCTGAAGTACGACAACTGCAACAACACCGGTGTGGACGCACAGCAGCGCTACAAAGCCATGGGCGACGCGCTGAAGGCCACCGGCCGGCCGATCCTCTACAGCATCTGCGAGTGGGGCTCCAACCAGCCCTGGAACTGGGCGCCGCCGATCGGCAACTCCTGGCGCACCACAGGCGACATCAGTGACTCCTGGTCGAGCATGATCAATATCGCCCATCAGAACCAGTCGCTCGCGTCCTACGCCAAACCTGGTGCGTGGAACGACCCGGACATGCTGGAGGTCGGCAACGGCGGCATGACGGACGCCGAGTACCGCACCCACTTCAGCCTCTGGTCGGAGATGGCGTCGCCACTGCTCATCGGCAGCGACATCCGCAGCGCGAGCGCCGCCACCCTGGCGATACTGAAGAACACCGACGTGATCGCGGTCGACCAGGATTCGCTGGGCAAGCAGGGCACCGTGGTCTCGTCCTCCGGCGGCCACGTGGTCATGTCCAAGCCACTCGCCAACGGTGACCGCGCGGTCACCCTCACCAACGAGGGCGGATCTGCGGCGACCGTCGGCACCACGGCCGCTGCGGCCGGCCTGCCGTCCGGCTCCGCGTACCGGCTCTCCAATCTCTGGTCCAAGGCCGTCTCGACGACAAGCGGATCGATCAGCGCCACGGTGCCCCCGCACGGCACCGTGATGTACCGGGTCTCCGTCGGCAGCGGCGACAGCACCGGTACCGCCCACCCGCTGGTCGGCGCCTCCTCGCACCGCTGCCTGGATGTCGTGGGCGGCGCGACGACCCCGGGCACCGGTATCGAGATCTGGGACTGCAACGGCGCCGCCGACCAGCGGACGACCTTCACCGCCGCCGGTGAGCTCCGCCTCTACGGCGGCTCGCAGTGCCTGGACGCCTATGACAACCAGACCGCCTCGGGTACCAAGGTGGAACTCTGGACCTGTAACGGCGGGGCCAACCAGAAATGGAAGCTCAACCCCGACGGGACCGTCACCGGCACCCAGTCCGGACTCTGCCTCGATGTCACCGGCGGCGACAAGCCCGCGGGGAATGTCAACGGCACCGCGCTGGAGCTCTGGACCTGCAACGGTGGCGCCAACCAGCAGTGGAGCCTCGGGTAGAACCATCGGGGCCGGATGACCGGCCGTCCCACCGACGGCGCCGCTGAGGACCTGTTTCCGCGGCGCCGCCGGCGGCCGGGAGCCGAGCGGCGCACCGGCCGGCCGGACACTCCCGCACCGCCGGGATGAGCCCGGTGGCACGCGCGTCGCCGATGACCTTGCGGAAGTACGCGCCCGGGTCCAGCCCGGTGATCCGGCGGATCGGCTCCCCGATCAGGAAGCCGAAGACATGGGCGTGATACTCGTACGCGCTTCCCGGCGGCCACAGTGGCTGCTGCGCCTCGATCGCGCGGACCACCGGTGTCCACCTCACGAACCGCGAGAATACGTCCGCGACCGCTCCGAACCCTTCGTCGGCCCATCCGCCGTGCTCCACCGGGTCTTCCCTCCCATGACGAGTTGCCCGCACCGGGGCACTCCGGATCGGTTCGACCGGGGCACGGGATGCGGCCGGTGGCACCCCTCCAGCGAATTGACGCGAGTCCGGCTGCAGTGGGGCTCAGTCCGGCCTGGGCCATCATGTGTTGCGGTCCGGTGAACCCGTCACCGTAGGGGAATGCCTGCCCGCGGGCCGGACTTCTCATTGCCGAACCGCCAGGGCTGCCCCGGCAGCCCGTGTTCCGAACCGGATTGAGGGAGCTCATGCCCAAGGCGTATGTATTCACCCGCAACGGAGGGCCGGAGACCGAGGCCCTTGTCGAGCGGGAGGTGCCGGCCCCCGGGCCGGGAGAACTGCTCGTCGCTGTGCGGGCGGCAGGCGTGAATCCGGTCGACTGGAAGCTGCGCTCCGGATTCCGCAGGCCCGGTGAGGGCCCTCCGGTGTTTCCCGCCGTCTTCGGCAGCGAGGTGGCCGGGACCGTCGAGCGGGTCGGACCCGGCGTCGAGGGGTTCGAGGTGGGGCAGGCCGTCTTCGGCACTCCGCGGACCGGCGGTTACACCGAATACACGGTGCTGTCCGCGGAGGTCACCGCGCTCAAGCCGGACGGCCTGTCCTTCGCCGAGGCGGCCGTTCTGCCGGTAGCGGCGGCCACCGCGTACGACGGACTGCAGCAGCTCGGTCCGGCAGGCGGCTCCACCTTGCTGATCACCGGCGCGGGCGGCGGGGTCGGCGTTGCCGCCGTGCAGATCGCCCGCCACATGGGTGTACGGGTCGTCGGCACCGCCGCTGCGGACAAGAAGGCCTTCGTGGAGTCGCTGGGTGCGGTGCATGTGCCCTCAGGCCCCGGTGTCGCGGAACGGGTAAGGGCAGCGGCCCCCGACGGTGTCGACGCGGTCTTCGACCTGGTCGGCGGCGACACGCTGAAGGAGGTGGCCGAGCTGGTCACCGATCGGACGCGGCTGATCAGCGCGGGTGGCAAGCCGCTGGCCGTCGAGCTCGGCGGAGCAGCGGTCGTCAGGGCCCGTAACGCGGCCGTCTTCGACGAAGTGGCCCGTCTGGCAGTCGGCGGGGCACTGCGGACGTTCGTCACCGGGTCCTATCCGCTGGACAGGGCTGCGGAGGCGCTGCGCGCCGTGGAGAGCGGCCACACCCAGGGCAAGATCGTGATCGAGATGGGCTGATTCACCCCGTTCGGAACAGCTCTCACGTGCCCCGAGGTGCGCGTGACAGACCAGCCGTGACGGCCGGCACCCGTCCCGCGACGGGGTGTGGACCCTGCCGGTGCAGGGGGACCTCAGGATCGGTCCGGGCTCGGTGACCACCGAGGGTGCGGTGGCCGGCTCCGACCGTGTGAACACCTGCCGCGACCGGCCCGGCATGACGGGGCCCCGTGCGGATCGCGTCTGCACGGGGCCCCCAACGGCGCGGCGATCCGGGCGGGTTCAGGCCGCCCGGCGGCCACGCCCGCGTGCGGAGCGGACGATGTCCGCATAGCGGTGTCCGCTGCCCTTGATGGTGCGGCGCTGCGTCGGGTAGTCGACGTGTACGAGGCCGAAGCGCTTGTCGTAGCCGTACGCCCACTCGAAGTTGTCGAGCAGGGACCAGGCGAAGTATCCCGCCAGTGGAACGCCGCGCCGGGCGGCGCGGCTGCACGCGGCGAGATGCTCGTCGAGGTACTGGGTGCGCTCCGGGTCGTCGACGCAGTTGTCCGGGCGGACCACGTCCGGGTAGGCGGAGCCGTTCTCCGTGACGTAGATCTTCTCCGGGCCGTAGTCCTCGGTCAGCCGCAGCAGGATGTTCTCCAGGCCGTCGGCGTTGACCTCCCAGTCCATCGCGGTGTGACGGGCGCCCGGCAGATAGACCTGCTTGGCGTGCGGCAGCGGACCCTTCGGGTCGTCGGCGACGACATTGCGGAAGTAGTAGTTCACGCCCAGCCAGTCGAGCGGCGCGGCGATGGTGTCGAGGTCGCCCGCCCGGATCGGCAGGTCGACGCCGTACAGATCGACCATGTCCTGCGGATAGCCGCGGCCATGGATCGGGTCGAGCCACCAGCGGTTGGTGTGTCCGTCGGCGCGGACAGCCGCGGCCACGTCCTCCTCACGCTCGGTGGCCGGCTCGCAGGTGGTGATGTTGTTGACGACGCCGACCCTGGCACCCGGCACCGCGGCACGGATCGCCTGGGTGGCCAGGCCGTGGCCCAGATGCAAGTGGTACGACGTGCGGACGGCGGCGGTGATGTCCGTGAGGCCGGGCGCCATCGTGCCCTCGAGGTGGCCGATCCACGACGAGCAGAGCGGCTCGTTGAGCGTCGTCCAGTCCTTCACCCGGTCGCCGAGCCGCTCCGCGACCACCGCCGCATAGGTGGCGAAGTGCTCGGCGGTGTCCCGTGAGGGCCAGCCGCCGCGGTCCTGAAGAACCTGCGGCAGGTCCCAGTGGTACAGAGTCGGAAAGGGAGTGATGCCCGCTTCGAGGAGGCCGTCCACCAGCTCGTCGTAGAAGGCGAGCCCCTTGTCGTTGACCGGGCCGTCGCCGCCCGGAACGACGCGCGGCCAGGCCACGGAGAAGCGGTAGGCATCCACGCCGAGCTGCTTCATCAGCCCGATGTCCTCACGCCAGCGGTGGTAGTGATCGCAGGCCACATCGCCGTTGTCGTTGTTGTCGATCTTCCCCGGGAGGTGGGAGAACGTGTCCCAGATGGAGGGAGAACGGCCGTCCTCGGCTACGGCTCCCTCGATCTGGTAGGCGGCGGTGGCCACACCCCAGGTGAAGTCGGCGGGAAGGGAGTTGAAGTCGTTCACGGACGGACTGCCTTTCTGCTGTGCTGTTCGGTACCGCCGGAGACTGCGGTCACTTGACAGCGCCGGCGGTGAGACCGGCGACGAGGTAACGCTGGAGGAGGAGGAAGCCGGCGACCACGGGGATGCTGACCACGAGGGACGCGGCCATGATCTGGTTCCAGTACACGTCGTTCTGTGTCGAGTAGCCCTGGAGACCCACGGCGAGCGTTCTCGTGTTG
Organism: Streptomyces sp. NBC_00344; assembly: GCF_036088315.1. Classification (NCBI taxonomy): domain Bacteria; kingdom Bacillati; phylum Actinomycetota; class Actinomycetes; order Kitasatosporales; family Streptomycetaceae; genus Streptomyces; species Streptomyces sp. NBC_00344. The sequence goes on along the minus strand of NZ_CP107996.1, from coordinate 1,378,788 downwards.
TCGTTCGTCATGACCGAGGCGAAGAGCACTTCGCCCCACGCGGTCATGAACGCGTACAGGGTGACGGCGACGATGCCGGGGATCGCGGCGGGCACGACGACCCTGAACAGCGCGCCCAGCGGCCCGCAGCCGTCCACCATCGCCGCCTCGTCGAGATCCTTCGGGATGGAGTCGAAGTAGCCGATCAGCATCCAGATCGAGAACGGCAGCGAGAAGGTCAGGTAGGTGAGGATCAGGCCGCCGCGCGAGCCGTAGAGGTCGATGCCCGTGGAGTTCCCGATGTTGACGAAGATCAGGAACAGCGGGAGCAGGAAGAGGATGCCGGGGAACATCTGCGTGGAGAGCACGGTGACCGTGAAGACCCGCTTGCCGCGGAACCGGTAGCGGCTCACCGAGTACGCCGCGAAGATCGCGACGACCACCGAGCAGATGCTCGCGGTGCCCGCCACGATCAGCGAGTTCACGAAGTACCGGGCGAGTGGGATCGTGCTCCAGATGTCGACGTAGGGGCGGATGCTGAAACCGTTCGGGATCCAGGAGAACTTGCCCGAGACGTCGGACAGCGGCTTCAGCGAGCTGCTGAGCATCACGTAGACCGGCACCAGGGTGAAGACCGTGATCAGCGTGAGTACCACGCGCCGGGTCCAGACAAAGGACTGCGGGGGCGCGGTGGGCGACCGGTGGACGGTGGCCCCGGGCGACCGGGGGGCGTGGGTGGAGCTAGCCATCGGAAGTTTTCCTTCCGCGCGAGGTGAAGATCAGGTAGACGGTCGTCACCACGAGCAGGAACAGCAGGAGCAGTACGGACATGGCCGACCCGCTGCCGAAGTTCCAGGTGTCGAACGAGGACTGGTAGATGTGGATGGAGATCAGGTCCGCGGATTCCGGCGCCGACTTCCCGAACAGCACGTACGGCGTGTTGAAGTCGTTGAACGTCCACAGGAAGAGAACGAGGACCAGGACCTGGTTGACCGGGCGGAGCGAGGGCATGGTGATCTTGCGGATCTGCTGCCACAGTCCCGCGCCGTCGATCGACGCCGCCTCGTACAGCTCGCGCGGGATGTTCTGCAGCGCGGCCATGACCATGAGGAAGGCGAACGGCCAGGACTTCCAGATGGCCACGATGACCAGCGCGTAGAAACTGTTGTCGCCGATGAGCCAGAACGACGGCTTGTCGGTGATGTGCAGCTGGTCGTGGAGCACATGGTTCACCAGGCCGTTGTCCCGCTGGAACATGAACGCCCAGGTGATGATGGCGGCATAGGCCGGCAGGGCGTACGGGACGAGGAAGATCGTCCGAAGGAGGCCCCGGCCGCGGAAGTTCTCCTGCATGAGCACCGCGGTACCGGTGCCGACCAGCCAGGAGAGGCCGACGGCCAGCAGCGTGAAGCCGAGGGTGACGTAGAAGGAGTGCAGCAGGGCCTTGCCGATCGGGGCGTCGAAGTCCACCGCGACCCGGTAGTTGTGCAGCCCCGTCCAGGGGGCGTTGCTCCAGTTCCGGATGAAGAACTGGGTGAGCCCGCGGAAGCTCATCACCATACCGATGATCATCGGCAGGATGTGGATCAGCAGTTCCAGCACCAGCGCGGGCAGGAGAAGCAGGTAGGGCAGGCCGCCGCGGCGGATCCGGTCGGGAATGCGCGGGAAACGTCCCCGCGCACCCCCGGACTTCAGAACATCGTCGCCGGCCGCCTGCGGTACCTGTGAGGTGGTATCGGTGGCGGTCATGGGTCAGTGCCTCACTGCGTCATCTGCTGCTGGGCCTTGGTGAGCTTGGCCTTCACGGATTCGGTCGTGATGGCCTTGCCCGCTGCGGCGTCCGCCCACAGCTCCTTGATGGCGGTGCCGACGGTCGTCTCGAACTGCGACTCCGACGCGACCTGGGGCAGCGGCGCGGCGCTGTTGCTGAGGGTGTCCTTGAGGACCTTCACACCGGGGGCGTTGAAGGCGGGGTCCGACTGGGCGGCCGTGACCGGGGGGACCGAGCCGTAGGCCTTGTTGAGGAGCTTCTGCTCATCGGTACTGGTCATGAACTTCACGAACTGCAGAGCGCCCTTGGTGTTCTTGGTGTTCTTGAAGACGGCCATATTGATGCCCGCGACCATGGAGTTGACGTTCTTGCCCTTGCCGGGGGTGCCGGACTGGACCGGGACCGGTGCCGCGCCCCAGTCCTCGGGCTTCATGCCCTGGGAGGCGAAGGTGGAGGCGGCAGCCTGCCACAGCACCATGGCGGTCTTGCCCTTGGAGAAGTCACTGAGCGACTGGTTCTGGGCGTACTCGGCGTTGCCGGGCGCGATGATCTTGTCCTTGCCCATGAAGTCGACGTACTGCTTCACGGCGGCGACGGCCCCGGGAGAGGTGAACGTCGGCTTGCCCGAGGCGTCGAAGAAGTCGGCTCCGTGCTGCTGGCCCAGGACGAAGGCCTGGTGGATGTTGTTGGAGAGGTTGCCGCCCTCGGCGCCGAGCCCCCACTTGCCGCTGGTGCCGTTCTTCGAGATCTTCTTGCCGTCGGCGACCAGTTCGTCCCAGGTGGCCGGGGCCTGCGCTATGCCCGCGTCGGCGAACATCTTCTTGTTGTAGTAGAGCGCGTAGGACAGCGAGTACAGCGGGACGGCGGACGGGTCCTTGCCCTCCGCGCCGGCCGAGCCGACAGCGGCGTCGACGAACCGGTCGCGGCCGCCGATGGCGTCGAAGTTCTTGGCGTTCCACGGCAGCAGGGCTCCGGTGGCCTGGAGCGACGCGGACCAGGTGTTGCCGATGTTGAGGACGTCGGGGCCCTGACCGGACGTGGTCGCGGCCAGGATGCGCTTGAGCAGATCCGACCACGGCACGACCTCGAGCTTGACCTTGATACCGGTCTGCTTCTCGAACTTCTTCAGCTCGGGTGTGAGGATCTTCTTGTCCGCCGGGATGCTCGGTCCCTGGTTGGACGCCCAGTAGGTGAGCGTCTTGGGGGACTCATTGCTGCCCCCTGCTTCGCTGCCCCCGCCGCACGCCGTGGCACCGGCGAGAGTGGAGACGGTGATGGCGACTGCTGCTGCGGCTCTGATTCTGCGCATGTTCGTTGGCCCCTTCCCGGGGAGGGCTGCGTTCACTGTACGAACGGCCTTCACGACTTAATCTAGGTCGTGAGTTAAGTAGTGAGAGAAGGTCGCGTCAAGGTCTTTGGCGGGGGTATGTTGCATCGGAGGAAGGAGTCACATGGCTGAACAGAGCAGACGAACCGTGCGTGACCTGCGGCGGGGCAACCGGGCGGAGGTTTTGCAACGTTTGTATTTCGAAGGCCCGCTCAGCCGCCAGGAGCTCGGCACCACCACCGGCCTGAGTTCGGGATCAATCAGCAACGTCGTTGCGGAACTTGCGGCGGAAGGTCTCCTCGAGGAGGCCGGAATCGTCGATTCCGAGGGCGGCAGGCCACGCACCCTTCTCCGTGTGGCCCCCACCAGCGGCTACCTCATCGGCATCGACGTCGGTGAGACCCGGGTGCAGGTCGAGCTCTTCGATCTGGCTCTGACCGAACTCGCCCGGGCCGACCGGCCCCTGATCCACCACGGCTATGACGTCGACTGGATCGTCGCCCACATCCGGGACGCCGTTGCCGACGTACTGCGGGACTCGTCCATCGAGACGGACGAGCTCGTCGGGGTGGGTGTCGGCGTGCCCGGAATCATCGACCGCGGTTCGCCCGACGGAGTCGTGGTGCACGGCCAGACGGTCGGCTGGGACGCCGTACCGCTGGAGGCCATGCTCCGCGAGTCCGCCGAACTCCCCTCCGATGTGCCGTTCTTCATCGACAACGGCGCGAAGACACTCGGACAGGCGGAGATGTGGTTCGGCGGCGGACGCGGCGCCGGCGATGCCGCCGTGGTGCTGTTCGGCTCCGGCGTCAGCGCGTGCATCGTGGTCGACGGCGAGCTCTACGGCGGCGCGCAGAGCCGGGCCGTCGAATGGGGTCACACCACCGTGCGGGTCGGCGGCCGGCGTTGCCGCTGCGGATCGCCCGGCTGCCTCGAGGCGTATGTCGGCGCGGAGGCCATCCGTGAACGCTGGCTGGAGACCGGTGGCCCGCCGGCCTCGTCGCCCGACGAGGAGACGGCCCTCGCCGCGCTCCTTGAGGCCGCTGTGCCTGCCGGAGACGGAAGGCCGGCCGATGCCGGCGCTGCCCGGCTTCTCGACGAGACCGCCGAGTACCTGGGCGCCGGAATCGCCGATCTGGTCAATCTCTTCCGGCCCGAACGCGTTCTGGTCGGCGGTTGGGCGGGCTTGCTGCTGGGTCCCGCACTGCTGCCCGCCGTGCGCCGCTACGCGAAGAAGTACGCGATGCGGCATCCGGCCGAGCGAGTGACCATCGACCTGGGCCAGCTGGGCGCCGACGCGGTCACCCGGGGCGCGGCCACGCTGCCGCTGGCCGACTTCTTCGCCCGCGGTGGCAGACGCCGCCGGCAGGAGGACCCTGATGCCGGCACGGCCGACGCAGCGGCGAGGTCCGGCGGGCAGAGCTGGCGGCCGGTTGTGATCGAGCGGCGGCCCGTCTGACGTCACGTCCGCGAGAGCCGGCCCTGCCGTCGGGGGCGGATCTCGCGGGCCCGCGGCGCAGCGGTGGTGTTACGGGATGGGTCCTGCGGTGCCGTTGGGCCCCACGGGTGCTCATCGCCGGCCGGCTGGGGTCCGGGTCCCGGTTTCCGGGAAGGTGTCCGGCCGGCGCCGTGGGCGGGTCACGATGGGGTGTTCATCCTCCCGGACAGGGCAATCGGGAACTATGAATACCCGTTCAGTGTCACTTCGCGGAAGAAGCCGCGTGCGGCGTACGGCGAACGGCCCGGCCGTCGAGGCCGGCGCCCGTGCCGGGTTCGCCGCCCGCGGACTGATCTACGTCCTGGTCGGCGTCCTGGCGCTGCGCATCGCCTTCTCCGACGGAGGAGGACAGCAGGCGGACCGCGGCGGCGCCATCGCCGAGATCGCTCACAAGCCGTTCGGAAACGTCCTGTTGTGGCTGCTCGGGGCAGCTCTTGCCGGGATGGCGCTCTGGCGTCTCTCGGAGGCCCTGTTCGGACAGGCGGGACCGGACGGCGACAAGGCGAGCAAGCGGGCCATGGCCGCCGGGCGCTTCGTCTTCTACGGTTTTGTCTCCTTCTCCGTGCTGTCCTACGCGGCGGGGGACAAGAGCAGCGGCAGCGGTTCGAGCGACAAGCGCTCCAGTGATGTGACGGCCGAGGTGCTGCACTGGCCGGCCGGTCAGTGGATCGTCGGCCTCGCGGGGGCCGGAGTGCTGGGCGCCGGGCTGTGGATCGCCGCCCGCGCTCTGATGCGCAAATACCACAAGCATCTGAAGATGACCGAGATGTCGCGACGGGTACGCAGGACCGTCGACTTCTTCGGGGTGGTCGGCGGCGCGTCGCGGGGCATCGTCTTCGCGACGGCCGGCGGCTTCGCCATCGCCGCAGCGGCGCAGCGCAAGCCGGGCAAGGCGAAGGGCATGGACGACACCTTGCGGTCCTTCACCGAAACCCCCGCGGGGCCGTGGCTCCTGGCGCTGATCGCGCTCGGCCTGGCGGCGTTCGGTGTCTTCTCCTGGGCGAGCGCCCGCTGGCGCAAGGTCTGAAGGGCGGGGCCGCTGGGGCGGGGCCGTCCGGGCAGTGCCCGTGTCAGAGCAGTTTGGCCACCGTCAGCAGGAGCGCGGAGTCCTCGAGGGCCTCCAGGCGATGACGGCTGTCCGGCACGATGATGAGATCGCCCTTCCGGCCCTCCCAGGCCAAGTCCCCCGCCGTGAGCCGCACCCTTCCGTGCAGGACGTGCACGGTCGCCTCACCCGGATTCTCGTGCTCGGCGAGTTCGGCGCCGCGAGTCATACCGATGACCGTCTGGCGCAGCACCTTCTCATGACCGCCGTAGACGGTGTCGGCGGTGTGGCCGCCCCCGGCGGCAGCCGCCAGCTCCATCTGCTGGCGGCCCAGGGCTTCGAGTGAGAGTCGTTGCATGGCACCAGTCTTGCGCACCCGCCCCCGAACGGCGGGGAAGGACCGCACGAGTCCTGACCGCGCCGCCGGGGGAGCCGGACAGACCCCCGGAGCCCTATCGCGCCGAGGCCGGTCCAGCCGTGTGCCGGGTCCGATGACCGGTGCCCGACCTGCGGACGAGCAGGCTGATGACCGAGGAGTTGACCAGCGCCGCCACCGCGAGCAGCGCGAAGAAACCGGCACCATCGATGCCCGGTATCAGGAAGAGCAGGCTCGTCGGCGCGGTGAAGATGACGGGCCACACCCCCGAGAAGGAGGCGTCCTGATGCGCCACGAACGCGGTGTCCACCCACACCCAGATCAACAGGCCCGCGGCAATCGCGAGATAGGCGCGTGACACCCAGTCGCCCGCCACGGTCCGGCAGACCTGCCGTACGAGGTTCCTGGCCTTCATGAGTCCTCCACCTTGTAGGTCGTCGGTGACGCAGTAGTCGTTCTTCCCTCCTCTCCAGGCTGCACCGGGCGCGCGGGGAACGCGTGAGTACGGCTACTCATGCGAGTACTCGGTACGGGCATGAGCAGCGGGCCTGGCGACTGGTCCCGCAGTGATTCCCACGGGCGGCGACCGGTGCCGAATGGTCCGAGCGCGAGCTGGGCAGGTACAGGTGTGCGGTGCCGGGAGGACCCGGCGGCGCGGGACCGGAGGGGGCGCATCACGTCATGCAGCAGAATGCCTGGCAGTTCTCCGACGACCGTGGCCAGCTGTCGACGGCGGACCGGCCGCCGTCGAAGGTGATCGCCTACATCCAGGCCGGGGCCACTCTGTGGGACCACCGCATACTGCCGGGCGCGGTTTTCGGCTCGTCGCACGACGGCGCGATACCCGATCCGGCGAAGGCGGGCACGCTGCCCCTGGACAGGACCGGCTATCTGGGAGCGGGTGGTCAGCTGGATCTGGAGGCGCTGCTGCGGTCCGGGCCGGAGCTCGTGGTAGCCGTCAGCTACGGCGGAGGCCAGGTCTACGGACTTGATCCCGAGACCGCCAAACACCTCGAGGAACACGTCCCCGTGGTGGTCATCGACGTCGGGCGGACCCGTAGTCCGGGCGTCATCGCAGCCCGGTTCGAGGCCCTGGCCGTCTCACTCGGCGCCGCGGAGGACCAGGAGGGGGCGCACCTCCTCACGGTGGCACAGCGGACACTGGCCGCCGCGACGGAGACGGAGTTCCGGCCGCGGCTTCTGGCCCTGTCGCCCGCGGGCCCCGAACAGGTGCATCTGGCACGTCCCGATGCCTGGCCCCAGCTGCGCGAACTGTCGGAGCGTGGCGTCAACACGGTGCAGCCGCCCGGGGATGCGGGGGCCAACTGGGCCACTGTCGGCTGGGCCGGGGCAGCGGAGCTGCGGCCCGATGTGGTGCTGGTCGATGTCCGGTGCAATGCGACGTCTCTCGGCGAGCTTCGTGACGATCCGGCCTGGCAGGCCGTCGGGGGCCGTGCGGAAGTGGTGACGTGGAACCCGGAAGCCCCCTGCACCGCCCGAGCCCACGCGCGGTTCCTCACCGCCGTCGCGGGCGCGATCCGCGGCGCGCCCGGCCGGTGACCCTCCTCACAACGGGAGCTGATCAAGGACTCGACCGTGTCGGTGTTGGGCCGAACGGGTGAGTGGCGTCAGAATTGGCTGATGCAGATAGAGAGCCCAACCGAGGTGGTCCGGTGAGCAGGTACGACAGGTACGACGTCACCGACGAACAGTGGGAGGGGCTCGCCCAGGTCGTTCCGTTGCGTGGTCGCAACGAGTGGCCCTCGAGAGTCGACCACGAGACGATTCCCAACGACACGGCGAACGAGCAGCGCCGGTTCGTCGTCCTGCGGGTACAGGTCTTCGCGGACGCCCGCGAAGTCGCCGAGTACCTGATCGCCCAGATCCCGGTGCTGCTGGACCTGACCGGGGCCGAGAGCGAAGTGGCCAAGCGGATCCTGGACTTCAGCAGCGGTGTGGTCTTCGGTCTCGGCAGCGGGATGCACCGGGTCGACAAGAACGTCTTTCTGCTCGCCCCGGTGGGCACCGAGGTCGAGGGGATCGCGGAGGCGGTCGTCCCCCGATCGTAGGAAGGTCCGGAAGGCGGAACGGTTCATCACACCGGCGCCCGCATACGGTCCGACCATGGACGTAACCCACGCACGCCCGGCCGTCACCGAGCTGCGGCTCTCCGCCTTCAAGTCGCACCGCGGCGCCGCCTTTCCGCTCGCCCCGCTCACGCTCTTCGCAGGGGCGAGCGGGAGCGGCAAGTCGAGTGTGCTCCAGGTGTACGAAGCGCTGGCGCGGCTCGGCGCGGGCGACGAGCTCGGCGAGGTCTTCGACGATCCGGCCGGCTGCATTCCGGAACGTGCCGCGGCGGATGCCCAGGGCAGGCGGGGATTCAGGATCGGCTGCACCGTGGACGGACCGGCCGGCCCGGTGCAACTGGACCTCGCCGTCCAGGCGGATCCCGAGCTGCGGATCGTCGGCGAACGGCTGACCGCGGACGGGAAGCTGCTGCTGTCCACCGCGCTGCGCGACCCCGAGCGCTCCACGGTGCAGGCCGCCTGGCACACCGCGGGGGCGGTTCCGGTCACCCGCGCCCCGCTGCCGGACGACCGGCTCGGCACCTCTCTGCTGCCGCTGAGGGTGGCCGGAAAGACCGAGGGACAGGTGCGGGTGCTGGCAGCCGCCGAGCAGGTGGTGGTGGCCCTGCGGTCGGTGTTCTCCTGCGATCCCCAGCCGCAGCGGATGCGCGGTCCTGTGGCGTTGGGGGAGGGGCGGCTGCGGCCCGGCTGCGACAATCTCGCCGAGGTGCTGTACCGGACCCAGTCCGAGTGCGCGATCCGGCACAAGCAGCTGGTTGCGGCGGCTCGAGCGGGTTGCGCGGGCCCCGTGGAGGCGCTCCGGGCCGAGGAGTTGCTGAACGGGACGGTGCGGGCGGTGCTCGGCAGGGGCGACCGGGCGGTCACGCCCGTCGGGCTGCTGGGGGAGGGTGAACTGAGATATCTGGCCCTCGCGCTGGTGCTGCTGACCGGGCCCGGCGTGCTGGCGATGGACCAGGCCGGCGAGGTGCCTCCGGCCATGCAGTCGCTGACCGTCCTGGCGGACGGCTTCGACCGCTCTCTCGACGCGCGGCAGACACGCGAACTGGTCTCCCTGGCCGCCGCGATCTGCAGGCACGGCCACATCCGTGTGGTGGGGACGGCGGCGGAGGCCTCATGGGCGGGCGAGGTGGCGGGGGCCGCGGTGGTAGACCTGAGCGCGTGACAGAACTCGACATGGCGGGATTGCAGCGGCGGCTGACCGAGTTCGCCGCTGCGCGCGACTGGGAGCAGTACCACACGCCGAAGAATCTGGTGGCGGCGCTGAGTGTGGAAGCGGCAGAACTGCTGGAGATCTTTCAGTGGCTCACCCCGGAACAATCGGCGCGGGTGATGGAGAGGCCCGAGTCCGCGCACCGGGTGGTGGACGAAGTCGCCGATGTGCTGGCGTATCTGCTGCAGTTCTGCGAGGCACTGGGGATCGATGCGCTCGCGGCACTTTCAGCCAAGATGGACCGAAATGAGACGCGGTTCCCGCCTGTGGATTCAGCTGATCGTCACTCTCCGGAGTGAGTGAGTTATCAACAACTCGCTTTGAGTCCACAGATTTCCGATTTCCTCTGGCTTTTCGGACTCCATCACTTCACTCTGGGTAATGAAAGGGGAGAGGGAAAGTCATACGAACGGGGGCGCAGATGGACGGAGTGCGGCTCATTGCGATCAGCCGGGACGCTCTCGCGCGGAGCCTGCCGGAGCTGGACACCATGGTGGAGGCCTGGCAGGCGCAGGCGCTTGCCCAGGCGGTTGGCGGACACCTCGCGTTGAGCGGTCCGCCCGAGTTGCGGGCCGAGGGCAGGGCGCTGGGCGAGGCGGGCGGGCGAGGGTGTGGGGCCATCGGTATCCCGGCGCTGCGCGGTGGGTCGATACGAGCGGCCCAGCTGACCGAAGTCACCGATGTGCACGCGGTGTTGACCGAGCTCGGGGTGTTGCTCGGCGAAGTGGGAATCGCCCTGGTCGGTGTCGCCTGCGGCACCGACGAGGAGGGCGTGTACTGGCAGTGCATCGAGGCCATGGACGCTGCCGACGAGTCAGGGGACCGCGTGCGAGGAATGCTGCGCAGGCTGGAGGCGCGCGACGAGGAGAGATCGCGGGGGTGACATATGAGTTGGCGCCCGGTGTGATGCGTCAGATCGGCGAGCCGGGGTGAGCGCGGGGCCCGGAGCGCCGGCCGGCCTCACCGTGCCCTGCGGTGGGGCAGGGTGGCGGGCGGTGCGAGCGCCGCCGGTGCGGGCTCGAAGGTGCAGGATGGATGCATGGATCTTCGAATCTTCACCGAGCCCCAGCAAGGGGCCAGCTACGAAACGCTGCTGACCGTCGCCAAGGCGACCGAGGACCTCGGCTTCGACGCCTTCTACCGCTCCGACCACTATCTGCACATGGGGTCGGGGGACGGTCTCCCCGGTCCCACCGACGCCTGGATCACGCTGGCCGGACTCGCCCGTGAAACGAAGCGGATCCGCCTCGGGACACTGATGACTGCCGGAACGTTCCGGCTGCCGGGTGTCCTGGCCATTCAGGTCGCCCAGGTCGACCAGATGTCCGGTGGCAGGGTCGAACTCGGTCTGGGGGCCGGCTGGTTCGAGGAGGAACACCGGGCGTACGGGATCCCCTTCCCCAAGGAGAAGTTCGGCCGGCTCGAAGAACAGCTGGCGATCATCACCGGGCTGTGGGGCACGGGCGCCGGTCACACTTTCAGCTACGACGGCACGTACTACCAGCTCACCGATTCGCCCGCGCTGCCCAAGCCGGCGCAGGCCAAGGTACCGGTGCTGATCGGCGGGCACGGTGCGACCCGTACTCCCCGGCTGGCCGCGCAGTACGCGGACGAGTTCAACATCCCGTTCGCTTCGATCGAGGACAGTGAGCGCCAGTTCGGGCGGGTGAAGGAGGCCGCCAGGAAGGCGGGGCGCACCGACGAGCTGGTCTATTCCAATGCCCTGGTCGTCTGCGTCGGCAAGGACGACGCCGAGGTGGCGCGCAGGGCCGGCGTCATCGGACGGGACGCGGCGGAGCTCAGGGCGAACGGTCTGGCCGGCTCGCCTGCCGAGGTCGTCGACAAGATCGGCCGCTATGGCGCCATCGGCGCCTCGCGGATCTACCTCCAGGTCCTCGACCTCGATGATCTCGACCATCTGGAGCTGATCTCCTCCCAGGTCCTCTCCCAGCTGAAGTAGGAGCCCCATCGTGAAGCCTGCCCGTCCGCTTGCCGCCGCGCTGGCCGAGGCCGCCGTCCTGCTGGACGGCGGCCTCTCCAACCAGTTGCGGGACCAGGGCTGCGATCTCTCCGATGCCCTCTGGTCGGCGCGACTGCTCGCGGACGATCCGCAGCAGATCGAGGCAGCGCACCGGGCGTATCTGCGGGCAGGCGCACAGGTACTCATCACCGCGAGCTATCAGGCGACGTTCGAGGGGTTCGTGCAACGCGGCATCACGCGGCGCGAGGCCACGGACCTCATGGCCCGCAGTGTTGCTCTGGCCCGCAGTGCCGGCGGGCCGGTGGACCGGGAGGTCTGGGTCGCCGCATCCGTCGGCCCGTACGGCGCGATGCTCGCGGACGGCAGCGAGTACCGGGGCAGGTACGGGCTCTCGGTGCGGGAACTCGAGCGCTTCCACCGTCCGCGCATCGAAGCGCTGGCGGCGGCGGGACCCGATGTGCTCGCCCTGGAGACCGTGCCGGACACCGACGAGGCAGAGGCGCTGTTGCGTGCGGCGCAGGGATGCGGGGTGCCCGTGTGGCTCTCGTACAGCGTCGCGGGCCGGCGGACCAGGGCCGGCCAGGACCTGGCCGGTGCCTTCGCGCTCGCCTCGGGCCTTGACCAGGTGATCGCCGTGGGGGTGAACTGCTGCGAGCCGGCCGACGTGGAATGGGCGGTGGAAGCCGCGGCGCTCACCGGCAAGCCGGTCGTCGCCTATCCCAACAGCGGAGAGCGGTGGGACGCCGTGAGCCGTGACTGGCGCGGTGGAGCCACCTTCGCCGCAGCCCGGATACGGGACTGGCGGGCTGCGGGGGCGCGGCTGATCGGCGGCTGCTGCCGGGTCGGCCCATCGGAGATCGCCGGACTGGCTGAGTACCTGGATCGGGGCCCCCGGTGAGCGCTGCCCGCGACCGGGGCGGGTCCGAGAAGTAACGGCGTCCACCCGGAGGGCGGGCCCTGTGGCGCCCGGTGCGTGCCATCGCCCGGCGGATGATCGCCCGCGTACTGGGCGTATTCGGGCGGCTCCGAAAGCACGGCGAGGCGCCGTGGCCGGCGGCGTGCGCCCGCCAGGGATGACCGGACAGCCCTCAGGGGTCGCGGGGGCCGCCGGGACCTCCCGAAACAGGGGCTCGCCCCCTGCCGAGCGGTGCGGGCCCAGTGGGGTGTGTCCCGAGCCGGGTCACCTGTGGACAGCGGGGCGTGACGGCGGCGAAATCCTCTGGTCGGGAGGGGTGAAGCGGACGATACTCGGACGTGTGTTCCTGACGATCAGTACTACCGGCACCCCGGAGCGTCCTGCCACCGACCTGGGCTTTCTGCTGCACAAGCATCCCGGCAAGGCGCAGACGTTCTCCACCTCGCACGGCACGGCACATGTCCTCTACCCCGAGGCCACTGCCGAGCGCTGCACCGCGGCGCTGTTGCTGGAGGTGGATCCGGTGGCGCTGGTGCGGCGCGGCAAGGGCAAGGGACGTGGTGGCGCGCCCGATTCCGCGCTGGCTCAGTATGTCAACGACCGGCCGTACGCAGCGTCCTCCCTGCTCTCCGTAGCCATCACCACCGTCTTCAAGAGCGCACTGCGCGGAGTGTGCAAGGCACTCCCCGAGCGGGCGGCGGCCACGATGCCGCTGCGTATCGAGGTGCCCGCGCTGTCGGCACGCGGCGGCCCCGAGCTGGTGCACAAACTGTTCGGCCCGCTCGGCTGGGAGCGGGTGAAGTCCGAACCGGTCGCCCTGGACGAGAAGTTCCCGGCGTGGGGTGAGTCGCGCTACGTGAAGCTGGTACTCGAGGGCGAGCTACGGCTCGCCGACGCACTGCGGCAGCTCTATGTCCTGCTGCCGGTGCTCGACGACACGAAGCACTACTGGGTCGCGCCCGACGAGGTCGACAAACTGCTGCGAGCCGGTGAGGGATGGCTCGCCGACCACCCCGAGCAGAAGCTGATCACCAGCCGCTATCTGTCCCGTCGCTGGGGACTGACCAGGCAGGCGATGGAGGCGCTGGAGCTGGTCCGGCTCGCGGAGGCGGACGACACCGAGGTCGAGGACATCGACAACGCGGTGGCGGAGACCGCGGAAGCCGACGAGAAGCCCGCACCGCTCGCCGCTCAGCGGCGCGAGGTGATTGGGCGGGTGCTGCGCGCCGCCGGCGCCGGCCGGGTGCTCGACCTGGGGTGCGGCGAGGGCCAGTTGGTCCATGAGCTGCTGAAGGATGTGCGTTTCACCGAGATCACCGGTGTCGACGTGTCCATGCGCGCGCTTCGCATCGCGGCCCGCAGGCTGCGGCTCGAGCAGATGGGCGAGCGCCGGTCGGAGCGGGTGAAGCTGCTGCAGGGCTCCCTCGCCTACACCGACAAGAGGCTCAAGGGCTACGACGCGGCGGTGCTCAGCGAGGTGATCGAGCACGTCGACCCGGAGCGGCTGCCCGCCCTGGAGTACGCGGTGTTCGGTGCGGCAAGGCCGCAGACCGTCCTGGTGACCACCCCCAACGTCGAGTACAACGTCCGCTGGGAGACCCTCCCCGCCGGACATGTACGCCACGGCGACCACCGGTTCGAGTGGACACGCGAGGAGTTCCGGGGCTGGGCGGCGAAGGTGGCGCAGCGGCACGGCTACGAAACGGAGTTCCTCCCGGTGGGACCCGACGACCCCGAGGTCGGCCCGCCGACCCAGATGGCGGTCTTCCGCAGGGCAACCGCCGACAGGACCGACGAGAAGACCACCAAGGAGGCGAAGGCGGCATGACGGACACCATCGGCGAGCGCATCCTCCCCGTGACCGACCTCTCCCTCGTGGTCCTCATCGGGGCGACCGGTTCCGGTAAGTCCACTTTCGCGCACCGGCACTTCAAGCCCACCGAGATCATCTCGTCGGACTTCTGCCGTGGTCTGGTCGCGGACGACGAGAACGACCAGAGCGCGAGCGGCGACGCGTTCGACGTTCTCCACTACATCGCCGGGAAACGGCTGGCCGCCGGCCGGCTGACCGTCGTCGACGCGACCAATGTGCAGTCCGAGAGCCGCAAGCAGCTGGTCCAGCTGGCGCGCGAGTACGACGTACTGCCCATCGCGATCGTCCTGGACCTGCCCGAGGAGGTCTGCTCCGAGCGCAATGCGGCGCGCCCCGACCGGGCCGGGATGCCCCGCCATGTCGTCCAGCGCCACCGCCGTGAGCTACGGCGTTCACTGCGCGGCCTGGAGCGCGAGGGTTTCCGCAAGGTGCACATCCTGCGCAGCGCCGAGGAGGTCGATGCTGCCGAGGTGACGCTGGAGAAGCGCTACAACGACCTCACCCACCTCGAGGGGCCGTTCGACATCATCGGCGACATCCACGGCTGCAGCTCCGAGCTCGACACCCTGCTCTCCGAACTGGGCTATGTCGACGGAGCGCACCCGGAGGGCCGCACCGCTGTCTTCGTCGGCGACCTCGTCGACCGCGGACCCGACAGCCCCGGCGTGCTGCGCCGCGTCATGTCGATGGTTGCCGGTAACAACGCCCTGTGCGTGCCCGGGAACCACGAGAACAAGCTCGGCCGCTATCTCAAGGGCCGCAAGGTCCAGCACACCCACGGCCTCGCGGAGACCATCGAGCAGCTGGAGAAGGAGGACGACACCTTCCGGGACCAGGTCCGGGAGTTCATCGACGGGCTGGTCAGCCACTACGTCCTCGACGGCGGCAGACTGGTGGTCTGCCATGCCGGTCTGCCCGAGAAATACCACGGCCGCACATCGGGCCGGGTCCGCTCACATGCGCTGTACGGCGACACGACCGGTGAGACCGACGAGTTCGGCCTGCCGGTGCGCTACCCGTGGGCCGAGGACTACCGGGGCCGTGCCGCCGTCGTCTACGGCCACACCCCGGTGCCCAGCACCAGCTGGATCAACAACACGATCTGCCTGGACACCGGTGCGGTCTTCGGCGGGAGGATGACGGCCCTGCGCTGGCCCGAGCGCGAGATCGTCGACGTACCGGCCGAGCAGGTCTGGTACGAGCCGGCCAGGCCCCTCACCACCGAAGCCCCGGGCGGTCACGACGGCCGTCCGCTCGACCTCGCGGATGTGCACGGCCGGCGGACGGTGGAGACCCGGCACACCGGCCGGGTCGCCGTCCGTGAGGAGAACGCGGCGGCGGCTCTGGAAGTCATGAGCCGCTTCGCTGTCGACCCACGGCTTCTCGCCTATCTGCCGCCGACCATGTCGCCCACGGCCACCTCGCAGATCGACGGCTATCTGGAGCATCCTGCCGAGGCCTTCGCGCAGTATGCGTCGGACGGTGTCACGAAGGTCGTGTGCGAGGAGAAGCACATGGGCTCGCGAGCGGTGGCGCTGGTCTGCCGTGACGCGGATGTGGCGCGTGAGCGGTTCGGGGCCGATGGGCCGACAGGCGCATTGCACACCCGGACCGGCCGCCCCTTCTTCGACGACCCCGCGGTCACCGAGGAGATCCTGACCCGGCTGCGCACCGCCGTGTCCGACGCCGGACTCTGGGACGAGCTCACCACCGACTGGCTGCTGATCGATGCCGAGCTGATGCCCTGGTCGCTGAAGGCCACCGGGCTGCTGCGCAAGCAGTACGCGGCAGTGGGTGCGGCGGCCCGGGCCGTCTTCCCGGGCGCCATCGGAGCGCTCGAAGCGGCGGCCGCGCGTGGTGTCGAGGTCGAAGGGCTGCTCGCCCGCCAGCGCGAACGGGCGGAGGACGCCGTCGCGTTCACCGAGGCGTACCGGCGTTACTGCTGGACGACCGATGGCCTGCAGGGCGTGCGGATCGCGCCGTTCCAGCTTCTCGCGGTGCAGGGCCGTTCGCTCGCCTCCGTACCGCACGATGAACAACTGGCCTGGCTGGACCTGCTGGTCGAGCACGACCAGAGCGGTCTGCTGCAGACCACGCGAAGGCTGATCGTCGACACCGGCGACGAGGAATCCGTGCGCCTGGGCACCGACTGGTGGCTGGAGATGACCGGACGCGGAGGCGAGGGCATGGTTGTCAAACCGCTCCAGACGCTGGTACGTGACCAGAAGGGCCGCCTGATCCAGCCGGGCATCAAGGTCAGGGGCCGTGAGTATCTGCGCATCATCTACGGGCCCGAGTACACCCGCCCCGACAATCTGGTGAGACTGCGCAGCCGTTTCCTCGGCCACAAGCGGTCGCTGGCCCTGCGCGAATACGCACTCGGCCTGGAGGCGCTGGACCGGCTGGCGGACGGCGAACCGCTCTGGCGGATCCATGAGGCGGTCTTCGCGGTGCTGGCACTGGAGTCGGAACCGGTGGATCCCCGGCTCTGAACCGGCCGGTTCGGGGGGTGAGCGCGGCGGCCCGGGGACAGGATGGAGAGATGGGATTCCATGTCGACTCCGAGACCGGGCCGCTGCGCCGCGTCATCCTCCACCGGCCCGATCTGGAGCTGAAGCGACTCACCCCGAGCAACAAGGACGCGCTGCTCTTCGACGATGTGCTCTGGGTGCGGCGCGCCCGTCAGGAGCACGACGGTTTCGCGGATGTACTCCGTGACCGTGGTGTGGAGGTGCATCTCTTCGGCGATCTGCTGCGCGAGTCGCTGGAGGTGCCCGAGGCTCGCACGCTCGTCCTGGACCGGGTCTTCGACGAGAAGGAGTACGGACCGCTCGCCACCCACCACCTGCGGACGGCATTCGACGATCTGTCGGTGGGCGAACTGGTCGAGGCGCTGATCGGCGGGATGACGAAGAGGGAGTTCCTGGAGCGCCACAAGGAGCCGACGTCGGTACGTTTCCACGTGATGGATCTGGACGACTTCCTGCTCGGCCCGCTGCCGAACCACCTCTTCACCCGGGACACCTCGGCCTGGATCTACGACGGTGTCTCCATCAACGCGATGCGCTGGCCCGCCCGGCAGCGTGAGACGGTCCACTTCGAAGCGATCTACCGCCATCATCCGCTGTTCACCGGTTCCGGTGCCTTCCACCACTGGTCCCAGGGGCAGGTCGACTACCCCTCGACCATCGAAGGGGGTGACGTCCTGGTCATCGGCAACGGCGCGGTGCTGATCGGAATGAGCGAGCGCACCACCCCGCAGGCTGTGGAGATGCTGGCCCGGGGGCTGTTCGCAGCCGGCTCGGCGCACACGATCGTGGCGCTCGACATGCCGAAGAGGCGGGCGTTCATGCATCTCGACACGGTGATGACCATGGTCGACGCGGACACCTTCACGCAGTACGCCGGGCTGGGCATGCTCCGTTCCTACACGATCGAACCGGGCGGCGGAGAGAGCGAGCTGAGGGTCACCGACCACGCGCCGGAACAGATGCACCGTGCCATCGCCGAAGCCCTCGGTCTGAAGGACATCCGGGTGCTGACCGCGACGCAGGACGTGCACTCGGCGGAGCGCGAGCAGTGGGACGACGGCTGCAATGTGCTGGCCGTCGAGCCCGGCGTGGTCGTGGCCTACGAACGCAATGTCACCACCAACACCCATCTCCGCAAGGAAGGGATCGAAGTGATCGAGATTCCCGGCAGCGAGCTGGGCCGCGGAAGGGGAGGACCCCGGTGCATGAGCTGTCCGGTGGAGCGGGGGACCGCATAGACATGTCGTATAGTGATGCACTCAATCGCATACACTTCCATCATCCGGTGTTTTCCGTGCCCGCATTTTCCGTGCCCATATCTGCGACCCAGGAGCAGTCATCATGGCGATAGACCTCGCAGGCCGCCACTTCCTCAAGGAGCTGGACTTCACAGCGGAGGAGTTCCGCAGCCTGATCGAGCTGGCTGCCGAGCTCAAGGCGGCCAAGAAGTCCGGAGCCGAGGTGCAGCGGCTGCGCGGCAAGAATGTCGCCCTGATCTTCGAGAAGACCTCGACCCGCACCCGCTGCGCGTTCGAGGTGGCGGCGGCGGACCAGGGCGCGTCGACCACGTATCTGGACCCGTCGGGCTCCCAGATCGGCCACAAGGAGTCCTTCAAGGACACCGCGCGTGTGCTGGGCCGGATGTTCGACGCCATCGAGTACCGCGGGGACAGCCAGCCCGATGTCGAGGTGCTCGCCCAGTACGCGGGAGTGCCGGTCTACAACGGGCTCACCGATGACTGGCACCCCACCCAGATGCTCGCCGACGTCCTCACCATGACCGAGCACAGCGCCAAGCCGCTGGAGCGGATCGCCTTCGCCTACCTCGGTGACGCCCGCTTCAACATGGGGAACTCCTATCTGATCACCGGTGCGCTGCTGGGCCTCGACGTGCGGATCGTCGCGCCCGAGGCGTACTGGCCGGCGGATGACGTCGTCGTGCAGGCCCGAAAGCTCGCCGAGGTCAGTGGTGCGACCGTCACGCTGACCGAGGACATCGCCGATGGGGTCCGCGGTTGCGACTTCGTCGTCACCGATGTCTGGGTCTCCATGGGGGAGCCCAAGGAGATCTGGGCCGAGCGCATCGCCGCACTCGCGCCGTACGCGGTGACGATGGACGTACTGCGCGCCACGGGCAACCCGGACGTGAAGTTCCTGCACTGCCTGCCGGCCTTCCACGACCTGGGCACCAAGGTAGGGCAGGAGATCCACGACCAGTACGGGCTGAGCGAACTCGAAGTCACCGACGAGGTCTTCGAGTCGGCGCATTCGGTCGTCTTCGACGAAGCGGAGAACCGGATGCACACCATCAAGGCGATCATGGTCGCCACCTTGGCGGACAGGGATTAGACATACGCCCAATTGGGTGAATATGTGGTGCGACCGTTAGTGTGTCGCCGACTGGTGGGGTTCGGGCTCGCACGCTCGAACCCCACTTTGCTGCGTTCGCACCCCCTGTACGTCCAGAGAAAGAACCCCCATGAGTCCGCTCCGTCCGTCCGGACTGCGCATCAAACCGCCGGAACTGCTGATCGCCGAGTCCGGTGCGGACCTGGAGGGGCACGGCCTCCGGCGCAGCATGGGGCTCTTCCAGCTGGTGTGCTTCGGTGTCGGGGCGATCGTGGGGACCGGTATCTTCGTCGGCCTCTCCGACACCGTCGCCGAGGCAGGACCCGCGGTCATCGTCTCGTTCGTGCTGGCCGCGGCCACCTGTATCTTCACGGCCTTCTCCTTCGCCGAGCTCGGCGGTGCGATCCCGGTGTCGGGCAGCTCGTACTCCTTCGCCTACGCGACGCTCGGCGAGCGCATCGCCTTCCTCGTCGGCTGGTGCCTGCTCCTGGAGTACGGCGTCTCGGTCAGCGCGGTCGCCGTGGGGTGGAGCCAGTACCTCAACGAGCTGCTGAACAGCCTCGTCGGGCTCCAGCTGCCCGCCGCGCTCTCCAGCGGGCCCGGTGACGGAGGTGTGATCAACCTCCCCGCCATCGTCGTGATCATGCTGGCCGCTGTGCTGCTGGTGCGCGGGGTCCGCGAGAGTGCGCGGGCCACGGCCGCGATGGCGGTGCTGAAGATCGTCATTCTGCTGGTCTTCTGTGCCATCGCGTTCACCGCCTTCGAGGCCGGACATCTGGTGCCCTTCGTGACGGACGGCGCCGGCGGCATCACATCAGGCGCGTCGATCGCCTTCTTCTCCTACATCGGCTTCGACGCGATCACCACCGCCGGCGAAGAGGTGAAGAACCCCCGGCGCAACATCCCGGTCGCGATCATGATCTGCATCGGTGTCGTCACCGTGCTGTACTGCGCGGTCGCGGTGGCCGCCATCGGCGCTTTCGGAGCCACGGCTGTCGGCGGCAAACCGGCCGCGCTCTCCCTGATTGTCGACCAGGTGACGGATTCGACGGTCGGCGGTGGTGTCATCGCCTTCGGCGCGGTCGTGGCCATCGCCTCGGTGGTATTGGCCGTGATGTACGGGCAGACCCGCATCCTGATGTCGATGTCCCGGGACGGCCTGGTCCCGAGGGTGTTCGAAAAGGTCTCCCCGAGGACCTCGACACCTGTCGCGAACACGTGGATCGTCGCGATCGTCTTCGCGGTGCCGGCCGCGTTCGCCTCGCTCGACGTCGTGGTGAATCTGACGACCATCGGAGCGCTCGCGACCATGGTCGCGGTGAATGTGGCGGTGGTGGGGCTGCGCCGCAGCCATCCCGCGCTCCCGCGCACCTTCCGGGTGCCCCTCTACCCCGTCAGCCCGCTCCTCGGCGTCGGCTTCTGCGCGTACCTGATGTACGGGACGGGCTGGCAGGCATGGGTTCAGTTCGCCGTGTTCCTGCTGGCGGGGCTTGCGATCTACGCCGGCTACGGCCGCCGCAATTCGCGTCTCATCCGGACGGAGCCGGCGGCAGGGTGAACCAGACCGCCTTGCCGTGTTCGGTGGGGCGGTGGCCGTAGTCCGAGCTGAGGGTACGGATGAGCAGCAGTCCGCGGCCGTGCTCCTGCCACGGGTCGGGGGCATCGGCCGGCGGCGGACGGGTGAGGCCGCCCGGCGGGAACGGGTCGCCGTCATGGACTTCGACCTGACAGCCTGCCGTCATCAGCTCGATGACCAGCTCGATCGGGTCATCACCGGCTGTGTGCTCGACGGCGTTGCCGACCAGTTCGGCGGTGAGCAGTTCGGCGGTGTCGCGGTCGGCCGCCGAAGCATGTCCCTCGATGTCGGCGAGCACCGTCCGGATCAGCGCACGCGCAATGGGCACGGCGGCCGCGGAGTGCGGCAGCGCCATGCGCCAAGAGGCGGGGCTGTGGAGGTCGGGCACGGCTGGTGTTCCGTTCTGTGTCGTTCGATTTCCTACGGGTTGTCCGGGGCGTCCGGGTCGTTCGATGCCGAAGTGAATGTCCTGCTTTCAACCTTACGAAGTGTGGGCCTTCCCGAGTAGAGGCACCGGCCCGCAGGAAATGGGACCTGCGACACACATGCCGTCCGGACTTTGATCGGACGGCACCCGCCTTCTCTTTATTGCGTACTCGTGACGGTAGTCACGCGGGAGTGATATTTTGGTCCCGCAGGCACCCCTCTCACGGGCCCGGCCGGTCCACGGGCGGCCCCCTCCGACCGAAGGAGGCCGCATGTCATGAGCCCCTTTACCGGCTCCTCCCCGCGCACGGCCGGCTGGCAGCATCTCCGCCTGACGAGGCAGGACGGGGTCGCCACCGTCACTCTGGCGCGCCCCGACAAACTCAACGCGCTCACCTTCGGCGCCTATGCCGATCTCCGCGACCTGCTGGCGGAACTCTCCCGTGAGCGATCCGTGCGAGCACTGGTTCTCTCGGGTGAGGGACGGGGATTCTGCTCGGGTGGCGATGTCGACGAGATCATCGGTGCCACTCTCGCCATGGACACCGCCCAGTTGCTGGACTTCAACCGGATGACCGGGCAGGTGGTGAGGGCGGTACGCGAGTGTCCCTTCCCGGTGATCGCCGCCGTGCACGGGATCGCCGCAGGCGCAGGGGCCGTCCTGGCGCTCGCCGCCGATTTCCGCGTCGCCGATCCTTCGGCCCGCTTCGCGTTCCTCTTCACGAAGGTGGGGCTGTCCGGTGGCGACATGGGGGCCGCTTATCTGCTGCCCCGGGTGGTGGGCCTCGGGCATG
The DNA here is from genome assembly GCF_036088315.1 of Streptomyces sp. NBC_00344. NCBI lineage: Bacteria > Bacillati > Actinomycetota > Actinomycetes > Kitasatosporales > Streptomycetaceae > Streptomyces > Streptomyces sp. NBC_00344. The sequence continues at coordinate 1,357,049 of NZ_CP107996.1, read as the reverse complement.
CCACCCGGCTGCTGATGCTGGGGGAGCCCGTGAGGGCGCCCGAGGCCGAGCGCATCGGCCTGATCAGCGAACTGGCGGAGGAGGGCCTGGCCGATGAAAGGGCGGCCGCCCTGGCGCACCGCCTCGCCGAAGGCCCCGCACTCGCGTACGCACAGACCAAGGCCCTGCTGACGGCCGAACTCGACATGCCACTGGCCGCCGCGGTCGAGCTGGACGCGGCGACCCAGGCGCTGCTGATGAACGGCGAGGACTACGCCGAGTTCCATGCCGCCTTCACCGAGAAGCGGCCTCCGAAATGGCAGGGCAGGTAACCGTGGCCACGGCCCTGCGGGTCGCCGTCGTAGGAGGCGGGCCCGGTGGTCTCTACGCGGCCGCCCTACTCAAGCGGCTCGACCCGGCCCGGTCCGTCACCGTCTGGGAGCGCAACGGACCCGATGACACCTTCGGCTTCGGCGTCGTCCTGTCCGACGAGACCCTCGGCGGTATCGAGCATGCAGATCCGGTCGTCCACCGGGCGTTGCAGGCCGAATTCGTGCGATGGGACAACATCGACATCGTCCACCGCGGGACCGTACTGACCTCGGGCGGACATGGATTCGCGGCGCTCGGACGGCGCCGGCTGCTGGAGATCCTGCACCAGCGCTGCCTCTCGCTCGGTGTGCGGATCCGCTTCCGGGAGGAGGCACCGCCGCCCGCCGAACTGGCCGCCGCCCATGACCTGGTGATCGCCGCCGACGGAGTGCACAGCGCGACCCGCGAGGCGTTCGCCGATGTCTTCGCGCCCCGCGTCACCACGCATCGCTGCCGGTACATCTGGCTCTCCGCGCCCTTCGCCTTCGACGCCTTCCGTTTCGAGATCGCCGAGACCGACCACGGCGTCATGCAGCTGCACGGCTACCCCTACTCCTGTCCGCCGCCCGGCGACGGTCCGGCCGGGGCACCAGGCCGGCACCACCCGGCGGGCGCCTCCACCGTCATCGTCGAGATGCGCGAGGAGGTCTGGCGGGCCGCCGGATTCGACGGCTGCGACGAGCAGGAGTCCATCGGACGCTGCGCCAAGATCTTCGCCGATGCCCTCGGGGGGCACCCTCTCAGTGGCAACAACTCCTCCTGGACCGCCTTCCGCACCGTCGTCAACGACCGCTGGTCGCACGGCAACACGGTGCTGATCGGCGATGCCGCACACACCGCGCACTTCTCCATCGGCTCCGGCACCAAGCTGGCCGTCGAGGACGCTCTGGCGCTGGCCGCGAACATCGAGGAACACTCCGGTCTGCCCGAGGCTCTGGCCGCTTACGAGGCCGAGCGTCGCCCCGTGGTGGCCTCCACCCAGCGAGCCGCGGGAGCCAGCCTGGAGTGGTTCGAACAGCTCGGGATGTATCTCGACCAGCCGCCGCGCCAGTTCGCCTTCAACCTGCTCACCCGCAGCCGACGGGTCACCCACGACAACCTGCGGCTGCGTGACGCCGGCTTCACCGACACGGTGGAGAGGGGCTTCGGCTGCCCGCGGGACACCCCGCCGATGTTCACACCGCTCAAGCTGCGCGGCCTCGAACTGCGCAACCGCGTCGTCGTCTCGCCCATGGACATGTACTCGGCGACCGACGGCGTGCCCGGCGACCTCCACCTCGTCCACCTGGGCGCACGGGCGCTCGGCGGGGCGGGCCTGGTCATGACCGAGATGGTGTGTGTCAGCCCCGAGGGCCGTATCACTCCCGGCTGCACCGGTCTCTACACGTCCGAGCAGGCCGCCGCATGGCAGCGGATCACCGAATTCGTCCACGGACAGTCGCCCGGCACGGCCATTGGCGTCCAGCTCGGTCACTCGGGACGCAAGGGCTCCACCCGGCTGATGTGGGACGGTATCGACGAGCCGCTCCCCGACGGTCACAACTGGCCGCTCTCGGCGGCCTCAGCACTTCCCTACCGGCCGGGCGTCAACCAGGTTCCCGGCGCCCTCGACCGTGCCGGACTCAATGAGATCCGCGAGCAGTTCGCCGCAGCAGCCCGCCGCGCCGTCCGCTGCGGCTTCGACCTCATCGAACTGCACTGTGCACACGGTTATCTGCTGTCCGGCTTCCTCTCTCCGCTCACCAACCGCCGCACCGACGGCTACGGCGGCTCGCTCAGGGGCAGGCTCCGCTTCCCTCTGGAGGTCTTCGACGTCATACGGCAGCTCTGGCCCGCGGACCGGCCCATGACGGTCAGGATCTCGGCGACCGACTGGGCGCAGGGCGGCACAACAGCCGCCGACGCGGTCGAGATCGCACGGGCCTTCGTGGCGCACGGGGCGGACGCCATCGACGTGTCGACAGGCCAGGTCGTGGCCGACGAACAGCCTGCCTACGGGCGTTCGTACCAGACTCCGTACGCCGACCGTATCCGCAACGAACTGGGCATCCCGGTGATCGCGGTGGGCGCCGTCTCCTCCTGGGACGACGTCAACTCCCTGCTGCTGGCGGGCCGCACCGATCTGTGCGCCCTCGCCCGCCCGCACCTCTACGACCCGCACTGGACCCTGCACGCGGCGGCGGAGCAGGGATACGCAGGCCCCGCCGCGCCCTGGCCGCTTCCGTACCGGGCGGGCAGCAGGGCGCCGCAGACCGGCAGGACCGATGCCCCGAAGCCCCGGCTCAGACTCGGCTGACGCCAATCAGGTCGCCGACGGGGCGGAAGCCGATGCGCCGGTACACACCGTTGCTGGTCGGATTGGCCAAGTCGGTGAAGTGCAGCACCTGACCCGCTCCGGCGACCAGCGCCGCGCTGCTGACAGCGGCCGTCACCGCCGCCGGGGAGCGGCATCCGCCTGTCGGCCGTGAGCACCGGCCGGTGACCTGCGTCGTACGCCCGCCGGGGACGCCGGACAGCCTCAGGAGACCGGGTTCTCCAGCAGGGTGACCCGGTTGCCGTCGGGGTCGTGCACGGCGGCGAAGCGCACCTTCTCACCGCCCGGCTGGATCTCACCGGCCGTGATCCCGCGGTCCGCGAGCTCGGAGAGTGTGGTGTCGAGGTCGTCGACGACGAGATTGAGCAGGGTCGATCCCGCGTGCTCGGGTGACCGGAACACCTGGAGCCAACCCCCGGGCGAGAGGTGCCAGTCGGCCAGTCCGGGCATCGGTGTCCTGTCGGCGGGCCGTCCGAGCAGGCGCTCGTACCAGTGCACCGAGGTGCTGATGTCGCTCACCGGGGCTACGGCGAGAACGTGGGTGAATGCCATGGGCCGGGTCATCTCCTCGGCTGTGCCCGCTGATACCTGTATCAGTGCAGACCCCCGGCCCAGGGAAAACTCATCGCTGTCCGGGGCCGGTCATTCCGCGTCCCGCAACCGGAACCGCTGCAGCTTCCCGGTGGGGGTCCTGGGAAGTGCGTCGAGGAACACCACATCCCGCGGACACTTGTACGGCGCCAGCTCCGATCTCACGAACGCCTGCAGGGCCTGGGCGTCCCGTCCGGCGCCGTCCCGCAGCACGACGTACGCCACCACCACCTGTCCGCGGCCGGCATCCTCCCGTCCGATCACCGCGGCCTCCACCACATCCGGGTGCCGCAGCAGCGCGTCCTCGACCTCGGGACCCGCGATGTTGTATCCGGCGGAGATGATCATGTCGTCGGCGCGGGCCACATAGCGGAAGTAGCCGTCCGGGTCCCTGGTATAGGTGTCGCCCGTGAGGTTCCAGCCGTCCCGTACGTAGTCCGTCTGCCGGTCGTCGGCGAGATAACGGCAGCCGACAGGACCGCGCACCGCGAGCAGACCGGGTTCGCCGTCGGGCACCTGGCGGCCCGACGCGTCCACCACCCGCGCCTGCCACCCGGGCACCGGCACCCCCGTGGTTCCTGGACGGATCGCCTCGTCGGCCGCCGAGATGAAGATGTGCAGCAGCTCCGTCGCGCCGATGCCGTTGATGATGCGCAGACCGGTCCGGTCGTACCAGTCCTGCCAGGTTGCAGCCGGCAGGTTCTCGCCCGCCGACACACAGCGCCGCAGGGCGGAGATGTCGTGTGCGCCGATGTCCTCCAGCATGCTGCGGTACGCCGTGGGGGCGGTGAACAGCACCGTCACCCGGTGTTCGGCGAGCGCCGGGAGCAGGTGACGCGGAGCGGCCTGCTCGAGGAGCAGCGACGAGGCCCCGGCCCGCATCGGGAAGATCACCAGGCCGCCGAGGCCGAAGGTGAAGCCCAGCGGCGGACTTCCGGCGAAGACATCATCGGGGCGTGGCTTCAGGACGTGCTGTGCGAAGGTGTCGGCGACCGCCAGTACGTCGCGATGGAAGTGCATACAGCCCTTGGGCCGCCCGGTCGTTCCCGAGGTGAAGGCGATCAGCGCCACATCGTCGGCCGAGGTCTCGACGGCGCTGAAGTCGTCGGGCCCGCCCGCTGCCAGATGCAGCAGATCCTCGGGTCCTTCGCCGCCGTAGGTCGTGATCCGCAGACCGGCCACCTCAGCTTTCACCAGGTCATCCACCGATCTGATGTCGCACAGCGCATGGCTGATCCGTGCGATCCCGCAGATCGTGGCCAGTTCCTGCGGGCGTTGCGCGGCCAGTACGGTCACCGCCACCGCCCCCGCCTTCATCACAGCGAGCCAGCAGGCCGCCAGATGAGGGGTGGTGGGCCCCCGCAGCAGCACCCGGTTTCCGGGCACGACCCCGAGACCGGTGGTCAGGACATGAGCGATACGAGCGACCTCCGAGCGGAGTTCGCCGTAGGTCCAGACCTCGCCCGCGGCGGTCCGGAAGACGGGGCGATCCGCGCCGAAACGCTCAATGGTCCGGTCGAGCAGCTCAGCACCGCAGTTGAGGCGGTCCTGACCGGCGGGCCCCGGCGGGCCTGCAGGGTCGAGGAGCAGCGCCGGCCATTGGTGAGCGGGCGGCAGCTGCTCGCGGGGAAAGGTGTCGACGTGCGCTGATGTTTTCAGCTCCATGACGGGATCGCCCCCTAGTCGCCTATGGAGCGTATCGTTTGCGTGACGACAGTCAACGGTTCACGATAGAGGGGATCGGTGATGGCCGCATTCGCGCTGGACCACGACCAGCTGATGTGGTGCGAGGAGCTGCGCACACTTGCCGCCGAGCGGCTCCGCCCGCTCGCTGAGCAGGGCGAGCCCGGACGCGTCAACCGGCCCCTGGTGGCCGCGCTCGGCCAATTCGGCCTGCTGGAGCGCTTGTTCGGAGCCGGCGCACTGGAACTCTGCCTGATGCGTGAGTCCCTGGCGTACGGCTGCACCGAGGCGGAGACCGCCCTCGCCCTTCAGGGCCTGGGCACGTATCCGCTCGTCCAGGCGGGGAGTCCGCAGCAGCGGGAGCGCCTGCTCCCGGAGGTCGTCTCCGGCCGCGCCGTCGCCGCTTTCGCGCTGAGTGAGGCCGGTGCCGGATCGGATGCCGCCGCGCTGGCGCTGAAGGCGGTTCCGGACGGGGCGGGGTGGCGGCTGTCCGGCGAGAAGTGCTGGATCTCCAACGCCCCCGAGGCCGACTTCTACACGGTCTTCGCCCGTACCGGCGCGGGTGCCGGTGCCCGGGGGGTCACCGCCTTCCTGGTGCCCGCCGACCGTCCCGGCCTGACCGGAACCCCGCTCGACATGCTCTCCCCGCACCCCATCGGCACACTGGCCTTCGACGATGTCCGGGTCACCCGTGACGATCTGCTCGGCGAGCCGGACCGCGGGTTCCGGGTCGCCATGAACACCCTCAACCTCTTCCGGCCGAGCGTCGGTGCCTTCGCCGTCGGGATGGCCCGGTCCGCGCTGGACGCGACCATCAGCCACACCTCCCGGCGAACGGCCTTCGGCGGTCCGCTGAAGGACCTCCAGTCGGTGGCCCACCAGGTCGCCGACATGGCCGCCCGTACCGAGGCCGCCCGGCTGCTGGTGTACGCGGCGGCCTCCGCCTACGACGCGGGAGCCCCCGGAATCGCGATGCGTTCGGCCATGGCCAAGATGGTCGCCACCGAGACCGCCCAGTACGTGGTGGACTCCGCAGTCCAGCTGCACGGCGCCCGGGCCCTCCAGCGCGGCCACCTTCTGGAACACCTCTACCGCGAGGTCCGCGCACCGCGGATCTACGAAGGCGCGACCGAGGTCCAGCGCACCATCATCGCCAAGGAGCTCTACGGATGAGTCTCGACCGCCTCAACCCGCCGGAACTCTCGCCGCCCACCGGTTTCTCCCATGCCGTCGCGGCAACCGGCTCCCGGCTGGTCTTTCTCGCCGGCCAGACCGCACTCGACAGGGACGGCAAGGTCGCCGGGGGCGCGCTCCCCGACCAGTTCGAACTGGCTCTGACGAATCTGCTCACCGCGCTGCGCGCGGCCGGCGGTACACCCGCCGACCTGGCCCGGGTCACCGTCTATGCCACGGATGTCGCGGACTACCGCGCACATGCCGCCGAACTCGGCCTCATCTGGCGGAAGCTGGCAGGCCGCGACTATCCGGCCATGGCGGTGATCGGCACCACCCGGCTGTGGGACGAGCAGGCCATGGTGGAGATCGACGGGTTCGCCGTACTGTCCTGACGCGCCACGGAGTGAGCAGTCCGTCCCTGCCGCCCCTGACCGCGCCGCCGCGGCCCGACGGGGCCGATCGCCGTCCCACGTTGCTTTTTTGCCCCCTTATGCCGTCCTTCCGGCGAAGAGAGCACTATGGGAGGTGAGAGAGCGACGGGAGGAGGACGATGGCGCGAACGCGTAATCGCTACGCCCAGGACCGCGGGCTGACCACCCGCATGGTGACCACCATGTTCCTGATCGGTCTGCTCTACGTCGTCCTGGTCGGCGTACTTCTCGCGCTGCTGCGCGGCGCCTGGCCGATCATCCTGATCCTCGCGGGCGGTCTGTTCGTCGCGCAGTTCTGGTTCAGTGACCGCATCGCGGCGTACGGCATGGGCGCCCGGGAGGTCACCCCGGAGGAGGCACCGGAACTGCACGGCACCGTCGACCGGATCTGCGCACTGGCCGATATGCCCAAACCCCGCGTGGCCATAGCGCAGAGCGACGTCCCGAACGCCTTCGCGACCGGTCGCAGCGAACGCTCCGCACTGGTCTGTGCGACCACCGGCCTGCTGCGCAGGCTGGAGCCCGAGGAGCTGGAAGGTGTCCTGGCACACGAGATGTCGCACGTCGCGCACCGGGATGTCGCCGTCATGACCGTCGCCTCGTTCCTGGGTGTGCTCGCGGGCCTGATCACCCGGATCGCGCTCTGGGGCAATCTGGGCCGCAGCGCCCGGAGCAACGATCCCGTCGGTATCGCCATCATGCTGATCCCGCTGGTCAGCGCAGTGGTGTACGCGCTGAGTTTCCTGCTGACCCGGCTGCTCTCCCGCTACCGTGAACTGTCCGCCGACCGCACCGCGGCCCTGCTCACCGGACGTCCGTCGGCGCTCGCGTCCGCGCTGACCAAGGTGAGCGGGCAGATGGCACGCATCCCGACGGAGGACTTGCGGGCCGCCGAGCCGTACAACGCCTTCTACTTCATGCCGGCCTTCGCCGCGAAGGAGAGCCTGGGGCGGCTGCTCTCGTCCCACCCGACACTCGAGCAGCGCCTCGACCAGCTCGCCCGTATCTCCGCATCCCTCGACCGGCCGCAGCAGTAGCGGCAGTCACGCCGTCCGTCAGGAGTTGATCCTGTGGGTCTGCTCGACACCATCCTGGGCCGGAGCAAGCCGGTCCGGCCCGACCTCGACCAGCTCTTCGCCCTGCCCTCGGCGGCTCTCACTCTCGAGGCGGGTGCCGGATTCACCCCGACCGGCCGTGGGTCGGTCTGTTTCGCCGGCGCCGAGGGCGGTTCCTTCGCCCGGATCCAGCAGGATGTGCGGGAACTGCTCGACGCGGACACCGGCCGGGGCGGAGTCCCCGTAGCGTTCAGCCAGGACTCGTACGGATACACCTGGCTGCTCGCCCGCAGAACGCCCGATGACACGGCCGGCCTGGTCAACGACCTGCACGCGGTGAACAGCCTCCTGCAGGACGGGGGCTTCGGTCCGCAGCTGCTCTGCTCCCTGATCGGCTTCCAGGATGAGGCGCACCGGCCGCTCGCCCTCGTCTACCTCTACAAACGCGGCACCTTCTACCCCTTCGCGCCCCTGCCGGGGGACCAGAAACGCGACAGCCGGCGCGAGCTCCAGGCCAGGGCGGTACTCGGCGACGATCTTCGTATCGAGAAGGACCTTGCCCGCTGGTTCCCGGTCTGGGGTGCGCCGGGTCTCTAGCGCCGCGGCACGCAACGTCCGCCGCGTCGCGAGGCCCGGCACGTACGCTCGCCGAGCACGCACGGGATGCCGCTCCTCCCCGGGCAGAGTTCGTCTGGGGAGGAGCGGCATCCCGTGCGATCCGCCGGCCTAGATGTCCCGGAAGATCTCGATCTGCGCCCCGACCGAATTCAGCCGCTCGGCCAGCTCCTCGTACCCGCGGTTGATCACATACACGTTCCGCAGGACCGACGTGCCCTCGGCCGCCATCATCGCCAGCAGCACCACCACGGCCGGACGCAGTGCGGGCGGACACATCATCTCGGCCGCCCGCCAGCGGGTCGGGCCTTCCACGAGTACCCGGTGGGGGTCGAGAAGCTGCAGTCTGCCGCCCAGCCGGTTGAGGTCGGTCAGATAGATGGCCCGGTTGTCGTAGACCCAGTCGTGGATCAGGGTCTGGCCCTGGGCGACCGCCGCGATGGCCGCGAAGAACGGCACATTGTCGATGTTCAGTCCCGGGAAGGGCATCGGGTGGATCTTGTCGATCGGCGCTTCGAGCTTCGATGGCCGGACGGTCAGGTCCACCAGCCGGGTCCGCCCGTTGTCCGCGGGGTACTCCGCGCTGCGGTCGTGGTCCAGGCCCATCTCCTCGAGTACCGCGAGTTCGATCTCCATGAACTCGACCGGCACCCGCCGGATCGTCAGCTCCGACTCCGTGACGACGGCGGCGGCCAGCAGGCTCATCGCCTCGACCGGGTCCTCGGACGGCGAGTAGTCGACGTCGGTGTCGATGTGCGGGACGCCGTGCACCGTGAGCGTCGTCGTGCCGATGCCCTCGACCTTCACGCCCAGGGCCTCGAGGAAGAAGCACAGGTCCTGGACCATGTAGTTGGAGGACGCGTTACGGATCACCGTCACACCGTCGTTGCGGGCGGCGGCGAGCAGCGCGTTCTCGGTCACGGTGTCACCGCGCTCGGTCAGCACGATCGGGCGGTCCGGGGTGGCGCCCCGGGCGACTCGCGCGTGATAGAGCCCCTCCGTCGCGGTGATCTCCAGACCGAAGCGGCGCAGCGCGATCATATGGGGCTCGATGGTGCGGGTGCCGAGGTCGCAGCCGCCGGCGTACGGGAGTTTGAAGGCGTCGAGGCGGTGCAGCAGCGGACCGAGGAACATGATGATCGAGCGGGTGCGGCGGGCCGCCGTCGCGTCGATCGCGTCCATGTCCAGGCGGGCGGCTGGGACGATCTCCAGATCCTTGCCGTCGTTGATCCAACGGGTGCGTACGCCGATGGAGTTGAGCACCTCCAGCAGGCGGTACACCTCCTCGATGCGGGCCACCCGGCGCAGTACGGTGCGGCCTCTGTTCAGCAGCGAGGCGCACAACAGGGCCACACAGGCGTTCTTGCTCGTCTTGACGTCGATCGAGCCGGAGAGCCGGCGCCCGCCGACCACGCGCAGATGCATCGGCCCGGCGTACCCCAGCGAAACGATCTCGCTGTCGAGCGCCTCGCCGATGCGGGCGATCATCTCAAGGCTGATGTTCTGGTTCCCACGCTCGATGCGGTTCACGGCACTCTGACTGGTGGACAGCGCATCGGCAAGCTGTGTCTGTGTCCAGCCCCGGTGTTGACGGGCGTCACGGATGAGCTTGCCGATGCGTACGAGGTAGTCGTCTGCCATGGGGCAACGCTATCTCAGATATGAGATGACAGTCTGTCCGGGGTGGGCCATTGGAGTGATGTTGCGGTTGAAGCGGAACAGGTTCGCCGGGTCGTGGACGGCCTTCAGCCGGGCCAGCCGCGCATAGTCGGCGGGGTCGAAGCCGGAGCGGGTCAGGTCCTCCCCGGCCCGCTCCCCGTCCCCGTACACAAAGGGGAGCGAGCGTCCTACGGTCCATGGCTCCAGCGTCCGCTCCACCGTGTCCTGCAGGTCACGCGCGACGGAATGGCTGTCCGGGTCCTGGAGCATGGTGATGACCCGCAGGATGTAGCCCGCGTCCCGGCGCCCGACCGCGCTGCCGCCCTCCGGCCGGCGTGCCAGAGCGCCGCCCATCTGCCGGAGGTCGACCACGGACATCAGAGGGGCGCTGGGGCCCGTCAGGCCGCTCACGGCTCGCAGCGCGCCGGCGTCCAGCTCGCGCAGCAGCACATTGGTGCCGCTGTAGGCGTGCGGGAACGGCGGGTCCTGGTAGACCGACCCGCTCTCCGTGTACGGCAGTACCCGCAGGGAGTCGATGAGCCGTGGCCCGATCGCGCGCAGCGGAGCGACCAGCCTCTCGCCCTCCTCCGCGGAGCCGTTGAGGACGAGCCGGATGTGCGCGACGTAACGGCCGCGCAGCTTCTCCGGCAGCTGTTCCATGTCCGGGTAGTCGATGAGCCCCACCGATGAGGTCAGCTCCTCCGGGACCGAAGCGGACCAGGTGCGGTAGGTCTCCAGGACCTGGTCGACCAGATCTGCGGCGAAGAACATGCCTCCGCCCCAGACCCTCGACACCTCGACCAGCTCCACTTCGAGCGCGGTCACCACCCCGAAGTTGTGCCCGGCCCCGCGCAGCGCCCAGAACAGGTCCGGGTCGCTCTCCGCGGTCACCCGGCGCAGCCGCCCGTCGGCGGTGACGATGTCCGCCGCCCGGACACGGTCGGCCGCGTACCCGAACTCTCTGGCCAGCAGGCCGATTCCGCCCCCCAGGGTGTACGAGACCGCGCCGACGCCCGGGGCCGAACCGCTCAGCGGTGCGAGTCCGTGCGCGGCTGCCGCTTCGACGACCTGCTCCCAGCGCACACCGGCCTCGATCCACGCGGTGCGCGAGGCGGCGTCGACGCGGACCCCGTCCATCCGGCCGGTGGTGATGAGCACCCCGTCGTCGGCGGGCACCGAGAGTCCGTGCCCGGTGGCCTGGACGGCGACCGGCACCTTCCGCGCGGCGGCGAACGCCACCGCGACCCGCACATCCTCAGGGCAGCCGGCGCCCACGATCACCGATGGCCGGTGCCGGTACGCGGTCTGGAAACCGGCGGTCTCCGCGTCGTAAGCCTCGTCGCCCGGGAACAGGACCGGGCCGCTGATCTCGTCCGTGGGGAAATCGTTCATCGCAGGACCCTCCATCTGTCGCCGGCTGTCGCCGTCCGGATCATGGAGGGAGTCTGACGCCCATACCTGACATCTGCTGTCAGGTATGAGGAGCGACCGGGGGTGGGTCAGCCCCGCACGCACTCGACCTCGATCGACACGTCGAGATGACGGCCTGCCATCCCCCGCGACGCCGTCACCCCGAAGAGGGTGCGGTCGATACGGGCGGTGGCACGGGCGGTGAACCCCCGAGGTGTCGCCGACTGCTGTTCGACCGACAGCCGGACCGGCTGGGCCACACCGTGCGCGGTGAGCGTTCCGGTGACGCAGGCGCCGTCGACGCCATCGGCGGCGAACGTGATGAGCGGATGACGGTCGGCGTCGAGGAAGCGCGCCGACCGGACGGCGTCGTCCCGCATCGGATTGCCGGTACGGAAGCTCGATGCCGCGATCTCCACGCGGATGACCGATGCGCCGAGCGGTTCGGCCACGTCGACCGTCCCGGAACGGATCTCGAAGGTGCCGTTCACCGGCAGGAGCCCGAAGACGTGACGGGTCCCGAAGGTGACCGTGGAGCTGGCGGTGTCGATGGCGTAGCGCCCCAGTCGGGGCGCAGCCGGCGGGTTGTCCGGTTTCGGTTCCATGACCCCATCAGACAGCAGGTGGCCGCCCGGGCACAGGGCGAGCGGTAGGTTCCCGGTGCGACGAACGGATGGCCGGCGTGAGGCGCCATGCGACTTTCGTAGGGGTGCCGCCCAGCGGAGTCCCGCCGGCTGTGACCGGATGCCCGGCACGGCCCGCAGAGTACGGTTCATCAAGCAATCAAACTGTACAGGTGAACTGTACAACTTGAGCTGCGTATTTTAATGTGCACCGCATGAACGAGAGCCCGCGCCTGTCGCCCTCGGCGATTCAGGCTTCGCGAGAGGTCCGAGCGGTCATCAGCCGCCTGCGGCGCCGCATCCTGAACGCCGCCGAGGCCGAGGACATGACTCTCGGGCAGGCGTCCGTCCTGGCTCGCCTCTCCGGCAAGCAAGGCGTCACGGCAAGTGAGCTTGCCTCGGCCGAGGGGGTGCGCCACCAGTCCATGACGGCGACGGTCGCTTCACTGACCGCGCTGGGGATGGTGAAACGGCGGCCCGACCCCGATGACGGGCGCCGTCTGCTGATCGCGCTGACCGCGGAGGGGCACCGGCGTGTGGAGGAGGGCCGGCAGGCCCGGCAGGAATGGCTTGCCGGTGAGTTGCAGGAGAAGTGCACGGAGGAGGAACGGCGGGCCGTGATCGCCGCCATGGCGATACTGGAGCGCCTCACCCATGACTGAGCAGAGAACAGCGGGGCGGGACGGGACGGCGACGGCCGGTTTCGACCGGCGGCTGCTGCCGCCGATGATGCTGGGCTCGGTCCTGAACCCGGTCAACTCGACGATCATCGCCGTCACGCTCGTACCCATCGGCGACGCATTGCGCGTGCCGCCCGCGCAGACCGCGTGGCTGGTCTCGGCCCTCTACCTGGCCACTGCGCTCGGGCAGCCTGTCGTAGGGCGGCTCATCGACGTCTTCGGGCCGCGCAGACTCTTCCTCGCCAGCACGAGTCTTGTCGGGGTCGCCGGTGTCGTCGGCACCCTGGCGCCGAACCTGGGGATGCTGATCGCCTCGCGGGTCCTGCTCGGGTTCGGCACCTGCGCCGGATATCCCGCCGCGATGGCGCTGCTGCGCAGCGAGGCCAAGCGCACCGGGCAGGACAGTCCCGGCGGGGTGCTGACCGCCCTGGCGGTCGCCAACCAGACCATCGCCGTGCTCGGCCCTCTGCTGGGCGGCCTGCTGATCGGGCTGGGCGGCTGGCGCGCCACCTTCGCGCTGAATGTGCCACTGGCCGTCGCGGCCGTGCTGCTGGGACTGCTCCGGCTGCCCAGGGAAGCGGGTACAGGGGAGTCCCCGCAGCGTGGGCGGATCGCCGCCCAACTCGACCTGCCCGGCATGGCGCTGTTCGCCGTGCTGCTGATCTCGCTGCTGGTGTTCCTGATGAACCTGCACCTGCGCGACTGGTATCTGCTGGCGATCGCCGCCGCCGCGAGCGCCGCTTTCGCGGCGCGGGAGCTACGGGCCCCCACCCCGTTCATCGACCTGCGGGTGCTGGGTGGCAACACCCCGCTGCTCGTCACTTACGGGCGTGCGCTGGTGGCCTACGTCGTCGCCTACGCCTTCCTCTACGGCTTCGCCCAGTGGACGGAGGAGGGATTCGGGCTCTCGCCCTTCCACGCCGGGCTGGTGCAGATCCCCATGTTCCTCGTGGCCATCGGTGTCTCGGTCGTCTCCGGGCGGCGCGAAGGGGTGCGCGGCAAGCTGCTCGCCGGCGCGGTCGGGCAGGTTGCCGCCTGTGCGGTGATGCTGACGCTCACCGGGGACAGCGCCGTGTGGATGCTGATCCTCGTCGCCCTGATCTTCGGCGTCCCGCAGGGACTGAACAGCCTGGCCCTGCAGAACTCCGTCTACTTCCAGGCCGATCCCGAGCGCACCGCCTCATCGGCCGGTCTGCTGCGCACCTTCGCCTACGTCGGTTCGATGGTCGCCTCCTCCACAACGGCAGCCTCCTTCGGGCAGCGCGCCGACACCGATGGAATGCACCACCTCGCCTGGATCATGCTCGGCACGGGCGTGCTCCACCTCCTCATGACCGTCATCGACCGCACTCTCGGCCGCGGGACGGCCGGGGACACCTCGGCCGATACGCCGCAAGCGCCGCAGACCACCCGGTAGCTCCGCACCCTGAGGCTGTAAGCGCCTCAGCACCCGGCTTCCGGAGATCCGCGCGACCGCACACACTCGACGCCACTTGCCAGGCGTTCGCCGTCACGTCTCACCGTGTGCCGCGCCCGCCTGCCGTTCAACTGCGCAGCTGGGTGTTGAGCCGTGCGGCCTGTCGCGTGAGGTGGTCGCGTTCGGGGAGGCTGGACGCCGATCGGGCGGCTTCGGCGTAGAGCCGTGCCGCGGTCACCGGGTCACCGTCGCGCTCGTGCAGGTACGCCGCGACGGCGGTGTGGCGGGGCAGGGCCGGGTCGAGCCCGGCCAGGGCGGCCAGGCCGGCCCGCGGGCCGTCGGCCTCGCCGACCGCGACGGCCCGGTTGAGGCGGGCCACCGGGCTGTGCGTGAGTCGCACCAGTTCGTCGTACCACTCGACGATCTGCACCCAGTCGGTCTCCTCGACCGTCCGGGCGTCGCCATGGAGCGCGGCGATGGCGGCCTGGGCCTGGAACTCGCCCAGGCGGTCGCGGGTGAGGGCTGTCTGGAGCACGTCGACGCCCTCGGCGATCAGGCGGGTGTTCCACAGGCCGCGATCCTGCTCGGCGAGAGTTACGAGTCTGCCGTCGGGGCCGGTCCGTGCCGGGCGCCGTGCGTGGTGGAGCAGCATGAGCGCGAGCAGGCCCGAGACCTCTTCATGACGGGTCATGGCCGCCAGCCGGCGAGCGAGCCGGATGGCCTCGCCTGCGAGGTCGACGTCACCCGAGTAACCCTCGTTGAATACCAGGTAGAGCACGCGCAGCACCGTGGCGACGTCACCGGGCTGGTTGAACCGGACGTCCGAGACGGTCCGCTTGGCCCTGCTGATCCGCTGCGCCATGGTCGCCTCCGGCACGAGGTATGCCTGCGCGATCTGACGTGTCGTCAGGCCACCGACCGCGCGCAGCGTGAGTGCGACGGCCGATGCCGGCGTCAGGGACGGGTGCGCGCACAGGAAGTACAGCTGGAGCGTGTCGTCCACCGCCTCGCCCGGGCCGGGCACGGGCTCGCTGTCGACGCGCACCTCGCGGTGCCGCCGGGAGGCGTCGGCGCGCGCGGCGTCCAGGAACTTGCGCCAGGCCACGGTGACCAGCCAGCCCTGGGGGTTCCGTGGCGGGTCGTCCGGCCACACCCGCACAGCCTCCACCAGGGCGTCCTGCACGGCATCCTCGGCCGCCGCGAAGTCTGCTCCGCGACGGACGAGGATGCCGATCACGGTGGGGGTGAGGGCCCGCAGCAGAGCCTCGTCCACCATGTGTCACTCCGTGATGGTCGGGGGCGCGGTCAGGAACGGGCGCAGCTCGAGCCACTCGTGAATCGGCTTTCCACCCGCACCGGGAGCCGCGGACAACTCGCCGGCCAGCTCGAGCGCCCGCTCGTAGGTCTCGACGTCGATCACCATCCAGCCTGCGATGAGGTCCTTGGTCTCGGCGAACGGGCCGTCGGTCACCGGTGGCCGCCCCTCGCCGTCGTAGCGGACGAAGGTGCCCTCCGGGGAGAGTGCCTGACCGTCGACGAACTCGCCGGTGCCCTCTAGCCGAGTGGCGAAGTCCTGCATGTACTGCATGTGGTCCGAAACCTCCTCCGGCGTCCACTTGTCCATCGGCACGTCGTTGAACGATGCGGGCGCGCCCCGGTAGTGCTTGAGCAGCAGGTACTTGGTCACTGTTCTCTCCTTCGTGCGATACGGCCCATTGTGGCCGTGTTCACCCCTGGGACGGAGCCGCACCCGGGTTCTCGACATCCCGCCGCGATAATTTTCCGCCGGATTTCGAAGACTCCGCGGACCGGGCCACCGGAGCCCGGTCCTGCCCTACCGTGAGCGGCATGACTGACGGCCCGTGGCACCGCCGCCACTGTGTGGTCCTGGACGTGGCGATCGCGGTCCTGTTCGCGCTGGCCGACACCGCTGCGACGATGCTGGGGGCGAGCTGGTGGCCGGCCCGCCCCGGGCCGCTCGCCTGGGCCGTCCTCGGCGTGCAGGCTGCCGCCTGTCTGTCGCTGGCCGCCCGCCGTCGCGCCCCGCTCACCGTGATCGGAGTACTGGGCGCCTTCACCCTCGCTGTGACACTGCTGATCCACCCGGTGGGTGCGATCACCCCGGAACACAGCGCCAACGTCTGGGCGCCGTACTCCACCGCCCTCGCCGCCTACGGTCCGGTGCTCCACCGGCAGGACCGGCGAACGGCGTACGTCGCGCTGGGGGTCTTCAGCTTCGTCGTCGCGCGGCCGTGGCAGCCATCGGTGCCGGTCATGACGGTGGGGCTGCTGCGCACCGCCGTCGGACCGTTGCTCGCGCTGTACTTCGAGGCCCGCAGACGGCTGGTGCTCGCCCTGACGGAGCGGGCCGAACGGGCCGAGCGTGAGCGCCATCTGCTCGCCGAGCAGGCGAGGACCGAGGAACGCGCACGACTGGCGGGGGAGATGCACGATGTGGTGACCCACCGGGTGAGCCTGATGGTGTTGCAGGCGGGCGCGCTGCGGATGACGGCGGCCGACGACGCGACCCGGCAGGCGGCGGAGCAACTGCGGGCGGCCGGCTGTCAGGCGCTGGATGAACTGCGGGACCTGGTCGGCATTCTGCGCACGGCGCCCGGGGGCGACGAATCGCCGTCGGTATCGGGGTTCGCCGCGCTCGTGGAGGAGTCGACCGCGGTGGGCACCCCGGCCGAGCTGGTCGAGCAGGGCGACCGGACGCTCGCCTCGCCGGTGGTCGGGCGCACGGCCTACCGGGTGGTGCGGGAGGCACTGACCAATGTACGCAAACACGCTCCCGGCGCGCGGGTCACCGTCCGGGTCGAGTACGGCGAGGCCTGGCTGCTGCTCACCGTACGCAACGCACCGCCGCCGGCCCGAGCGGCCGGTGCCCCCGTCGGCGGTGGACTGTCCGGGACCGGCTCGGGCCTGGGGATCGCCAACCTCAGGCAGCGGATCGAGCTCGTGCACGGCACTCTGCGTGCCGGAAGCACACCGGACGGCGGCTTCTGTGTCGAGGCCGGACTCCCCGCGTACGTTCCGACCGCCGAACCGGTGGTGGGACGGTGATCAGGGTTGTCGTGGTGGACGACGAGCCGATGGTGTGCGGATTTCTGCGCACCATTCTGGGGTCGGCGGACGACATCGAAGTGGTCGGAGAGGCACACGACGGGGCGGCGGGTGTCGACGCGGTGCGGCGCAGCCGCCCGGACGTCGTACTGATGGACTTGCGGATGCCGGTGATGGACGGGCTCACCGCGATCGAGCACATCGGCACACTCGCCGAGCCGCCGGCCGTGGTGGTGCTGACGACCTTCGACGCCGATCAGTACGTACTGCGCGCGCTGCGGGCGGGCGCGGCCGGGTTCCTGGTCAAGTCGACTCCGCCGGAGGACCTGATCGGCCTGGTCAGGGTGGCGGCCGAGGGGCACACCGTGCTGTCCGCCGCCGCGGCGCGCAGGCTCGTCGCGGCGTCGACCGACGGCCTTTCGGCCCGTGACCGGGCACGGAAGCTGACCGAGTCGCTGACCGGGCGGGAGAGGGAGGTGCTGGCCTGTCTCGGGCAGGGACTCTCGAACGCGCAGGCCGCTGCCCGGCTCCATCTGTCCGAGGCCACGATCAAGGGATATGTGTCCCGGACGCTGGACAAGCTGGGCTGCGTTAACCGCACCCAGGCCGGTCTGATCGCCCATGACGCGGGCATCGCCCGCCCGTGACACTCCCGGCCACGGACCTCGTTGTGGGTGCGCTGTCCCGGCGAAGCCGGTCGCGGACGGTGTTCATGAGCAGCGACAGCACCAGCTCAGGGGCACCGTTGCCTGTCGACGGCTCCGGCTGTTGGGGCGGCAGCTCGGATCGCGTGCGATTCGCGCGGGGACCCGGCCACGATGTCGCTCGTCGGCATCAGGACGCGTGAGGTCGCTGGAGTCCCTCGAGGAGGAGAGCGATCAGGCGTCGGGGGTCGTAGCGGGGGTCGTTGTCGCGTCGGATGCAGAGATTTCCGATCCCGCGCATCAGCTCGTACGGCTGCGTGCCGGGGCTGATGCCGCCGGCCTCGACTGCGGCGTCGAGCAGTTGGGCGCAGACGGGCAGCAGGCGGTCGAGGAAGTGGGCGTGCAGCGCGGCGAAGCGGTCGTTGTCGGACTGCAGGGCGTCGGCGAGTCCGTGCTTGGTGACGAGGAAGTCGACGAAGAGGTCGATCCACTGGCGCAGTGCGTCGAACGGGGAGTCAGCACTGGTGAGCAGGTTCGGGCCGGCTTCGGCGCATTCCTCGATCTGGTGGCGGTAGACGGCGGTGACGAGATCCGCCCGGGTCGGAAAGTTGCGGTAGATCGTGGCCATCCCGACGCCTGCCTGGGCCGCGATCTGGCGGATCGGCGCGTCGACGCCGGAGGTGACGAACACTTCGGCGGCGGCAGTGAGCACCGTCTGCCGGTTGCGCTGGGCGTCGGCCCGCTTGCCTCCGGACGGCGACTCCCCTGCAGGGCTCTCGGTGGCCATCACGTAGTCCTTCCACGCCGGTTGACAAAGCGGAGCGCTGCTCCAGATACTAAATGGAGCGGCGTTCCGTTTCAGCTTAGCCGAAACGGGACGGCTTCTGACCGCCTTGCCCGTCGCCGATCGCCGGTCTGTGGAGACCAGCGGGCGGCAGTTGCCACCGAAAGGGAACCCTCATCGTGAGCACATCCACTGCCACCAGGGCCGACGCCTTGGGCACGCCCGCCCCTGTCCTGTCCTTCAGCCCCGTGGTCCTCTCCGTGCCCGGGCGTCCCGTGGACCTCCAGGTGCGCGTCTCCGTACCCGCGACCGGAACCGGTCTCCCGGTCATCCTGCTCTCCCACGGTCACGGCCCCTCGAACAGCCTCTCCTCACTCAACGGCTACGCGCCGCTCGCCAACTACTGGGCCGCCCACGGGTTCGCCGTCGTCCAGCCCACCCACCTCACCTCCCGGACACTGAGCCACCTGGTCGCCGACGCACCCGGTGCACCCGACTTCTGGCGCTCCCGCGCCGAGGACATGACCCACATCCTCGACCGGCTCGACGTGATCGAGGGCACCGTGCCGCAGCTCGCGGGTCGGATCGACCAGACCAAGGTCGCCCTCGCCGGACACTCGCTCGGCGGTTTCACCGCCGCCCTCCTGCTGGGCGCCGGGCTCAACGACCCCGCCACCGGAAACGTGGTGCACCTCGTCGACCCCCGGATCAAGGCAGGCGTACTGCTCGCCGCGCCCGGCAGGGGTGGCGAAGCCCTCAACGGGCCCATGGCCGAGCAGTGGCCGATCATCGGGGCCGTCGACTTCTCCACCATGACCGCACCCGCGCTGGTCGTCGCCGGCGACAAGGACGACTCCCGCCACTTCACGGACATGGGGCCCGACTGGCACGCCGACCCCTACACCCTCGCCCCCGGTCCCAAGACCCTGCTCACCCTGTTCGACGCGGAGCACGGACTCGGCGGGATCGCGGGATACGACGCCGCCGAGAACACGGACGAGAACCCGGTGCGAGTCGCCGCCCTCGCCCGGCTCACCGCGGCCTATCTCCGCACCCGGCTTCACCCCGGCTCCCTCGCATGGCAGACCGCGTGCGAGGAACTGACGACCGGCACAGACCCGGTAGGACGAGTCGAATCCAAGTAGGCCTCCCCACGGCGCGCCCCCGTCGCGCGAGGCGAAAGGGGCGCACAGGGACAGTCAGGGGGCTCGTGCTCGGCGACATGTCCGGGCAGCCGGCGCCACGGCGTGAAGTGCCGCGGGATCCAGGGCCCTCAGACGAATCGGCTGCCTCCGCGCTGCCCGGACCCATACACCTGGCCGATGGCCCTTGGCTGCGACCCTGGTGCGCAGCTTGTCGCGCACCATCGGCCATTCGTCTGCGAGCAGGCTGTAGGAGAACGAGTCACGAGATTCACCGTGTTCGTCCCACAGGATCTGAGCCGGAACCCGGGAAGCGACGGCATCACCAGCCCACCAGCGTCTGTTCTCCGGCCTCGCGCTTGAGCCGGCTGACGCCTCGCCGGATGTGACAGCTCACCATCGGCACATCGGGACCGCCGATGGGGCCTGGACATGACCGGCCGCGGGTGCCTACGCTCCCGAGTGTGATCGGCTGAGACCAGCCGGACTACGAGACCGTACGAAAGCTTCTGCCCGGTGACGGAGTCGGCGTGGGGTGTGTGTCCCCGCTCCACGCCAGCACTGGACGGTTCCAGGCGATGACCACGGGTCGGTGAACCGGACGCCGACGACCCAGGGTGGTCCGCCCCGCCGGGCAGCGAAGGGCAGACGCCGTGTCGTCGGCGCCTTACCGTAATCTGCTGCGCGCTCCCGGCGCCGCAGCTTTCTTCCTGACCGCCACCGGTGGCCGCATCGGTATTGCGATGACCGGCCTCGGCATCATCTGGCTGGTGCACGGCCACACGGGCAACTACGCCTCGGCTGGTTCGGTGAGTGGCGGCTTCGCCGTGGCCGAGGCCGTGGTCGGGCCTCAACTGGCCCGGCTGATCGACCGCTTCGGCCAGACCCGGGTGCTGCCACCTGCTCTGCTGGCCCACGCCGCAGCGGTGACCATGCTGGTGGCGCTGGTCGCCGGTGACAGCCCGAGCGTGCTCATGACGGTGGGCGGGGCACTGGTCGGCGCCACCGTCCCGCAACTGGGCGCGCTGTCCGCTGCCCGCTGGGTGGCGCTGCTGCGCGAGGAGCGGCCTGCGGAGCTGCCCAGTGCCTTCGCGCTCGAGTCGCTCAGTAACGCACTCGGCTACCTGGCCGGCCCGACGCTGGTCAGCGTCCTCGGGGCGAACGGGCATCCGGCGCTGGGAACCGTGCTGGCAGCCGCCCTGGTGGTGGCCGGCGGAGGGTGTTTCGCCGCGCAGCGCCGTACCGCGCCGCCGCCGTCCGGAGCCGCCGAGCGCTCCCGGGCGGATCGCTCGCTGCTGCGGCCCCGATTCGCCGTACTGGCCGGTCTCAACCTTGCCATCGGCGTGTACTTCGGCGCCGTGCAGGTCTCGGTGACGGCCTTTGCGGTCGAGCACCACGCGGCAGCCGCAGCCGCACCGATCTTCGCGGTATCGAGTTGCGGCGGCCTGCTGGCCGGATGGCTGTACGGGCTCCGGCGGTGGCGTACGCCACCGCGGATCCAGCTGGCCGTGGCCACGGCCGGGCTGGCGCTCGGCAGTCTGCTGCTGCTCGCGGCCGGCTCACCGCTGGCGCTGGGATCCGTGATCGTGCTGACCGGTGCAGCGGTTCCACCCGTCCTGGTACTTCTGTCGGTGCTGGCCGAGTCCGCTGTCCACCGGGCCGTGATGACCCAGGCATTCACCTGGCTGAACTCCGCCAGTGCGGCCGGCTCAGCCGCCGCGGCGGCGGTTTCCGGCCGGGCGGTGGATGCCTTCGGCGCGCACGGCGGCTTCGCGATCGCCGCCGCGGCAACCACCGCGATGGCCGCACTGGCCGTGGCCGGCCTGCGAGCCGTGCGCGAGCGGGGGTGTGTTCCTCCCGCGCACGGCTCCTGACGGGCCTGTTGAGGAGCTCGGGTGGCCGCTGTGGCCGCCTGCACCCTTGGCCGGCGCGGTACGACCCCTGCCCTCCCCGGAGCGAGAACCTCTATCGGATGGGAGGGGTCACCGGCCACGGGCATGGGTGTGGGAGTCCCCACATGACCTCCGGCCGGTCGTGTACTAGAGTTATCTCGACATCGAGATATCTGCCGAGGGCACATCGCCGCCATCAAGAGGTAAGGGTTACCTAAAAAACCTTACCTCACCGGATGGCCGGTGAGCCGTCGGCGCACCCGCGGCGCCGGCCGCAAAATGAGGCGCGGCGCGGAGTTACGCGCACATTTGATGAAGGAGACTGTCGTGTCGGCGAACAGCTTCGACGCCCGCAGCACGCTGCGCGTGGGCGACGAGTCGTACGAGATCTTCAAGCTGGACAAGGTCGAGGGCTCCGCGCGCCTCCCTTACAGCCTGAAGGTGCTGCTGGAGAACCTGCTGCGTACGGAGGACGGCGCGAACATCACCGCCGACCACATCCGGGCGATCGGCGGCTGGGACTCGCAGGCCCAGCCCAGTCAGGAGATCCAGTTCACGCCGGCCCGCGTGATCATGCAGGACTTCACCGGCGTCCCGTGTGTCGTCGACCTCGCCACCATGCGCGAGGCCGTGAAGGAGCTCGGCGGTGACGCCGCACAGATCAACCCGCTGGCCCCGGCCGAGCTGGTCATCGACCACTCCGTCATCGCCGACAAGTTCGGCACATCGGACGCGTTCTCGCAGAACGTGGAGCTGGAGTACGGCCGCAACAAGGAGCGCTACCAGTTCCTGCGCTGGGGCCAGACCGCCTTCGACGAGTTCAAGGTCGTCCCCCCGGGCACCGGCATCGTCCACCAGGTCAACATCGAGCACCTGGCCCGCACCGTCATGGTGCGCAACGGCCAGGCGTACCCCGACACCCTGGTCGGCACCGACTCGCACACCACCATGGTCAACGGCCTCGGCGTGCTGGGCTGGGGCGTGGGCGGCATCGAGGCCGAGGCGGCGATGCTCGGTCAGCCCGTCTCGATGCTCATTCCGCGCGTCGTCGGCTTCAAGCTGACCGGCGAGCTGAACCCGGGCACCACCGCGACGGACCTCGTCCTCACGATCACCGAGATGCTGCGCAAGCACGGCGTCGTCGGCAAGTTCGTCGAGTTCTACGGTGAGGGCGTCGGCGCCACATCGCTCGCGAACCGCGCCACCATCGGCAACATGTCGCCGGAGTTCGGTTCCACCGCCGCGATCTTCCCGATCGACGACGAGACGCTGAAGTACCTGCGGCTGACCGGACGTGACGAGAAGCAGGTCGCGCTGGTCGAGGCGTACGCCAAGGAGCAGGGGCTCTGGCTGGACCCGGCCGCCGAGCCCGACTTCTCCGAGAAGCTGGAGCTCGACCTCGCCACGGTCGTCCCCTCCATCGCGGGCCCCAAGCGTCCGCAGGACCGCATCGTCCTCGCCAACGCCAAGCAGCAGTTCGCGCAGGACGTCCGCAACTACGTCGCCGACGACGAGGAGTCGGGCAAGGAGTCCTTCCCGGCCTCCGACGCCCCGGCCGCCCACAACGGCGTGCCGTCGCGTCCGACCACCGTCACGGCCCCCGACGGTTCGACGTACGAGATCGACCACGGCGCCGTCACCGTCGCCGCGATCACCTCATGCACCAACACCTCGAACCCGTACGTCATGGTCGCCGCCGCGCTGGTGGCCAAGAAGGCGGTGGAGAAGGGCCTCACCCGCAAGCCGTGGGTCAAGACCACGCTCGCTCCGGGCTCCAAGGTCGTCACCGACTACTTCGACAAGGCGGGGCTGACGCCCTACCTCGACAAGGTCGGCTTCAACCTCGTCGGCTACGGCTGCACCACCTGCATCGGCAACTCGGGCCCGCTGCCCGACGAGGTCTCCAAGGCGGTCAACGAGCACGACCTGGCCGTGACCTCGGTGCTCTCCGGTAACCGGAACTTCGAGGGCCGGATCAACCCCGACGTCAAGATGAACTACCTGGCCTCCCCGCCGCTGGTCGTCGCGTACGCCATCGCGGGCTCCATGAAGGTGGACATCACCAAGGACGTCCTGGGCACCGACCAGGACGGCAAGCCGGTCTACCTCAAGGACATCTGGCCCACCGAGGCCGAGGTCAACGACGTGGTGGCCAACTCCATCGGCGAGGACATGTTCAACAAGTCCTACGCCGACGTCTTCGCGGGCGACGCCCAGTGGCAGGCCCTGTCGATCCCGACCGGCAACACCTTCGAGTGGGACCCGGACTCCACCTACGTCCGCAAGGCCCCGTACTTCGAGGGCATGACGATGGAGACCTCGCCGGTCGAGGACATCATCGGCGCGCGCGTTCTCGCCAAGCTGGGCGACTCGGTCACCACCGACCACATCTCCCCGGCCAGCGCGATCAAGGCCGACTCCCCGGCCGGCTCGTACCTGACGGAGCACGGCGTCGAGCGCCGTGACTTCAACTCGTACGGCTCGCGACGCGGCAACCACGAGGTGATGATCCGCGGCACCTTCGCGAACATCCGCCTGCGCAACCAGATCGCGCCGGGCACCGAGGGCGGTTACACCCGCGACTTCACCCAGCCGGAAGGCCCGGTGTCGTTCATCTTCGACGCCTCGCAGAACTACCAGGCGGCGGGTGTCCCGCTCACCATCCTCGCGGGCAAGGAATACGGTTCGGGCTCGTCCCGTGACTGGGCGGCCAAGGGAACCGCGCTGCTCGGTGTCAAGGCCGTCATCGCCGAGTCGTACGAGCGCATCCACCGCTCGAACCTCATCGGCATGGGCGTTCTGCCGCTGCAGTTCCCGGAGGGCCAGACCGCCGAGTCCCTCGGGCTCGACGGCCAGGAGACCTTCTCCTTCACCGGCGTCACCGAGCTGAACAACGGCGTCACCCCGCGGACGGTCAAGGTCACGACCGACACCGGCGTGGAGTTCGACGCGGTCGTCCGTATCGACACCCCCGGTGAGGCGGACTACTACCGCAACGGCGGCATCATGCAGTACGTGCTGCGCAACCTGATCCGCAAGTAAGAGATCACACGCCAAAGCGCCGCATCCCGTCCGCGGGATGCGGCGCTTTGCCGTGCGTTCGGCGCCGGTGAGCGGCGATCGGTTGCGGATCGCAGCGGGGGCGATCGCGCCGGAGGCGGCCGCGGCCCTCCGTCCGGGACACCTGAGGTCGTCCGGCGGGCACCTCGGTCCGGCGCGACGCGGTGGCGGCGCCGAAGCCGAATCCGCGCAGGAGACCGGACACCTCGCTTCCTTGCCGCCTCAGGTGACGGGCCCCGGTGATTCCGGCGGTGAGTACTCCCGGGCTGCCCCAGCGGGTCAGCGGACGCCGAGCAGGTGCTCCATGGCGAGCTGGTCGAGCGCCTCGAAGGCCATGCTCTTCCCGGCAGCGGCCTCGACGTCGAACTCCTCGTACGCGGAAGCGTCGCCGAGCAGGCCCTTGACACCGTCGGCGGCGGTGGGGAGGGCGAGCTCGTCGAGCCGGGAAGCGGTCAGCGCCTCCTGGACGGCGGGGTCTGCCCGGAAGGCGGCCGCACGCTCCTTGAGAATCAGATAGTTGCGCATGCAGTTCTTCGCGGACTCCCAGACTCCGTCGAAGCCGTCGGTACGGACCGGCTTGAAGTCGAAGTGGCGCGGGCCCGCGTAGTCGGAGCTCTCGAGCAGGTCGACCAGCCAGAAGGCCTGGCGCAGATCACCGGCGCCGAAGCGCAGGTCCTGGTCGTACTTGATGCCCGACTGGCCGTTGAGGTCGATGTGGAAGAGCTTGCCCGCCCACAGGGCCTGGGCGATGCCGTGCGGGAAGTTGAGCCCCGCCATCTGTTCGTGGCCTACCTCGGGGTTCACGCCGTACATCTCGGGGCGCTCCAGGCGCTCGATGAAGGCCAGGGCGTGGCCGACGGTGGGCAGCAGGATGTCGCCGCGCGGCTCGTTGGGCTTGGGCTCGATCGCGAAGCGCAGACCGTAGCCCTGCTCGACGACGTACTCGCCGAGCAGGTCGAAGGCCTCCTTCATACGGTCGAGGGCCACCCTCACGTCCTTGGCGCCGCCGGACTCCGCGCCCTCACGGCCGCCCCAGGCGACGTAGGTCTCGGCGCCCAGCTCGGCCGCGAGATCGATGTTGCGGATGACCTTGCGCAGCGCGAAACGCCGTACGTCGCGGTCGTTCGCGGTGAAACCGCCGTCCTTGAACACCGGATGCGTGAACAGATTCGTGGTCGCCATGGGGACCTTGAGACCGGTGCGGTCCAGGGCGTCCTTGAAGCGTGAGACGAGCGCCGTGCGCTCGCTCTCCGACGAGCCGAACGGAATCAGGTCGTCGTCGTGGAACGTCACGCCGTGAGCGCCGAGCTCCGCCAGGCGCTCGACGGATTCGACGGGGTCCAGGGCGGCACGGGTGGGCTCGCCGAAGGGATCGTTGCCCCGCCAGCCGACGGTCCACAGACCGAAGGTGAACTTGTCCGCTGCGGTGGGGGTGAAACGGTCCGACATGATCTGCCCCTTGTCGACGAAGGCACCGGGGGCCGCTGTGCTGCCCGCCCTGCCAATTTGTTTGTTGACACTACTAATACGGCATCGGCTCGCCTGTTTCCAGAGTGCGCCGACTGAATCCGGGTCACATCACGTCGTGGCGGCGTACGGGATCAGGGGTGTTGCCCGGCCCCTCGGGTGTGATTTGTTTTGTGTACGATCAAAAAAACCAAGAGGAAGGTGGCCCCGTGACGCTGCGACCGGACACGACCGTGCTGTCGGCTGTCATCGGTGTGGACAGCTCTACTCAGTCCACCAAGGCCGCGATCGTCGAGACCGGCTCGGGCCGGCTGCTCGCCGTGGGACGGGCCCCGCACACGGTGACCGGAGCGGACGGTGCCCGTGAGAGCGACCCCGAGAACTGGTGGCAGGCCCTGCGCGCCGCCGTCGCAGAAGCCCTCGCCGAGTCCGGGCTCGCCCCGTCCGCGATCTCCGGTATCGCCGTGGCAGGCCAGCAGCACGGTCTGGTCGTCCTCGATCACGACGGCGTTCCGCTGCGCCCCGCCCTGCTGTGGAACGACACCCGCTCGGCGCCGCAGGCCGCTGCCCTGACGGCGGCGATGGGCCCGGACGGCTGGCTGGACCGGGTGGGATCGGTGCCGGTCGCCTCCATGACGGCCGCCAAGTGGATGTGGCTGCGCGAGAACGAACCGGACACCGCGGCGGCGGCAGCAGCCGTCCGGCTCCCGCACGACTTCCTCACCGAACGGCTGTGCGGGGTCGCGGTCACCGACCCCGGCGACGCATCGGGAACCTGCTGGTACTCCCCGGCCGCTGGCGGCTACGACCCCGAGGTGCTGGCTCTCACCGGTATGCGTGCGGAGCTGTTGCCGGCCGTCGCCGCCACCGGCGCCGCCCTCGCCGGAAGACTCACCGCCGCGGCAGCCGAGGCACTGGGCCTCCCCGCGGGTATCGCTGTGGCCGCCGGCACCGGAGACAACATGGCCGCAGCAGTGGGCCTGGGCCTTGGCGCCGAAGGGCTCCTGGACCATCCGGTGGTCAGCCTCGGCACATCCGGCACGGTCTTCGCGGCCACCCGCAGCCGCCCGCACTCTCCGCTGCTGGCCGGCTTCGCCGCCGCCGACGGCACCCATCTGCCCCTGGGCTGCACCCTGAACTGCACACTCGCCGTGGACAAGGTCGCCGAGCTGCTCGGGCTGGCCCGCGAGGACGCGGCCCCCGGCGGCGACACCGTGCTGCTTCCCTTCCTGGACGGCGAGCGCACCCCGGACCTGCCGTCCGCGTCCGGTCTGCTGTACGGGCTGCGGCACACCACAACCCGGGAGCAGATCCTGGGCGCCGCCTACGAGGGCGCTGTGGTCACGGTCCTGCGCGCGCTCGACGAGCTGCCCTTCGACGCCCCGGACGCGCCGTTGAGGCTGATCGGCGGCGGGGCCCGCGGGGCGTTCTGGGTGGAGACGGTACGCCGGCTGTCCGGCCGCCCGGTGGTCGTGCCGGACTCCGGTGAGCTCGTCGCACTCGGCGCCGCCGCGCTTGCCGCCGGCGCCGTCACGGGCCGTGACCCGGTGGGTCTGGCCACGGACTGGGGCACCGGCCTGGGCCGCGAACTGCCCGCCCTCGCCCGCGACAAGGCCACCTGGGACCGCGTCACCTCGGTTCTCGACCGTGCTGCGCCCGCACTGCTCAGCCCCTGAACCGCCTCCGGTCCGCCGGTGCGGGCCGGGCTCACCGTCGCCCACCCCCGGGTCACCGCCAGCCGTCGGACCTCCCGTCCGGATCACGCACCGATCGGCGCGTCCGTCCCGCCCGTCCTTGTGCCATGGAGGCACTGGCCCATCGGCCGCCCCTGGATTCGCACGGGCAAGGCGCGGTCCGCGGCGTCGCCTTCTACGACACGCTGATGCGCCGGCGGGTGGATCTCCCGGCGCTCGCCCGGGCATCGGCGGGCCTGGCCGGGTGCGTGGCCGGGATCCGGCTCCACCGCACCGGGATGGTGGTCCGCGTGTCGCCCGACCGGGGGGAGTCGTCCCGAACCGCCGGATCCCGCGTCCACCACGGCGCCGATCACCCTCGACGACGAGGAGACCGGCACGGTGTGGCTGGAACCGTACCCGCCCACGTGCCCTTCGCCCCGCGTGCACCGTCCGGGTCAGGTATTCCTGACGTTGCTGAGGTGGGCGAAGACGACCACGTTGGCCGAGTAGCCGGACTTCTTGTCGAAGCTCCCGCCGCATGTCAGCAACCGCAGTTCGGGGCGGCCCGTCGCGCCGTACACCTTGGCGCTGGGGAACTCCTCCTTCTTGTACGTCTTCACCGTGTCAACGGTGAAGACCGCGGTCCGGTGGTCCGACCGGACGACGTTGACGGCATCCCCGCGGTTCAGGGCGTTGAGGTTGAGGAAGATCGCGGGCCCGGTCCTGGTGTCCCGGTGGCCGACGATCACGGCTGTTCCCATGTCCCCGGGTACCGGACCGCCCCGGTACCAGCCGACGACCTTGGGTCTGCTCAGCGGTGGAGTGCCCAGACGGCCCTTGCTGTCGAGCCCCAGACTGATGACCGGGGCCTCGATCACCATGGCGGGAATGGCGAGTTTCCTGACGGGGGAGGATGACTGCGGCGCCGCACGCTCCGACGTCACCGCCCTCCCCTTCGCGTTCCCGGCCGCCCCCTCGCCGCCCGCGGCGTGAGTGCCGTGGGCGGCGTCGACCGTCGGCGGATCCGAGTCCCTGCTCGCCCAGACCACGCCGCTCACCAGTGCTGAGGTCACACACAGCGTCATGGTGAGGCGGCATGCGCGACTGGGGCCCCGCCGCCGTCGCCGGTAGGGGGCGTTACGCGGCGCCACGGGCACGGCGGCGGGCTGCCCGGCGGACGAAGACCAGCCCGGTCGCCGCGGCGGCCGCGGCACCCAGCACCGTGGTCACCCCTGCCGCCGATCCTCCGGCCGTGCTGCTCTCCGCGGTGGGAACACCGCCGCCACCCGCGTGCACCGCACCGTCCGGCCGGTGCTCCGGCCCTGCCCAGGAGCTGCTGTGCTCCTGGCCCCCCGGCGACCAGGGCTTGCCGCGCGCCTCCTGGCCGTTGGCACCCTGGTGCGAGCAGTCGACCTCGAATGTCTTCTGCTTGGAGAGACCGCCGGGGAACGTCCAGTTGAGAACGTAGGTGCCGTCCGGCAGTGAGTACTCCTCGGTGCGCCCCTTGCCGTCCACGAGCGAGATGGCCCCGGTCAGGGTGGCCGTGATGGGCGACGGAGGCCGAGCGGTGATCGTCCAGTTGACCAGGGGCACCGACTCGAAGTTGGCCGCGGACAGCACGAATCTGCAGACCGGCGCCGCGGCGCGGTGGGGGCCGTAGGCGGCGCGGGATGCCGGCTGGACGGTGACATCACCGCTGTCGCCGGGGACCGCGTACGCGGCCGGCGCGCCGGCGAGTGAGAATCCTGCGACGGCGAGAGCTGCGGCGACCGCGGTGCCTGTGCGGGCGCCGGGCAGGCGGACGTAGGCTGAGATGGGCATGCGGGGCTCCTTCAAGCCGAGATGATTGTCATACTGATCACTCGATCGCCTAACTCAATGTCACCTCATGTCGCAAAAAGGTGCAGAAACGCCGCAGATTGATCGAATACCCCCTGACTGGCCGAACAGGGGGAGCGTGCCGACGGGGTGAGAGCGCTCCCTGAGCCCGGCCCCGGCAGACGGTGGCGCACGAGAACGGGCCACCCGCGATGCCGCGAGTGGCCCGTCCTGTGAGCGCGCCCGGAACGGTCCGGACGGTGATGTGCCCGGGTCTCAGCCGAGAAGCTCGATCTCCGCCAGGGTCGCCGGCGCCGTGCTCACCAGCCGGTACTTCGCGTACGTGCCCGGCTTCTGCACCGAGAACACCCTGGTCTGCTTGTCCCAGCTGAACGTCTGGGCGGACCGCTTGTCGAGGTCCTTCCAGGTGGTGCCGTCCGACGAGCCCTGGAGGACCCAGCCGGCCGGAGCCTTGTCCGCCGCGCTCGACGTCAGCGTGTACTGGACCGCCTTCGTGGCCGACCCCACCGGCAGGTCCACCGAGTCGACCGTGGCCGAGGTGGCGGAGGTGTTGTCGAAGAGCGCGCCGTCACCCTTCAGCATGTCCTCCTTCGGGGACGGCACCTTGTCGTCCTTGGTGATGGAGACCGGTGCCGCGTCCTTGCCCGTACCCCATGACGACGGCTTGGAGCCCATGTCGAAGTCCAGCACACCGCCCTTGGACAGCAGGTCGTTCGGCAGCGAAGTGGACTTCCACTGCTTGCCGTTGACCTTCAGGCCCTGGATGTAGATGTTCTTGTTGCTGTTCTTCGGAGCCTTGACCACCAGGTCGCGGCCGTTGTCGAGATGGACGGTGGCCTTCGTGAACTGCGGTGAGCCGATGGCGTACTCACCGCTGCCCATGACCAGGGGGTAGAAGCCCAGCGAGGAGAAGATGTACCAGGCCGACTGCTCGCCGTTGTCCTCGTCTCCGTGATAGCCCTGCCCGATGTCACTGCCGGTGTACAGCCGGCCGAGCACCTCGCGGACCTTCTCCTGTGTCTTCCAGGGCTCGCCCGCCGCGTCGTACATGTAGGTGACGTGGTGCGCGACCTGGTTGCTGTGGCCGTACTGGCCCATCCGTACGTCACGCGCCTCGGTCATCTCGTGGATGATGCCGCCGTACGAACCCGCGAACTCCTGGGACGCCGTCTCCGGGGTGGAGAAGTAGGTGTCCAGCTTCTTCGCGAGCCCCGCCCGGCCGCCGTAGAGGTTGGCCAGACCACGTGAGTCCTGCGGCGCGGTGAAGGCATAACCCCAGCCGTCGGTCTCCGTGTAGTCGTAGCCCCAGACCCGCGGGTCGTACTGGTCGGCCGGCAGCCGCCACTTGCCGTTGAGGTCCTTGCCCTGGAAGAAGCCGACCTCGGGGTCGAACAGCTTGACGTAGTTCTGCGCCCGGTTGAGGAAGTAGTCGGATTCCTCCTTGTAGCGGGCCTCGTGGGTCTTCGCGTAGAGCGCCTTGCCCATCTGGGCGATGCCGTAGTCGTTGACGTAGCCCTCCATCGACCAGGACATGCCCTCATGGGTGTCGGTGGACGCGTAGCCGAGGAACGGTGAGGTGTCCATGCCCTTGCGGCCGACGCCGGAGGACGGCGGGACGACGGTGGCGTTCTTCAGGGCTGCCTCGTAAGCCGCCTTGGCGTCGAACTTCACGCCCTTCACATAGGCGTCCGCGAAGGCCACGTCCGAGCTGGTGCCGGTCATCAGGTCGGCATAGCCGGGGGACGACCAGCGCGAGATCCAGCCGCCGTCCTTGTACTGCTGGACGAAGCCGTCGACCAGTGTTCCCGCCTTCTTGGGGGTGAGGAAGGAGTACGCGGGCCACGTCGTCCGGTAGGTGTCCCAGAAGCCGTTGTTGACGTACACCGAACCGTCGACGACTTTCGCGCCGGTGTGGGTCGGGGTGTTCTCACCGGCGTGCGCGGAGAACGGGCTGGCGTACTGGGTCTTCGAACCGACCTTCTCGGAGCCGGAGTTCGGGTACAGGTACAGCCGGTAGAGGGAGGAGTAGAGCGAGGTCAGCTGGTCGTGGCCCGCACCCTCCACCTCGATCTTGCCGAGGATCTTGTCCCACTGGGACTGCGCCTTCGCCTCGGTGCCCGCGAAGCCGGCCGACGCGGGCAGCTCCTGGGACAGATTGGCCTTCGCCTGGTCCAGGCCGATGAGGGAGGTCGCCATCCGCAGCGTGACCGTGCGGTTCTTGCCCGGCTTGAAGCGCATGTAGCCGGTGACGTTGTCGCCGCCACCGCCGCTGAGCTTGGACCCCGCGGTGACCGGAGTGTCGAAGACGCCGTATACGAACAGCCGGGTCGCGCCGGCCGAACCACCGCTCTTGACATCCGAGTAACCGCTGAACGAGCCGGTCTTCGGGTCGAGGGTCAGACCACCGTCATCGGTGATGTTGTCGAAGATCATCGAGGCGTTGTCACCGGGGTAGGTGAACCGCATCATCGCCGCGTGGTCGGTCGGCGTCATCTCGGCCTTGAGGCCGTTCTCGAAGGTGACGCCGTAGTAGTGGGGCTTGGCGACCTCGTTCTCGTGCTTGAAGGGAAGCTCCCGCGCGGTACGGGAGGCGTCCGGGGTGCCCGCGGCCACCGAGGGCATCAGCTGGAAGGTCTGCCGGTCGCCCATCCAGGGGCTGGGCTCGTGGCTGGCGCTGAACGCCTGGATGGTGGGCAGATTGTCGTCGTTGTTTCCGTTCGCGTAGTTGTAGAGCCAGCTGGTGGAGCCCGCGTCGGTGACCGGCGTCCAGAAGTTGAAGCCGTTGGGGACGGCGGTCGCCGGGAAGTTGTTGCCGCGTGAGAAGGAGCCGCTCGAATTGGTGCCCCTGGTGGTGAGGGCGTAGTCCGAGAGGTGCCTGAGCTTCTTCTCCGGCGCCTTCGCCTTCAGCGAGATGTCGTCGATCCAGCCGCGGAAGACGGCGGGGCCCTTGGGGGAGTCGTACGCCACCAGGATCCGGTCGACGGTCTTGCCGGCCGCGACATCTCCGATGTGGGCGGCGACCTGGTTCCACTGGTTGACGTAGAGCCGCTTGGCCGCGCCCTGGCCCTGCGGGGTCAGCACCCCGCCGTTGGTGTCCGTGGCTTTCAGATCGCTCAGGTAGGTGCCGTCGGTGAAGGCCAGATCGACCGACACATCGGTGGCGGGGTAGTTCAGGTCGGTCTTCTTCATCTCGGGGAAGACCTTGTACGACAGCTCGGTGTCGCGGGAGATGCGGGTGTTGACGTCAAAGATCTTGTTGTACGAGTAGGCGCGGCCGTCGCCCTTCTGCGTACCGGAGTAGCGCAGCGACCGTATTCCGGTGTACCCGGCGCCGGACTTCGCGGTCGGCGACGAGAGCGGACCGCTGTCGACCCTGGTGATCATGTCCTGGGGTGCGGGCGTGCTGGTGTCGCCGTTCGAGAACTGAACGTCGGCGAGCTGGGTGGCGTCGGTGGCCCCGTTGTTTCCGGTGATGTTCAGCCGGTAGTGCGCGTACGCCGTGGACGCGTCCGTGTTGTCGTACGTCCTGGTCTGGAAACGCTTGTCGAAGCCCTCGCCCTGCCGGGTGTCCAGGGTCTTCCAGTCCTTGCCGTCGGCAGATCCCTGCAGGGTCCAGTCCTTGGGGTCACGCTCGTCGTGATCGTTCGCGGAGGTCATCGCGTACTGGGTGACCTTGACCGCCTCGTCGAGATCGAACTCCACCCAGGCGGTGGGGTGAAAGGCCAGCCATTTCGTGCTCGGGTCGATGTCGACGAGATTTCCCTTCCCCTCGCCGCCTCCCGAGTTCTCGTCACTGGCCCGGACAGCGACCACGTGGTCGGTCACATCGCCCGGTATTCCGGTATTCGTGTTGCCATCAATACCGGAGGCGCGTTTGTGCCCATCGGGGCCGACTTCGACGGTATTGCGCCAATCCGGCTGCGGTTGGCCCGCTTCGAAGGAGGAGGTGAACTCCTCGTCCGCGGGGTGCGGATGGGCCGGCCCGGCGACGGCGGCACCCTGCGCCGTCACGACGAGTACGAAAGCGGCCGCCACCAGGGCGGCGGCCGAACCGGCTCTGCGCCGTGGTCTGGTCTGCATGAGGAGCCTTTCCTCTCGGCTAAGCGCTTGGACAACGTTGTCACTGAGTCGCGCAAGGTCAAGTAGGAAGGCAAGTGACGGGTGGCGTCAAGGGTGTTGCGTGGTGCGGACGAGTGAAGAGGGCGCGCTCCCACTGTGACGGGCGAGGTGGGGTGGACAGGCCGTCCGGATGTCCGCGAGGTCTCAACTCGGGAAAGACTGGCGCGTAACCATGCATTCGATCTTGCCCAGCTGAAGGGAAGTGGACTATACCTGTCGACGTCCGCCTAGCCGCTTTCCGGCAGCGGTCCAGGGGGGCGGGATCGGGTGGGGGAGCTTGAGGGCATCCTCATCCAAATTCTCATTCTTCCCTCCTGCAGCCACGTACAACCCAGCTTCAACTGACCGCGGTGGCGGGGCCCTTCGCCTGAGGCGAATTCTCAACGGGCGACCGGTACACCGCCTGAGTCCTGTAGAAGGCGAGGACTTGAGCATGGGATCCACCTCCGCCCGCACCAATGAGGGCCTCGGCCGTCGTGATCTGATCAAGCGGTCTGCCGCTCTCGGCCTGATCACCGTCCCGACGATGAGTTTCCTGTCCGCATGTGCGAGCAGCGACAGCGGCAACAAGGACAAGGTCAAGAAGGGCAAGACGAGCGCGAGCAACCCGCTCGGCATCAATGAGACCGCTCCGATGGAGATGGTCATCTTCGACGGCGGGTTCGGCACCCAGTACGCCAAGGACGCCGAGGCGCTCTACACGAAGGCCCACCCGAAGTCCAAGGTCAAGTTCGGGTCGACCCAGAAGATCCAGTCCGAACTGCAGCCGCGGTTCAACGGTGGCACCCCGCCGGACCTGATCGACAACTCGGGCGCCGAGCAGATGGACATGGGCGTCCTGGTCGGCAAGAAGCAGCTGACCGACCTCACCCCGCTGCTGGACGCGCCGTCCATCGACGACCCGAGCAAGAAGGTCAGGGACACCCTGCGTCCCGGCATCGTCGAGATGGGCCAGTACGACGGCGACCCGTGCTGGATCATGAACTACGCGTACACCGTCTACGGCGTGTGGTACTCGCAGACCGCCCTGGACAAGCTCGGCGTCGAGTACCCCAAGACCTGGGACGACATGCTCGCCGTCTGCGCGAAGGCGAAGAAGAAGGGCATCGCGGGCTGGACCTACGCCGGCAAGTACCCCTACTACATCCCGTTCTCGCTCTACCCCTTCATCGGCAAGATCGGTGGCCGCGAGGTCCTCGACAAGATCGACAACCTGGAGCCGAACGCCTGGAAGGACCCCGCCGTCAAGGCAGGCTTCGAGGCGTACTACGAGCTGTTCAAGAAGGGCTACATCCTCAAGGGCACGCCCGGCATCGACCACATCCAGTCGCAGACCGCGTGGACCGAGGGCAAGGCGCTCTTCATCCCCAACGGTTCCTGGGTGGAGAACGAGGCCGCGAAGACCACGCCCAAGGACTTCCAGATGAAGGTCGGCGCGCCGTCGAGTCTCGATTCGTCGGACAAGATGCCGTACGGCACCATCTGGGCGGCCGGCGGTGAGCCCTTCATCGTGCCGAAGAACGCGAAGAACCCGGAAGCGGGCATGGAGCAGCTGCGCATCATGCTCAGCGAGGCCTCGTCGAAGAACTTCACCACCAAGGTGAAGTCGCTCTCGGCCTTCAACGGCGGGACCGAAGGCCTGACGCTGTCCACCGCCCTGCAGTCGGGCATCGACGCCCTGAAGGTGGCCGGCGACAACGTGGTCAACCCGCGCCTGCAGGACTGGTACGTGAAGCTCCAGAAGGAGCAGATCGGTGTGTCGGTGCTCGGCGAGATGATGGCCGGCCGCATGACCCCGGCCGAGGCCGTCAAGAAGTGCCAGGCGTACGCCGACGCGGCCGCCAAGGACCAGTCGATCAAGCACTACAAGCACCAGTGAGCGCGCGTCACCAGCGGCGGCACCCGCCGGAAGATCGGGGTCGGTAACCATGCAACACGGTAAGTATGGGTTCATTGTGGGGTTTTTGACGCTCCCACTGGCGTTGTACGCAATCTTCGTCATCTGGCCGTTCATCCAGTCGATCTACTACTCGTTCACCGACTGGACCGGTCTGAGCCCGGACTTCGCGATGGTCGGCTTCGACAACTACAGCCGGATGCTCCACGACGACACTTTCTGGAAGTCGTTGGAGCACAGCGTGCTGTTCCTGCTGCTGCTTCCGCTGGTGACGCTCGGCCTGGCACTGTTCTTCGCCTTCATGCTGAACGTCGGCGGGCGGCGCCGTAAGGGCGCCGCCGTCGCCGGCGTCACCGGATCGGCGTTCTACAAGATCGCGTACTTCTTCCCGCAGGTGCTGTCGATCGCGATCGTCGCCCTGCTGTTCAGGTTCGCCTACAACCCCAACGGCGGTGTGATCAACGGCGCGCTGGAGGCGGTCGGGCTCGGCAGCATCCAGCCGGACTGGCTCGGCGACCCGAATCTGGCCCTCTGGTGCATCATGGCCGTCCTGGTCTGGTCATCGGTCGGCTTCTTCGTGGTGCTGTTCTCCGCCGGAATGGCCTCCATCCCGAAGGACTTCTACGAAGCGGCGCTGCTGGACGGGGCGAGCCGGGTCACCACCTTCTTCCGGATCACCCTGCCGCTCCTCTGGGACACCGTGCAGTCGGGTTGGGTCTACATGGGCATCCTGGCCCTCGGCGCGGAAGCCTTCGCAGCCGTACAGATCATGAGCGTGGGGCCCGGCGGTCCTGCTCAGTCGACCACTGTGCTGCCGCTGTACGTCTACCAAGCGGCGTTCCGTGACGGCCAGGCCGGATACGCCACAACGATCGGCGTGGCCCTCCTTCTCGTCACCCTCGGCTTCGCGGCCATCGTGATGCGACTGGGCCGGCGCGAGCGGCTGGAGTTCTGATGAAAACCACTGAGACCCCTCCTCCGGCCGAGGTCACCAAGGACCAGGAGCCGGTCACCACGACGGCACCCCCGGCTGCCGGCCCGGAGCGGCGCACCGGCAGCACCCTCAATGTCTTCTCGCACGGCATCCTGATCATCTGGGCGATCCTGGTCGTCGTGCCGCTGGTCTGGGCGGTGATGTCGTCCTTCAAGAACGACCACGACATCCTCACGGCGCCCTGGAAGCTTCCGGACCGGCTGCACTTCGAGAACTGGTCGCGCGCCTGGGGGCAGGCGCACATGAGCGACTATTTCGCGCACACCATCGTGGTGGTGGGCTTCTCGCTCTTCGGGACGCTGCTCCTCGGCTCCATGGCGGCCTATGTACTGGCCCGCTTCGACTTCCCGGGGAACCGCTTCATCTACTACCTCTTCGTGGGAGGGATGAGCTTCCCGATCATCCTGGCGCTGGTCCCGCTGTTCTTCGTGATGAACAACATGGGTCTGCTGAACACGACCCAGGGGCTGATCCTGGTCTACGTCGCGTATTCGCTGCCGTTCACCGTCTTCTTCCTCACATCGTTCTTCAGGACGCTGCCGGGAGAAGTAGCCGAAGCGGCGATGATCGACGGGGCCTCGCACACCCGGACCTTCTTCCAGGTCATGCTGCCGATGGCCAAACCGGGCCTGATCAGCGTGGGCATCTTCAACTTCCTCGGGCAGTGGAACCAGTACATGCTGCCGACAGTTCTCAACACCGACCCGCACAAGCGGGTCCTTGCCCAGGGGCTGGTCGAACTGGCCACGAGCCAGGGCTACAAGGGGGACTACTCCGGACTCTTCGCCGGTCTCGTGATGGCGATGCTGCCCGTGCTGGCGGCGTACATCATCTTCCAGCGGCAGGTCGTGGCGGGTCTGACCGCAGGAGCGCTGAAGTAGAGGCTCCTCTTCCGTTCTGAACACGAACCGCCCGAAGGCATATGCCATCGGGCGGTTCGTCCTGTTTGTATCTTGCGGTCCCCGCTCATCCGTGTCCCGGCTTGCTCAAGGTCTTGACGGAAGGGAGCCCTAAAGGCTCAGCTTAGGGTTCACATGTTGGAGATAGGGCGGGGCCTCATCAGACGCGCCCCGCGCGGGGACGGCCGTCGCGCCGTCCACCCATGGCAGGAGTGGATGAGTCGATGGAGACTCCGGGGTCGCAGACATCTCTGCACCGGGCCAACCTCGAGCGGGTCGTGCGCGCGGTGCGTATGGCGGGCTCGCTCACTCAGGCGGAGATCGCCCGCAGCACCGGACTCTCGGCAGCCACGGTCTCCAATATCGTTCGCGAACTGAAAGACGGCGGCACCGTCGAGGTCACCCCGACATCCGCTGGCGGCCGCAGGGCCCGCAGTGTCTCGCTCAGCGGCTCGGCGGGCATCGTCATCGGCGTCGACTTCGGCCACACCCATCTGCGGGTGGCGGTCGGGAACCTGGCGCACCAGGTCCTCGCCGAGGAGTCCGAGCCGCTGGACGTGGACGCATCGTCCGCCCAGGGCTTCGGGCGGGCCGAAGAACTGGTCAACCGGCTCATCGCGGCCACCGGTATCGGCGCCGACAAGGTGGTCGGGGTCGGCCTCGGGGTGCCGGGGCCCATCGACGTCGAGTCGGGCACGCTCGGCTCCACCTCGATCCTGCCGGGCTGGACGGGCATCAACCCGAGCGACGAGCTGGCCACCCGGCTCGGTGTGCCGGTCTACGTCGACAACGACGCCAACCTCGGCGCGCTCGGCGAGCTGGTGTGGGGGAGCGGCCGCGGGGTCAGGGACCTCGCCTACATCAAGGTCGCCAGCGGGGTGGGTGCCGGTCTGGTCATAGACGGTCAGATCTACCGGGGCCCCGGCGGCACGGCGGGGGAGATCGGCCACATCACGCTCGACGAATCGGGCCCTGTGTGCCGCTGCGGCAATCGCGGGTGCCTGGAGACCTTCACCGCCGCGCGGTATGTCCTGCCCCTGCTGGAGTCCAGCCACGGCACCGGTCTGACCATCGAGAGGGTCGTCCAGCTCGCCCGTGGCGGTGATCCGGGCTGCCGACGGGTCATCGCGGACGTCGGCCGGCACATCGGCAGCGGCGTCGCCAATCTGTGCAACCTGCTCAACCCGAGCCGGGTGGTGCTCGGCGGTGACCTCGCGGAGGCCGGTGAGCTGGTGCTCGGACCCATCAGGGAGTCGGTCGGCAGGTACGCGATCCCCAGTGCTGCCCGGCAGCTCTCGGTGCTGCCAGGGGCCCTCGGCGGACGGGCCGAGGTGCTGGGCGCACTGGCCCTCGTGCTCAGTGAAATGGGCGATTCGAGCCTTTTGGAGAGCGCGATTCCGGCCGGTACCCCTGCCTTCACTTAGATAACGAATGACACCGTTGCCATCTCGTTAAGGATTTAATCCTTGACGTCGCCTCGGCGGCCGAGTTGACTCCAGGCACCTCGGCCGCAACGTCGCGGCCTCGTCAGGGAGGTTTCTGAAGTGAACACGCAGATGCGTCGTGCCGCCGTGGCCGTGGCCGCCACCGCAATGGCCGTCTCTCTCGCTGCCTGTGGCAGCGCCAAGGACTCCAAGTCCAGCTCGGACACGGACAGCAAGAAGAAGGGCGACGCGATAACCGTCGGTCTGCTGCTGCCGGAGAACCAGACCGCCCGGTACGAGAAGTTCGACCGCCCGCTGATCGCGAAGAAGATCAGGGACCTCACCCACGGCAAGGGCAAGGTCCAGTACCTCAACGCCAAGCAGGACGCGCCCACCCAGGCGCAGCAGGTCGACACGATGATCACCAACAAGGTCGACGCACTGATCGTGGACGCGGTGGACTCCGCGTCGATCAAGAACTCGGTCCAGAAGGCCCACGACGCCGGTATCCCGGTCGTCGCCTTCGACCGCCTGGCGCAGGGTCCGATCGACTCGTACGTCTCGTTCGACAACCGGCAGGTCGGCGTCACCCAGGGCAAGGCCCTGCTGGAGAAGCTCGGCGCCAAGGCGAGCAGCGACACCATCGTCATGATGAACGGCGCGATCACCGACCCCAACGCCGCAGACTTCAAGAAGGGCGCGCTCTCCGTCCTCCAGGGCAAGGTGAAGATCGGCAAGTCCTACGACACCAAGGAGTGGAAGCCGGAGAACGCCAACGCCAACATGGACGGCGCCATCGCCGCCCTCGGCAAGGGCAAGATCGACGGCGTCTACTCCGCCAACGACGGCATGGCCGGCGGTATCATCACCTCCCTCAAGGCCGCCAACATCTCCCCCCTCCCCCCGGTCACGGGTCAGGACGCCGAACTCGCCGGTGTGCAGCGCATCGTCTCCGGTGAGCAGTTCATGAGCGTCTACAAGCCCTACGTGCTCGAGGGCCCGATCGCCGCGGAGATGGCCGTCAAGCTGGCGCAGGGCAAGGACCTCGGGTCGCTCACGACCTCCACGGTCGACAGCCCGACCGTCAAGAAGGTCCCCTCGGTGATTCTCCCGGTCGTCTCGCTGACGCAGAAGAACATCCAGGACACCGTCCTCAAGGACGGCATCTACAAGCTCAGCGAGATCTGCACCCCCAAGTACAAGGCCGGCTGCGACAAGATCGGTCTGAAGTAAGTCCCGGGCTCAGCCCAGGACCTACGCACTGTTGAAGCCTGTCCGGTGCCTCGGCCCACTCTCGCCCCGCTGGCAAGGGCGGGGCACCGGACGGATCGCTTCGTTTTCTCTTCTGCTCAGCCACCGCGCCGTTCCGGCGCGGCATCCCCGCCGGTCAGGCGGCGAAGGAGATGGTTCACGTGTCCGCTACGCCCGTGTTGGCGTTGCGCGGAGTCTCCAAGCGATTCGGTGCCGTCCAGGCGCTCACCGACGTAGAGCTTGAGGTCCACGCCGGTGAAGTGGTCGCCCTGGTGGGCGACAACGGAGCCGGAAAATCCACGCTGGTGAAGACGATCGCCGGCGTTCACCCCATCGATGACGGAGTCATCGAGTGGGAAGGCAGGCCCGTCCAGGTCAACAAGCCGCAGGACGCCCAGCACTTGGGTGTCGCGACCGTCTACCAGGACCTCGCGCTGTGCGACAACATCGACGTCGTGGGCAACCTCTACCTCGGCAGGGAGCTCCGCAGGCGCGGAATGCTCGACGAGGTCGAGATGGAGCGCCGCTCGCGCGAGCTGCTCACCACGCTGTCGATCCATATCCCCAGTGTCCGCATCCCGATCGCCTCGCTCTCCGGCGGCCAGCGCCAGACGGTGGCGATCGCGCGGTCGATGCTCGGTGAGCCGAAGCTCGTCATCCTCGACGAGCCGACGGCGGCCCTCGGTGTCGAGCAGACCGCCCAGGTCCTCGACCTGGTCGAGCGGCTCCGTGAGCGCGGCCACGCGGTCCTGCTGATCAGCCACAACATGGCGGACGTCAAGGCGGTCGCTGACAAGGTGGCTGTGCTCCGTCTCGGCAGCAACAACGGTGTCTTCGATGTGAAGACCACCTCGCAGGAAGACATCATCTCCGCCATCACCGGAGCCACGGAGAACGCC
Organism: Streptomyces sp. NBC_00344; assembly: GCF_036088315.1. Lineage (NCBI taxonomy): Bacteria > Bacillati > Actinomycetota > Actinomycetes > Kitasatosporales > Streptomycetaceae > Streptomyces > Streptomyces sp. NBC_00344. The sequence goes on along the minus strand of NZ_CP107996.1, from coordinate 1,315,991 downwards.
GTGACCCGTCGTGCGGCGCGGAACGCGGAGGTTCAGAAGTGAGTATGCAGAAGACCTCCGCCCACCAGGTCGAGAACACCGCAGCCGCCGAGGGCGCAGTCGCCGCGGTGGACCCGCGGCTGCTCGTGCGCGAGCAGGGCTTCGCCGGCTATCTCGGGGAGTTCAAGCGCAAGATCCGCGCCGGTGACCTGGGCTCGATACCCGTGGTTCTCGGCCTGGTGATCATCTGGGTCATCTTCCAGAGCCTCAACTCGAACTTCCTCTCCGCGGAGAACCTGAGCAACATCTCCATCACGATGGTCGGCACCGGCATGATCGCCGTCGGTATCGTCTTCGTGCTGCTGCTCGGCGAGATCGACCTCTCGGTCGGCTCGGTCAGCGGTGTGTCGGGCGCTGTCGTCGCGGTGATGAGCGTCACGCACGGCCTGAACGAGTGGCTCGCCATTCTCGTCGCCATCGTCAGCGGCGCGCTCATCGGCACGATTCACGGGTTCTTCTTCGCCCGCATCGGCGCCCCCGCGTTCGCCGTCACCCTGGCCGGTCTGCTGTTCTGGCTCGGCTTCATGCTGCAGATCCTGGGCGACAACGGCACGATCAACCTGGACTCCGACGGAGTCGTGGGCAAGCTGACGACCTACTACTTCACCGATGTGGCGGCCGCGTACGGCGTGGCCCTCATCGCCGTCGTGGTGTTCTTCCTCAGCACGTTCTTCGACAACCGCCGCCGTGACGCGGCCGGCATCCCCTCGCGCCCGCTCAGCGAGATCGTGGTGCGGACGGTCCTGCTCGCGATCCCGGCCTTCGCCGCCGCCTACGTGCTGAACCTGCACAAGGGTCTGCCGCTCGCCCTGCTGATCTTCCTGGTGTTCCTGGTGGCGACGGACTTCGTCCTTCGCCGCACCGGATACGGCCGTAAGATCTTCGCACTCGGCGGCAGCGTCGAGGCCTCCCGCCGTGCCGGTATCAACGTCACGGCGATCCGTGTCTCGGTCTTCGCCATCGCCGGTACCTTCGCCGCCATCGGCGGTCTGTTCCTGGCATCCAAGATCGCCGCTGCCAACCAGAGCGCCGGCTCGGGCGACCTGCTGATGAACGCCATCGCGGCGGCCGTCATCGGTGGCACCAGCCTCTTCGGAGGCCGTGGCCGCACCTGGGACGCGCTGCTCGGCGTCATGGTGATCACCTCGATCCAGTACGGCCTGGCCCTCGAGGGCATCGCCACCGCGATCCAGTACATGATCACCGGTGGAGTGCTGCTCGCCACCGTCGTCATCGACTCGGTCACCCGCAAGACCCAGAAGACCGCGGGTCGCGCCTGACGCTGCGGCAGGCGGCGTCCGACCCGTCGCGACGCCCGCCACAGCACCGGCACAGGGCCGGGCGGACGCCCGCTCAGGCTCCCGGAAGCCCGGCACCGGAACGCTCCGGTGCCGGGCATCTGTGCGTTCGTTACCGAAATCAGGTGACGCACGACGCACCGCCCGATGACCGGAGCGGCGGATGGAACATTAGACTCGGCAGATCTGGCAAAGCTCGATCACAGTTCGGAACGTCAAGGAGGCACGGGTGGTACAGCCGCGCGAAGCGCGTCGTTCAAGTGTGGTGGTGGGCGACGGGGAAGAGCTGCTGGCCCGCATCAAGGCACCGCGCGATCTGGACCGGCTCGGCCCTGAGCAGCTGGAACAGCTGGCCGCGGAGATCCGCACCTTCCTTGTCGGCGCCGTGTCCAAGACCGGAGGCCACCTCGGCCCGAACCTCGGTGTCGTCGAGCTGACGATCGCCCTGCACCGCGTCTTCGACTCGCCGAAGGACCGGGTGCTCTTCGACACAGGGCACCAGAGCTATGTGCACAAGCTGCTCACCGGCCGGCAGGACTTCGGACTGCTGCGCACCAAGGGCGGCCTTTCCGGCTACCCCTCGCGTGCCGAGTCCGAGCACGACTTCATCGAGAACTCGCACGCCTCCACGGTGCTGGGCTGGGCCGACGGCCTCGCCAAGGCCAATCAGGTGCTCAGGAAGGACGACCATGTCGTCGCGGTGATCGGTGACGGCGCGCTCACCGGCGGTATGGCCTGGGAGGCGCTCAACAACATCGCCGCCGCCAAGGACCGCCCGCTGGTGATCGTGGTGAACGACAACGAGCGCTCCTACGCGCCGACCATCGGCGGCCTCGCCAACCACCTCGCCACCTTGCGCACCACCGACGGCTACGAGCGGTTCCTGGCCCGTGGCAAGGACCTCCTGGAGCGCACACCGGTCGTCGGCAGGCCGCTGTACGAGACGCTCCACGGCGCCAAGAAGGGCCTCAAGGACTTCATCGCCCCGCAGGGCATGTTCGAGGACCTCGGGCTGAAGTACGTGGGACCGATCGACGGCCACGACATCGAGGCCCTGGAGTCCGCGCTGGAGCGCGCCAAGGGCTTCGGCGGTCCCGTCATCGTGCACTGCATCACGGAGAAGGGCCGGGGCTACCAGCCCGCAGAACAGGACGAGGCCGACCACTTCCACGGCATCGGCCCGATCCATCCGGACACCGGCCTGCCCATCAAGGCGGCGGCCGCCAGCTGGACCTCGGTGTTCGGCGACGAGATGGTCAAGCTCGGCCGGGAGCGTGAGGACATCGTCGCGATCACCGCGGCCATGCTCCAGCCGGTCGGCCTGGCCAAGTTCGCCAAGGAGTTCCCCGGCCGGGTCTATGACGTCGGGATCGCCGAGCAGCACGCTGCGGTCTCCGCCGCCGGCCTTGCCACCGGCGGGCTGCACCCGGTCTTCGCGGTCTACGCCACCTTCCTCAACCGTGCCTTCGACCAGCTGCTGATGGATGTGGCGCTGCACAAGTGCGGTGTCACCTTCGTCCTGGACCGGGCGGGTGTCACCGGGGACGACGGCGCCTCGCACAACGGCATGTGGGACATGTCCATCCTGCAGTGCGTCCCGACACTGCGGATCGCGGCCCCGCGCGACGCCGAGCAGGTGCGTGCCCAGCTGCGCGAGGCGGTACGGGTCGAGGACGCGCCGACCGTGGTGCGCTACTCGAAGGGCGTGGTCGGCCCGGCCGTCCCCGCCGTGGGCCGGATCGGTGGCATGGATGTGCTGCGCCGTGCGGGTACCGACAAGCCGGACGTCCTGCTCGTCTCGGTGGGCGCGCTCGCCCCGATGTGCCTGGAGATCGCCGAACTGCTGAACAAGCAGGGCATCACGTCCACCGTGGTCGACCCCCGCTGGGTCAAGCCCGTCGACGAGGCACTTGCCCCGCTCGCCGAGCAGCACCGGGTCGTCGTGACGGTGGAGGACAACAGCCGGGCCGGAGGTGTCGGATCCGCCGTCGCGCAGGCGCTGCGGGACGCGGGGGTCGATGTACCGCTGCGCGACTTCGGTATTCCGCCGCGCTTCCTCGATCATGCGAGCCGTAAGCAGATCCTGGCCGAGATCGGGCTCACCGCCCCGGACATCGCCCGCCAGGTCACCGGTCTCGTCGCGAAGATCGACGGACGGTACGACAGCGAGTCCGCCGGGGCCGCGGAACCCGCTCGCGACTGACCGCGCCGCGTCACTGCGCGACCGCCGATGAGCCGGTGGGACCAGCCTGTATGGGTGGTCCCACCGGCTCATTCGTGTGAAAGAGGTGGACAGCCGGGTGCACCGGGTGCTCGCGCTCCCGATCATGGCGGGGACGACAAGCGTGGGAGGTACGCCCGTGAGCAGCAATCTCTTCCGGACCAAATCCGTGGAGCAGTCCATCCAGGACACGGAGGAACCGGAGTACGCGCTCAAAAAGGCCCTTTCCACTCTGGACCTCACGGTCTTCGGCGTCGGGGTCGTCATCGGTACCGGCATCTTCGTGCTCACCGGGAAGATCGCGAAGGAGACCGCGGGCCCCGCCGTGGCCCTGGCCTTCGTCGTCGCCGGCGTGGTGTGCGGTCTTGCGGCTCTCTGCTATGCGGAGTTCGCCTCGACCGTACCGGTGGCCGGCTCCGCCTACACCTTCTCGTACGCCACACTCGGTGAACTGCCCGCCTGGATCATCGGCTGGGACCTCATCCTCGAACTCGCCCTGGGCTGCGCGGTGGTGGCGGTCGGCTGGTCCGGTTACATCCGCTCCCTCATGGACACGGCGGGGCTGAGCATGCCTCAGGCGCTCAGCGGCACACACAACGGTGTGTTCGGCTTCGATGTGCTCGCCTGTCTGCTGGTGATCATCCTGACGGGCATTCTGGTCGTCGGTGTGAAGCTGTCCTCGCGGGTGACGGCGATCGTCGTCGCCGTCAAGGTCACCGTGGTCCTGCTGGTGATCGTCGTCGGCGCCTTCTTCATCACCGGCTCCAACTACCACCCGTTCATCCCGCCTGCCCAGCACGGAGAGGGTGGCACTGGAGTCTCGGCCCCGCTGATCGAGCTGATGTTCGGATTCAACCCGGGTGCGTTCGGTGTGATGGGCATCTTCACCGGCGCCGCGGTGGTCTTCTTCGCCTTCATCGGTTTCGACATCGTGGCGACGACTGCCGAGGAGACCCTCAATCCGCAGCGCGACGTACCGCGCGGCATCCTGGGCTCGCTCTTCATCTGCACGGTGCTCTACGTGGCGGTCTCGATCGTCGTCACCGGTATGCAGAAGTACACGGAGCTGTCGACCGACGCCCCGCTCGCCGACGCGTTCAAGTCGGTCGGTCACCCCTTCTGGGCGGGCTTGATCAGCTTTGGCGCGGCGGTCGGTCTGACCTCCGTCTGTATGATCCTGCTGCTCGGCCAGAGCCGGGTCTTCTTCGCCATGAGCCGCGACGGTCTGCTTCCGATGTTCTTCTCCCATGTGCACCCGAAGTTCGGCACCCCGTACCGCTCCACGATTCTGCTCGGCGGGATCGTCGCCATCGTGGCCGGCTTCACCTCGATCGACGTGCTTGCCGAACTGGTCAACATCGGGACGCTGTTCGCGTTCGTCATGGTGGCGGTCGGAGTCGTCATCCTGCGCAGGAAGCGCCCGGATCTGCCGCGTTCGTTCCGCACCCCGCTGGTCCCGCTGATCCCGGCACTCTCGGTGCTCGCCTCGTTCTGGCTCATGCTGAACCTCCCCGCCGAGACCTGGATCAGGTTCGCCATCTGGATGGCGGTCGGGGTCGTCGTGTACTTCACCTACAGCTCGCGCAGCAGCCGGCTGCGGCAGTTCCGCGACGCGAGGTAGTCCTGGGCTGCCCGGCCACCGGGCCACCGGCTCCGACCTGCCGGAATGTTATGGTCGGTGGAGAGTATGCCCAGTTGAGGGGAAGGCTGGCAGCCGGCCATGGAGTCGCGTTCCGTATCTGCCACGGGTCCGGCCACCGGTTGCTGGCTGCTGCGCGGCAAGGACGGTTCCCTCAGCGCCTACGCGCCGGCCGAAGGCGGGATCCTGCGCTGGACCGAGCAGCGTCCCGGCGGTCCTGACTGGACGGCACCCGAGCTCATCGCCGTTGCCGGCTCCACCCATATGACGCTCGCACAGGGCCCGGACGGCTACGTGCATCTGCTCTCACGTCGCAGTGACGAGCGCGGGACCGTGATCATGCATGCCACGCAGTACCAGACGGGCCGGCCCTTCGGGCCGTGGCACGCTCTCGGCAACCCGCACAAGGAACCGGACCGCGCGCGGAAGGTGGGCGCGCCCGCTGTGGCGGTCGGTGCCGACGGCGGCGTCCATGTCTTCGTCCGCAACGCCGGGCGCGGTATCAGCATGCGCAGACAGGCCGGGGCCGGCAAGTGGGAAGGGTGGAAGGACCTCAAGGGCGCGAACGTCTCGGACGGAGTGCCCGCCGCGGTCGCCCTGACCGACCGTGTGGAGCTGCTCGCCCCGGCGGACGAGCAGGTGCTGCGCTGGGCCCAGGAGGAGGCGGGCGGCGATTTCGTCCAGGCCGGTCCCACCGCCGCCAGAGCGGCCGCCGGATCGGCCACCGGGGTGTGCACCCGCGACGACCGTGCCACGTACTACTGGTGCGACCCTGAAGGGGCCGGTGTGATCGCGCACCGGCCCGGAGCCGACGACGTGGTGCTCGGCGGTGAACCGGACGGCGGTGCGCTGTCCGTGCTGCGCACCCCTGTCGAGGGCTACGACTGCACGGTATTGGCGTTCCGAGGCCGGAACGGCCGCCCCGCCGTAGCGGCCTGCCCCACCGAGGACGAGGCGGACGGCCTGTGGTGGACGGAGACCGGTGAGGCTTCGCTGGGTGTCCCCGCCCTCGCGCTGGATGCGGTGGGCCGGGTCGTCCTTGCCGCCGTCGCGGAGGACGGCACCCTGCGGGTGGCGCGCCAGAAGGCCGAGCCGGGCCTGGCGCTCGCCGCCTGGACCCGGGCCTGAGCGCCTGGTTCCAGGCGGAGCGGTGGCTCTGCCGGAATCAGGCGCTTGCGGCTCAGCCGCCGGTGGCGGGGGACTTCTTCGCCGCCGCCGGCACCTCGGTGTCGGTGCGGATGGCCTTCCACAGCTGCGTCGCCTGAGGCTCGGCCGCCACCACACGGTTGGGATCAGCCTTGTCGTACGCCACCGGAAGCATGATCGTCTCCATGGTGTCGGGGTTGACGCCCTTCATGCTGCGGGCGAACTCACCCAGCGACTTCAGGGATGCCAGATCCGAGTCGGTGGTCAGTGACTTGGTGGCCGAGTTGGCGATCTTGTACGACTTGGTGGGGCTGCTCAGCAGGTCCTGCTTCTGCACCTCGCCCAGCAGGTCGAGCATGAACTCCTGCTGGAGTCCGATCCGGCCCAGGTCGCTGCCGTCACCTATGCCGTGACGGGTCCTCACGAACTCCAGCGACTGCGTGCCGTTGAGCTTCTGCGGGCCCTTCTTGAGATCGAGGCCGCTCGCCCCGTCGTGGATGTCCTGAGGGACGTCCACCGTCACTCCGCCGATCGCGTCGACAAGGTCCTTGAAGCCCGCGAAGTCGATCTCCATGTAGTGATCGATGCGTACATCCGACATCTTCTCCACGGTCTTCACCACGCAGGCCGGACCGACCAGTGAGTAGACCGAGTTGAACATCACACGCTTCGCGGACGGCATCGGCGAGCCGTCCTTCTTGGTGCACTCGGGCCGGGTCACCAGGGTGTCGCGCGGGATGCTCACCGCGGTCGCCCGGGACCGGCCCTGCGGTATGTGGATCACCAGCGCGGTGTCGGAGCGGGCGCCGCTGACATTGCCGCCGGCGATCTTGCCGTTCTCCCCGGCCCGTGAGTCGGAGCCGAGAACCAGCAGGTTCTGTCCTGCGGTGGGCAGCTTCTCGGGGCGGTCCTTGCCGAGAGCCTTGTTGATGTCGACGCCCTTGATGTTGCCGTCGAGGCTGTTGTAGAGCCACCAGGCGGTACCGCCGGCGGCAACCAGCAGTACAGCGAGGCAGATCAGCACGATGCGCAGCGGACGGCGCCGCTTCTTGGCCCTGCCGCGCTTGCGCGGTGCGCGTCGGGAGGGTGTTGGCTGATCGTCCGTCGGCCGTGTTCCTGTGTCCTGGTACGTCACTGCTCGTCGAGCCCTTCCGTCGGAACGCTGAGATTGCGCGCGAGGGGAATCGGGCGGTCGAGGGGTACCGGCCCAGCTGTCAGCCTCGGGTCTCCATGAATAATAGACAAAGCTTTCGATCGGTGGGAATTTAGAGACGGTTTGGTGAACCAACCGTGACCGGTATGACAAACTTCCGAGCTGTGGCGGTGTGTTCAGTGAAGGGCGGAACGGAGTCGTGAGCCGGTCCAGGAGCGGTGCCAGGGCGACCGGTTCCCACGGAGTCGCCGGCCGTGGCTCCGTCGTCGACGCGCCGTCCCCGGCACGCACCTCGGCACCTCCCGCACCCCCGGGTGACTGGCTCTTCCGCGGAAGTGACGGCCGGCTGACCGCCTACGCACCTGCCGCGGACGGATTGATGCGCTGGACCGAGGCCCCGGGGCAGCATGGCTGGCTCGAGCCCGACGTGATCGCGGTACCCGGCTGGGCCGGGCGTGCCGCCATGGCACAGACCAGCGAGGGATATGTCCACTTCGCCGCCCTGCGCCGGGCGCCCGCCGGCACCGGAGCACCCGAAGTCGTCGTAGCCACACAGTTCCAGAGCGGACGAGGGCTCACGGACTGGCGCAGTCTCGGCGTTCCGGGAGACGGCGTGTCCGCCGGACCGGTGATCGCGGTGAACCAGGTGTCCGGCACCGTCCATGTGCTCGTCTCGTTGCGTGCCGGTGGCATCCTCCGGTGCAGCAGGAACGCCGAGGGCGGCTGGGGCCGCTGGAAGGCCGTCACGCCCGATCCGTACACAGGTGATCTGCTCGCCGTCATGCCACACGGCGGGCCCCTGGAGATCATCGCGGTCGGAGCGGCCGGAGTGGATCGCTGGGTGGGTGTGGCGAACGGCAGGTTCGAGCTGCGCGACCGGCTGCGGACCCCGGTCGTCGACGGCACACCGACTGCGCTGGAGACCGGTGCCAGGCGTGCCACCTACTTCTGGCGCTATCCCGGCGACGACTCGCTGGTCGCCTGGCGTCCCGGCGCGCAGGCCCAGCAGGACGGCGGCCTGCTGCCGGTCGGCGGCGCGGCCGGCAGCGGGCGGGCGGGCGCCGCCCGCGCGCTCGTCGGGGGCTTCGACTGCACGGTGCTCGCACAGCCTGGGGCCGACGGCTCCATCGAGGTGACCGCGTATGTCACCGAGAACGAGAGTTACGGAACGTGGTGGGCCCCCCTGGGCGGCGCGCGGGCGTATGCGCCCCAGGTGGCGGTGGACAGCGCGGGACGCATCGTGGTCGCCGCCCTGGACGGGACCGGCGGCATTCTGATGGCCCGCCAGGACACCGCCCAGCAGGGCCTGGCCTTCGAGGGCTGGAGCCCGGTCGGCTGACCCGGCCGGAACCGCGGGTTCACTCACCGAGCTACGGGCAGCGGAAGCTGTTCGGAGATCTGCAGCGAGATGTCGCCCTGGGGTGTGCAGAAGGGCACGGCGACCAGATGGTGGTCCGCGGAGCGCGGCGAAGGGGCGATCACGACCGGCGGCCTGCTCGTGACATCCACGTCGTCGGAACGTCTGCGGCCGAGCCGTACCTCCCGGGTGACGCCCTCGAAACTCACCGAGAGCCACAGATCCCAGATGCCGGGCCCCAGCGGGCGGCCGCTCGAAGTCTGTCGGAGGTTGACCCGCGCGGAGAAGCGGCCCATGGCCCTCGGCTTGCCCTTGGCGTTGACCAGCTTCTCGTCTCTGCGCGCCGTCACCGAGAAACGCTCCTCGGCGCCGCTGAGACGCTCGCGCAGCACCACTTTGGTGGCCCGGTCGCGGGTGGAGAGCTGCTCGAAGAAGGCGGTGCCATCGATTCCCAGGATCGACTTCGTCCATTCCAGACGGGTCAGCTGATGGGTCACCGTCATCCGGTCCGTGATGTCGAAGAGCTCGTCCGGCAGCGCTGTCTGCGGGTCCCGGAAGAACGGCAGGGCCGTGAAGACCCGGCCGTTCTCGATGGTCTTCTTCGGCGCCGGCTGTCCCTTCTGCGCTTCGTACTCCGCCATCCGACGGGCCTCGGCGAAACGTCCCGCCGACAGCAGGGCCATACGTACGGCCACCGGCCGGGGCAGCAGTGCCAGCGCGCCCGCGGTGAGATGGGCGTGCAGGACGTCCGAAGCGGCCCACATCGCACGCTCCTGCTCGGCGGGGTTGTCCGATGCGAGCAGCAGGGCGCCGGTGGGCTTGCCGAGTTCGGACTCCAGATGCCGTGAGAGCAGCCGGTCCCGCTGAGGGCCCGCGGGAACCAGAGTGGTGACCAGCGCCATCATCCGTGCCGCGAGTGCCACGCGTTCGGTCAGCGTGACCGCTGCCGCACCGGAGGGGCCCTTGAACACACAGGTGCGGTCCGCCACCACCGCGATGTTGTCGGCCGCGGTCAGTGCCTGCGCGGTGAAGACCTGGTCGTCGCCGATGTGCAGGTCGGTCGGGAACTGCAGCCCGCGGCGTTGCAGCAGGCTCATCCGGAACAGTTTGTCCGGGGTGAGAGACCAGTAGACCCGCGACCCGTAGAGGTCGGTGTAGTCCTGGTTCGCGCGGAACATCGACGTCGCGACCGAGTGCCGGCCGGTGCTCTCCAGCTTGCCGAGCACCACATCGGCCTCGCTGCGGTCCGCGGCCGCGACCATCCTGGCCAGTGCGTCGGGCGCGAGCCGGTCGGCGGCCTCGAGGAAGATGACGTACCGTCCGGCCGCCTGGCTCAGCCCGAGATTGCGCGCCGCGGCGGGTCCCAGCCCGTGCTGCTGCTGACCGGTACGCAGCATTCCGCGGTGGGTGCGGGCGGCCCGGGCGAGCAGTGGACCGCTGTCGTCGGTCGAACCGTCGTCGATCGCGATGACCTCGATCCGCTCAGCTCCCAGCGACTGCTGGGCCAGCGACCCGAGGCACGCCTCGAGAGTCGCGGCGTGATCGCTGACCCGGAGGACCACCGAGACATCCCGGATGTGGCCGGGGTGGGCCGTACCCGCGCCCTGGCCCGCGGAATTCACCATGTCTGACCCTCCTGGGCCGGTCCCTGCTGTGCCTGCGTGGTCCCCGACGCCTGCGGCCACGGCATCTCACCGGTGAGTTCCGGCCATTGCCAGGCACGGAACGCGGCGGCGCCGGTGTGCTCGGGGAACACGCCCGGCACCTCGCCGAGCTCGCCGACGTGTACGTTCACCGGCGCCGAGCTCTTGCCACCGTCCGCGGTCGCGACGGTGTACTGGAATCTGTCGTAGCCCCGGAATCCGGGACGCGGCTGATAGGACACCCAGCCGTCGGCCGTCAACCGCGCTGTCCCGTAAGCGGGTTGGGTCACCGAGATCGGGGTGCTGCCCGGGAGCGCGGAGGTCGCGTGCACCGTTCCGCCCTCGCCCGGACGCACCACGATGCGCAGGCCCCTCGCCGCGGGTGCCAGGACGGGCAGTGCGGCATCGCTGAGCCGGCCGGTACGGACCGGCTTGCGCCCCGGGCCGTCCGGCACGGCGACCCTGATCTGCGGGCGCAGCCTGGGCGCCCCGGTGGGATGTTTTATCCGGAGGAGGAGGACGCCCGAGGCGTGTGTGCCGGGATCCGCCCGTACCCGGAAGCAGCGCTGTTCGGGGAAGTACTCCAGCTGCTGGGCGTCCAGGACGTCGGCTGCGTCGAGCAGCGAGTCCTCCATCAGATAGGCGCAGCCGTAGGGCGCGCCCCCGTCGGCGGCCACCGAGAGGCCGAGTTGGAGCTGGTCGCCGGGGGCGACACCGGACAGCGGGTCGGCCGAGCTGTAGAGGGCCGCGTACACCGCGCCCCGGGACGGTTCGGTGCCGGTGGCCCTGCCACGGCACAGCAGATGGTTCATGCGCCGGCCTCCGGAGCGGGACTCGTGGACACACGGGCCTTGGTGCGCTGCACGAAGGTGGCGTCGTCCAGCCAGCCGAGCTGGCGGTAGGAGAAGGAGGTGACGTCGAGACCCCGCACCCAGTGAGCCGGGATCACCTGCTGTTCGGCGAGGCTGCGGGCCACGAAGCGGGCGCATTCCACAGCGCCCTCGGGTCGCAGATGGACGTTGTCCGCGTCCTGGACGATCTCCAGGAGCGGCTCACCAGGACGCAGGTAGGTGAAGGCGTCCTGGGAGTTCTCCGGGCCCAGCTCCTCCCACCAGGCGAGGCTCTGTCCGTAGAGATCAATCACCGGGATGTGTTCGTCCACGGCGAGTCGGCGCGCCGCCACCGGATAGTCGCCCAGGAAGCGCGTCACATTGCCGTGCCGGTCGATCCTCCGCCGTTCGAACGGCAGCAGGATCACCGGGTGGCCCTGGCGTTCGCGCGCACCCGTGGCGTACGCCCGCATCTGGTCGACGAAGCTGCCGAAGGGATCGGTGTGCAGCCCCGGGTCCGGCTTCCAGTCGATCTGGCCGAAGCCGTAGACGAGGTAGTCGCCCGGCGCCATGTTCTCCAGGATCCACTGCAGCCTGCCGCGCTCCCGGAAACTCTTGGAACTCGCCCGCGCGCGCGCACAGTTGACCACCTCGACGGCATCGGT